>JAZTYY010000039.1:0-5470 GCA_045637205.1 Eubacteriales bacterium | reverse complement strand
TTGCTATTAAAATGGCTATAAATTAGCAAAAATCAACTTACAAACCGTAGGGGTCGACGCCACAAAGTGTCGTGAGCGTAATGAATGACAACACGGTGTGTTGTCAGAACGCGAGCGTGACCGAGCCCGCAGGCGAGACCCTCGACGACCCGTTGTTCAATAAAAGTAACTAATAGACAAATCAAAATTTGAATATTTCATATTTTCTTTTTTCTTTTCATATATTTATACAAACACTCAAAAATCGGAGGAAAATATGCAAAAGAAAAGATTACCCACCAAACATAATAAAAAAAGTCCCTCACAATCGGGCGCTGCAATTAATACGGCTCTTAAAAGCTCTTTCTTGGGATTACTTATCACAGTTGGATCAAGTCTTGCTATGCTCTTTGCAACCACAGCTGCGGCTCTTATGACCGATGACCCCACAGCCTTCGTCGACGTCGCAGGCTTTGCTTCCCTTTTCATTTCGTCCTTCATCGGTGGCTTCATTTGCCCTAAATTGAATAAGCAAGCTCCCTATCTTGTATCCTTCCTTTGTGGTGCAGGCTTCGTTGCTCTCATCATGCTCTCTTCACTTGCCATGCCCCACTCACTTGACTCCGGAATGAATATTTGGACGCGCCTTTGCCTCTACGCGCTTTCTTTTGCCCTGTTTCCCGTTGGAACGATCGTGGCTATAAAATCCTCAAGACCCAAGCGCAAAAGCAAAAGAAGGCACTAAAAAAGCACCCATGTGGGTGCTTTTTTTATCTTATAAATTGTATATCCTATTCGCATTTTCAAAGGTGATTTCAGCAACTTCCTCAGGCGTTTTTCCAAAAACCGAAGCAATCATATTAACCGTGTACTCAAGGTTACCTGAATGGTTCATCTTTCCACGATTGGGGTGGGGCGCAAGATAGGGTGCATCCGTTTCGATAAGTAATCTATCAAGAGGAATGCTTGCAAGCACCTCACGAACACGGCTCGCATTTTTAAACGTCACAACCCCCGAAAATGAGATGTACCAACCACGCTTGACGAGTTCTCTTGCCATCTCAATTGAACCGCTATAGCTGTGAAAAATGCCCTTCACTGCAGGGTATTTCAATGCCATCTCAAAGCAGTCACCGTGCGCCTCTCTATCGTGAATAATAACGGGCAAGCCGTATTTTTCAGCCATCTGCATCTGTCTTTCAAAAACGTATCTTTGCTTTAGCTTAACCTCATCCGTAAGATTTTCAAGATGATAGTCAAAGCCGATTTCACCAATGGCAACAATCTTGTTTGCCATTCTCTTCTCCACGTCGGACACACTCGCTTCAATTTCATCTAAAGCCGAATCAATATCGTCAATATATAGGCAATCCTCGGGGTGAATTCCCGATGAAACATACATATTTTCATATTTTTGAGCCTGTGCTATGCATTCCTTAAGATTTTCCGGATTAGTTGCAATATTCACTATCGCACCGACATTCTCGGAAAATATCTTATTCAAAAGAGCATCTGCGCCGCCCTCATATTCATTAAACCACGCGTCAAAATAGTGCGCATGTGAGTCAAAATATTTCATAAATTTACCTACTACAATTCAAGGGGAGATTTCTCTCCCCTTTTGTTATTATCTAATTCTTTCACCAAGGGGTGTTTCGTTATCAAGGAAGATTACTCTTACCTGTTCTTCGCCACTTGCCAAAATCATGCCGTTGGACTCAATTCCGCAAAGTGTAGCAGGCTTTAAGTTAGTTACAAGCACTACCTTCTTGCCAATAAGCTGATCAGGTGTATAGAATTTTGCAATTCCTGAAACAACCTGGCGCTGCTCATAACCCAAATCAACCTTGAGTTTAAGAAGCTTCTTTGCCTTCGGAACGGGCTCGCATTCGAGAATCTTCGCAACGCGAAGCTCAACCTTCATAAAGTCTTCAATGCCGATAAGCGCAAGTCCCTCGGGCTTTTCAATTTTGGGCTCTTCTACTACGGGAGCAAATCTTGCCTTTCTCTTTTCTTCAAGTTCTTCAAGCTTCTTTGCCTCGTCAACGCGAGCAAAAAGTACCTTTGAATCGCAAACACACTTGCCTGCTTCAATTCCACAGAACTTTTCAAGTGTGCCAATTGAGTCAAATGAGGTTACCTCAGTGCCAAGCTCAGAAAAGATTTCTTCACTTGTTTCGGGAATGAAAGGAGCAAGCATTGCTGCACCCCAACGAATTGTTTCAAGAAGATTATAAAGAACTGTGCCAAGTCTTTCTCTCTTGCTTTCGTCCTTTGCAAGTACCCAGGGAGTTGTTTCGTCGATATACTTGTTCGCTCTTGAGAACATTTCAAATACTGATTCAAGTGCATCAGCAAGGTGGAAATCGTCCATAAGTGCGATGTAGCTTTCATATGCCTTCACACAAGCTGACTTAAGCTCGTCATCAAGTGCATCGGGACAAGTAGGAGCCAAAACTTCCTTTGCAAAATACTTCTTTTCCATGTCAAGTGTACGCTTAACAAGGTTACCAAGATTGTTTACAAGGTCAGTATTATATCTCTTAATTACTGCTTCATATGTGATTGAACCGTCGTTTGCATAAGGCATTTCGGAAAGTGCGTAGTAACGAACAGCATCAACAGAAAATTCATCAGCAAGCTCGTCTGCATAAATTACGTTGCCCTTAGACTTTGACATCTTGTCCATACCAAAGTTGAACCAAGGATGTCCAAACACCTTTTTGGGAAGCGGAACACCCATTGCCATAAGGAAGATGGGCCAATAAATTGTATGGAAACGAAGAATATCTTTACCAATAACATGAACATCGCAGGGCCAGTATTTCTTAAACTGCTCGCTTTGTTCGTCAAGTGACTTGTCAGGGTCAAAGCCGATTGCTGTGATATAGTTTGAAAGCGCATCAAGCCAAACGTATGTTACGTGCTTTTTATCGAAATCAACGGGAATGCCCCAGCTAAATGAAGTACGAGATACACAAAGATCTTGAAGACCACCCTCAACCTTTAAGAAGTTATTAATCATTTCCTTCTTTCTTGATTCGGGCTGAATAAAGTCGGGATTTTCTTCAATGTGCTTAAGAAGTGCATCGGCATATTTGCTCATCTTAAAGAAATATGCTTCCTCCTCTGCTCTCTTTACTTCACGTCCACAGTCGGGGCAAATGCCACCCTCAGCCTGAGTTTCGGTAAAGAAGGACTCACAGGGAGTGCAATACCATCCCTCATATTTACCCTTATAAATATCGCCCTGTTCATAGAATTTTTTAAACATCTTTTGAACTGCGAGCTCATGATAATCATCAGTTGTGCGAATAAAATAATCGTAAGATGTGTTCATTTTCTCCCAAACACCTTTGATTTCTCCCGCAACACCGTCAACGTATGCCTTAGGTGTGATGCCTGCTTCTTTAGCAAAATCTTCAATTTTTTGACCGTGCTCATCAGTACCTGTGCAGAAGAAAACGTCAAATCCGCGCACTCTCTTGTAACGAGCCACTGCGTCTGTCATAATTACTTCATAAGTATTGCCAAAATGGGGCTTTCTTGAAGCATATGCTATTGCTGTTGTAATGTAGTATGGTTGTTTTGCCATTTTAAACTCCTTCTCCTTCGCGAATGGGCGAAGAAAATGTATTTTTATGTTTTTATTTGACTTGATTGGATTAATTTTTTCCCCAAAGTTTCATGATTTCATCTATAACGAGTTGAGTCGCAAATTCAATGGAATCAGCTTCAATAGTACATGCCGCTGCCTTTGTGTGTCCACCACCGCCAAAGTGCTTTGCGATAACGGAAACGTCAAATGAGCATGATGAACGAAGTGAAATTCTAAAGGAACGATATTCCGTTGATTGACGGGTGCTGATTGCAATTTTAACTCCGTCAACTGCACGAGCCACGTCAACAAGCGTTTCAAGATGCTCGTCGTCAAGCTCAAGCTCCTTTTTCATTTCATATGGGAACATAATAGCCGCGATTTTGCGATTATTAAAGAATTTGATATTTTGAATTCCCGCAGCCTCAGCGGCGAGCATTTTTTCACTCTTACAATCAAAAAGACGATGGTTGATTTCAGCAGTATCCACCCCAAGCTTAACAAGCTCGGCAGCACAAATATGTGTATGTGCTGACACGTTTGAATACTTAAAGCAGCCCGTGTCAGAGCTAAGCGCAGCATAGATAAGGTCATATGCATCGCGAGGAATAACCTCAAGCTTTCCCATTGCAACAAGTCTTGTTGCAATTTCGTAAACTATTTCACCACTTGCCGCGTAATCGGAACGAATATAGTTATCAGCATAACGAGTTCCGTTTTCGTGGTGGTCAATCATAATGTCAATTTTGTCCTCAAAAAGCTTTTGAAGATTGCCAAGCTGACTTGGACTTGCAGTGTCTATAGTAAGAACTCTTTGAAACTCAAAGGTTCTGTCCATATTATCAAATTTAGTGCTTCTCTGATGCTTGTCCGTAAGGAATGCAAGGCGCGATGGAATTTCACTTTCACAAGTGCAAACAGTTTTTGATCCCATTGCCTCAAGCACAAGCTTTAGAGCAAATGCAGCACCGATAGCATCAGCATCGGGGCGCACGTGAAAAATTATAAGTGTATTTTGCTTATCGGCAAGGTAATTACATACCTCATCGAGTGTATATTCTTTGAAATTCTTAATCATTCTTCGTCACCGGCACCTTCTTCAAAATCCTCAGAGAATGTGATACTGTTGAGCAATTTTGAAATATGCGCGCCGTGAGCAACGCTGTCATCAAGAATGAAGGTAAGCTCTGGGGTAATTCTCAAATTCAATCTTTGTGCGATTTGTGAACGAATAAATCCACTTGATGATTTAAGTCCCTTAGCAACTTCCTTTTTATCACCCATAAGAGAGCTGTAATATATTTTTGCAAATTTGAGGTCGGGAGTAACGTCAACTGCAGTTACGGAGACAAATGCTCCGCTAACTCTTGGGTCTTTAACGTCACGAAGAATGCTCGCAAGCTCCTTTTGAACCTCGTCATTAATTCTACCTCTGCGATAATTAGCCATAATTTCACCGTCCTTTTCAATTTTTTACATAATAATTCATATTAGTATAACATAAATAAATAAAATTATCAAGAGTTGATTGCTCTTTTTTAAGAAAAGTTTTCAAATTTTGATTTATAGGGGAGTTAGTTTTCGTAAATACGCGGGTCGTCGAGGACGCCGACCCCTACGATGATTATCTAATTTCATTGTAAAATAATAGACATATTACAAGCAAAATGGCTACAATTTGAATAAAAAGTAACTCGCCAAACCGTAGGGGTCGGCGTCCTCGACGACCCGTACGAAACGCAAATTATTCTTTTTCAAACTCCCCGACAAATCCCAATTTAGCTAATCGACATAGAAAAACTCCACTCGGATGAGTGGAGTTTTTTGTTGTATATAGTGGCTGATTTTAGCCAAATTTGTTTTTTATTAAACCAAGGTTTCGAAGTCTTTAGT
>JAZTYY010000038.1:0-27721 GCA_045637205.1 Eubacteriales bacterium | reverse complement strand
CACGGAGATATTCGTATCGCCTTTACCCCTGACGAAGAAATCGGCAAAGGCGTAGACTTTTTCGATGTAAAATCTTTTGGTGCTGATTTCGCTTACACTTTAGATGGCGGCCGTATTGGCGAACTGGAATACGAAAACTTCCAGGCCGCTCGTGCGCTCATCAAAATCCACGGCATGAATGTACATCCCGGTTTTGCAAAAAATGTCATGGTCAATGCCGCTTTGATCGGTACAGAAATCGCAGCAATGCTGCCTGCCGATGAAATCCCCGCCAGAACCGAAGGTTATGAAGGCTTCTTCCACCTTATTGAAATGAGTGGTGAGTGCGAAAAAGCAACCCTTGTTTACATAATTCGTGATCATGATATTGAAAAGTTCAATATTAAAAAGGCACTCCTTGTTGATTGTGCAAATAAAATTAATGCGAAATATGGAGAGGGAAGCTGTGTAGCAACAGTTAAGGATTCTTACTTCAATATGAAGGAAATAATCGATAACCATATGTACACAATTGATAGAGCAGTTGAAGCAATGGAGCAGGTAGGTGTTAAACCCATTATTATGCCCATTCGCGGTGGTACAGACGGGGCCCGCTTGTCCTTTATGGGCTTACCTTGTCCCAATATTTGCACAGGCGGTGAAAACTTCCACTCCCGTTTCGAATATCTTTCTGTTCAATCACTTCATAAGGTAGTTGAAATAGTTGAAAGAATCATAATCAATGCAACGTATGCTGAAAGGAATTAAAAATGGCTAAATTATATTTCAAATATGGAGCTATGGGCTCTTCTAAAACAGCAAATGCACTCATTACAAAATTCAACTATGAAGAAAGAGGAATGAGAGTTTGGCTTATTAAACCATCAGTTGATGACCGTGACGGTGCTGACATTATTCGTTCAAGAATTGGACTTGAGCAGAGAGCACAGATTATCACTCCCGAAATGGATATTTTTGAAGAATTCAAGAGCCACATTAGCACTCATGCAATTATTGCAGATGAATGCCAGTTCTTCACAAGTGCACAGATTGATCAGCTTCGTAAAATTGTTGACGAGCTTGAAATTCCCGTGCTTTGCTTTGGACTTCGTACCGACTTCTTGACACATACATTTGAAGGTAGCCATCGTCTTTTCGAGGTTGCAGATTCAATTTCCGAAATTAAAACTATCTGTACCTGCGGTAAAAAAGCCGTAGTAAATGCAAGAATTGACGGTAACGGCAAAGTAGTAACCGAGGGCGGACAAATCCTCATCGGTGGCAACGATTCCTACGTTGCAATGTGCCACGCTTGCTGGAAAAAGGCGACTAAAGAATAAAAACAACCCGACGGAACTCCGTCGGGTTATCTTTTTAAATATCAATCTCAATTGAAACAGGGCAATGGTCGCTACCCATAATGTCTGTATGGATTTTTGCTTCCTTAACCTTATCCATAATGCGATTAGAAACCACGAAATAGTCAATTCTCCAACCAACGTTCTTTTGTCTTGCCTGGAACATATAGCTCCACCAAGAATACTCAATTTTGTCGGGATAAAGTGAACGGAACGTATCAGAAAAACCACTATTCAAAAGCTCACTAAACTTTCCTCTCTCCTCATCAGTGAATCCGGCAGAGAAGTGATTAGTTTTGGGATTTTTAAGGTCAATTTCTTCGTGAGCAACATTAAGATCTCCACAGTAAATGACAGGTTTAGTCTTGTCAAGCTCAATCATATAGTGGCGAAGTGCATCTTCCCAGGTCATTCGATAGTCAAGTCTTGTCAACTCTCTTTGAGAATTGGGTGTGTAGACGTTCAAAAGATAGAAGTTTTCGTATTCAAGTGTAATTGCACGTCCTTCGTGGTCATGTTCATCAATACCAAGACCATATTTAACAGAGATGGGCTCGTGCTTTGTAAAAATTGCTGTGCCACTATAACCCTTTTTCTCGGCGCTGTACCAATATTGTTGATAACCTTCTGTTTCAAATTCGGCTTGACCGGGTTGCATCTTTGATTCTTGAATAGAGAAGAAATCTGCATCTTCACTTTTGAAAAAGTCACCAAATCCTTTATTTAAACAAGCTCTAAAGCCATTAACGTTCCAAGAAATAAATTTCATGATTATCTCCTTTCGATTTATACATTAATAATAACACAAAATTAACAATTTTTCAACTAAAATCTCTTTCCAAAAGCAAAAAAATGTGATATAATGACTATAAAGTTATTATTTAGGAGATATTATGAAATTCTTAAAGTCATTATTAATTATTTTTGTTGTTTTGAGCTTGGTTTCTTGCAATCTTATTGCAGGACAAAATGAAATAGTAGAATCAGTTGTTTCAAGTACAACGACAAATAACAATCAAGATCCCGTAATAGAATTTGATCCCGACATGGATATAACAGAAAAACCCGCCGAGGACCCGTATAAAAATGTTGATAAAATTGAGTTCTATGCAAACTATAAACCTGCCACAAATTATTGGGATGCTTATTACAGAACAATTCATTTTTTGATGTCCGGCTCCATAGCTGAGCAGGATCAAGAACCCACCGTGGCTGAAAATCAGCCTAAGGAAAATGGACTTTTCATTCGTAATACAAGTGCACTTTTTTCTTCGGACGGAAATATTTATTATATTATAGATGCTGAAGGAAATATTGTTAATAAGGTTTATAAGGGTGGCGCATACGTTACTCTTGAAGAAGTTGCAGCATATGTTTTTGCTTTCGGTGAAATCCCACCCAACTATACCACAAGCAAGAAAACAAGTCCAAGTAGTAGCCCTTGGGGTAAATATCTTCGACTCAATCACACACAATTTTCAGGAAACACATCCAAATATCCATACGAGCCTGAGCTTCCAAACATTTCTGGATGCGGTGGTGATCTTAAGTATTATGAAATGGACATCGGAACAACAGGTACAGACTGTGACCCATCTTATAGTGCTGTGATTTATAACAACGGCTCAAAAATAACGAGAGGTGCCGCTAGAATTGTATATACAAGATACGATAAGAACGGTGATAAAATAATTGACGTCAACGAAAAATATCTTTTCTATACATACAATCATTATAATGACTTTCAAGAATACCTTAACTACGAAGGCGGTTGGGGAGAAATGTTTGGAAATATTACCGGTGGTGGTACGATTTCAAGCAAATACAATTATAATCCTACCGACTATGTAGCAGTAGTTAGAAAGAATCTTTTCAAAGATACAACTGAAAATGCATCTACAACTATTGAATATGTTGAGGTTGCATTCGTTTATTTTAATAAAAAATATTATTTCGATAGTACCATTTGTGCTTAAGGAGGAAATATGAATTTACAAGAAGCTATTGCAAAATTATATGCTTGGCAAAATAAACTCAGTGCATATAATCATGCTATGTCAATTATTTATTATGATGGATCAACAGTAGCTCCTAAAAAGACAGCTGCAAATCGTGCTCATACTCTTGGCATTTTAAGTGAAGAGACATATAAACTTACCACAAATGAAGAAACTGTTGAAATGCTTGAATTTCTTGATGCACATAAAGATGAGCTTGAAGAAAAAGAGCAGAGAATTGTTTACCTTGCCTGCAAGGGTATGAAGGAAATGAAAAAGATTCCTATAGAAGAATATATTGCATACGAGGAATTACTTGTTAATGCAGGTGATGTATGGCACACAGCTAAGGAAACTGACGATTTTGAGCTCTTCCGTCCATACCTTGAACAAATTTTTGAATACAATAAAAAAATTGCACACTATTGTGCCCCTGAAATGCATCCATATAATTATTGCCTTGACCAATATGAAAAAGGACTTACAATGGAGAAATGTGATGAGTTTTTCGCAACTCTCAAGTCAAGAATAGTACCCCTTATTAAGAGAATTGGTGAAGCTGAGCAGGTGGATGACTCTTGCATTCACGGTGATTTTGATGAGCATGCTCAAGAAAAGTTCTCACTTGAGCTTATGAAAATTATGGGCATAGATTTAGGTGTTTGTGGTCTTGGCACAACTGAGCATCCCTTTACAACAAGCATTGGCTCACACTATGACGTAAGAATTACCACCAATTTCGATAGAACAAACTTTGCTTCTTCAATGTTTAGTGTAATTCACGAGGGTGGACATGCGCTCTATGAAATGAATCCTCAAGAAGATTATGCCTACACCAATCTTGATGGTGGTGTTTCAATGGGCATTCATGAAAGCCAGAGCCGTTTTTATGAAAACCTTCTTGGTAGAAGTGAAGCGTTTGTTAACTACGTTTTTCCCAAGGTTTGTGAATGTTTCCCCGAGCAAATGAAGGGCTATACTGCTAATGATCTTTATAAAGCTATCAACTTAGTAACTCCTTCTTTGATAAGAACCGAAAGTGACGAGGTGACATATTGTTTGCACGTTATGATTCGTTACGAGCTTGAAAAGAGGGTAATGAGTGGCGAACTGGAGGTTAAAGATTTAGCAACAGAGTGGAAGAAGCTCTATAAAGAATATTTGGGTGTTGATGTACCCAATGACAGAGAAGGCGTACTTCAGGATAGTCATTGGTCGGGTGGAAGTGTAGGATATTTCCCATCATATGCTCTTGGATCAGCCTATGGTGCGCATTTGCTCCATAAGATGAGAGAAGATGTTGATATTGAAAAATGTCTTTTGGAAGGTAATTTTGAGCCTATTAACGAGTGGAATAGAGAGCATATATGGAAATATGGTTGCTTGAAAAATCCTGACGAGCTTTTAGAAAATGCCCTCGGTGAAAAGTTTGATCCCATTCATTTCATAACTTATCTTGAGGAAAAATATTTAAAAATTTATAATATTTGATTTCAAAGCGAGAGTATTTTTTACTCTCGCTTTTTTCATTTTTCTATTGACAAAATGTATTAAGTGTGTTAAAATAACAGTTGATATATAACAAGTGTTATATAAGAAAGGAGTAAGTATGGCACCAAGAGTAAAAATAACAAAAGATGAAATTATAAATACAGCTATTGACCTTATTCGTGCCAATGGTGACGGCTCAATTAATGCAAGAGCGATTGCCAATGCATTGAATTGCTCAACACAACCTATTTTTTCAAATTTTGATTCTATGGAGGATTTGGAGCAAGAAGTAATTATTTCAATATACCATATATACTTGTCATTTCTCGATAATGAAGCTAAAACTCAGAAATATCCACAATATAAGGCATTTGGCATGGCATATATTAGATTTGCAAAAGAAGAAAAGGAGTTATTTAAGCTCTTGTTTATGAGAGAGAGAAGTAATGAAGATAACTCATTATCCATAGACTTTGATGAATCCGTTCAAATTATTATGAAATCAACAGGTTTAAATTATGAAAAATCTAAGCATTTACATTTTGAAATGTGGACCTGTGTTCATGGTATTGCTACAATGATTGCGACATCATTTTTCAAGCTAGAATGGAGTGTTATTAGTGAAATGATAACTGATGTATATCACGGCATTTTATCAAGACATTTAGAGGGGGAAGAAAATAATGTACGCAATTGAAATTAGAAACCTTACAAAGCAATACCGTGATGTCATTGCAGTTGACAATCTTTCTTTGACAATAAATGAGGGTGAATTGTTTTCATTGCTTGGTGTAAACGGTGCAGGAAAAACAACTACAATTAAGATGTTATCATGTCTTACTGAGCTAACTAGCGGTGATGCTTTACTGTTGGGCAACAGTATTAAGAGTGATAAAACACAAGTAAAATCAATTATTGCAGTCTCCCCACAGGAAACTGCAATAGCTCCTGGACTTACAGTTATAGAAAATCTTGAGCTTATTTGTGGGATATATGGTTTTACTAAGTTCAAAACAAAAGAAAAGATTAATGAGCTTTGTGATAATTTAAAGCTTGCCTCGGTTATTAATAGAAAAGCAGGAAAGCTTTCAGGTGGATGGCAAAGAAGGCTTAGCATTGCTATGGCTTTGATTAGTGAGCCAAAAATACTCTTTCTTGATGAGCCAACACTTGGTCTAGATGTCTTGGCTCGAAGTGAGCTTTGGGAGATAATTAAATCCTTGAAGGGCAAAATCACAATAATTTTGACTACACATTATATGGAAGAGGCTGAACAGCTTTCTGATCGCATTGCTATTATGAAGGATGGAAAGCTTCTTGCATGTGATACTCCTGATGCTATTAAAACACAGGCTGAAGAAGATAGCATAGAAAAAGCGTTTATTAAAATAGTAAGGGGGAATATATGATGAGAATGCTTTCATTTGCAAAAAGAAATCTTAAAGAAATCGTTCGTGATCCTTTGAATTTGGCATTTCTTTTTGGATTTCCTGTTGTGTTATTGCTCTTGCTTAGCGCAATTCAAGCTAATATTCCAGTACAAATGTTTGAAATTAAGCATTTATCACCCGGCGTTGCAGTATTTGGCCTTGCATTTATGACCTTATTTTCAGCCACATTAATTGCTAAGGATAGGCAAAGCAGCTTTATGCATAGACTTTATACTACTCCTATGAAGTCTATTGACTTTATTTTAGGATACACATTACCGTTGCTACCGGTAGCACTTGCTGAGGGATGTGCAACGTATCTTGTGGCATTTCTTTTGGGCCTTGAGATTAGTGTAAATATCATATTTTCCGTTTTGTTGATGATTCCTATAGCTGTTTTATATATTGGAATTGGACTTCTTTGTGGAAGTATTTTTAATGATAAGCAGGTTGGAGGTATATGTGGAGCATTGCTGACAAATCTTTCGGCTTGGCTTTCAGGCATATGGTTTGATCTTGAGTTGGTCGGTGGAGCTTTTAAGGAGATAGCATATTTGCTCCCATTCGTGCATGCAGTTGAAATGCAGCGCGCTGTTATTGCAGGTGATTATGCAAATATGATACCACATCTTTTGTGGGTTACTGGATACGCAATAGTTATATTAATAATTGCTATAATATTTTATTTAAGACAAATGAAGAAGCAATAAAATAAAGCCCTCACAAAAATGTGAGGGCTAAAATTTTAATTAAAGAATTTCAATTTGGTCATCATCAGCACTTTGCTTAGCAAGAATGAAATCAATAGCAGGTTGTTCAAGTAATGACTGCTCAGCTTTGATTTTTTCATTAAGTGCGATATTATCAATGATTTGCTTGAGATATTTGCTCATAGCACTCTTAGCTGTATAGTCAGCAGGTGCATAGAAAGTAAGACGTCCGTCAGTAAGAAGCTTATATACCTTAGCTCTATTATCCTTTATGGGATCAAATACACCGATTGTATATCCACCACGTTCTTTTACAAGATGCATGCAGGGAATATCGGTTGCTGAGTCACCAATGTAAATCATATTAGAGAATGGAATTCTTCTTTCATGACTGGGAACACTATCATTTACTCTTTCATCGTGTTCCTCAAGGTAACCCTTGGAAATACGGAAAAGATACTGTGTCTTGTTTGTATAGTTAACTGCCTGAGCGGGCCAAACAGCTACGTCATCTGCATTATAAAGGTAAGATGATGCATAAATCTTTTTAAATTCACCTGCAATTTCACTACCCTCAATTATTTCGCGAAGACCTGAAGAAATTACGTAATGCTCAACCTCAATACCCTTAGACTCAGCATATTGATTGATTCTTTGGAACCAAGTTTTTACACCGTCGTAAAGTTTAACTTCAGCGCCGCTTTCTTGGAAGTATTGACGCTTAAGAGATTTGCCCTTGAATTGTGAATATTTGATAAGCTCATACATCCATGCAAGGTTCATTTCCATACGATTATTCTTAGCAAGCTCATCAGATTCATGCCAAAACTCACCAACATTTACACCAAAAGAGGGAATGAGTGTAAAGGTTTGCATATCGTCGGGAGAAAGTGTTTTATCAAAGTCATAGCAAATTGCTATAATGGGTTTCTTTTTAGAATTGTTCAAAGAAATATCCTCCTAAATAAAGAATTACATTATTATCCAATTAATTATAACTTATATTTTATTTTTTTTCAAGTAGTAAATCCAAAAAAATTCAAATATTCATAAAATTTCTTTAAAAAAACGCAAAAAATGTTTGCAAAATGTGTGATTTTATAGTATAATATAATGATAAAGTATGAAAGGAATACTATAATGTTTAATAAAGTTATTGAAGCTATTGAAAAATATGATAGAATTATAATTCACAGACACTCAAATCCCGACGGAGATGCTATTGGCTCCCAGGTTGGTCTTAAGAATATTTTGAAAGAAAATTATCCTAATAAGGAGATATATACAGTTGGTGATGCCTCAAAGCGCTATGGCTTTATAGAGGATTCTGAAACTGACACAATCCCCGATGAATATTATAATGGTGCTCTTGCTTTTGTGCTTGATACCAGTGCTAAATTTATGATTTCAGACGAGAGATATACTCTTGCTGATACAGTAATCAAAATGGACCACCACATTTTCAGCGAAGAATTTGCTAATATTGAAATCATTGATACTTCATTTGAATCCTGCTGTGGTCTTATAGGTATGTTTGCTATGCAAACAGGCTTAAAGGTAAATCCTCTTGCCGCTAAAGCACTCTATACCGGTATGATTACCGACTCGGGACGTTTTAGATATGATTCTACAAGCGCTCAGACCTTCAAGGTTGCTTCATTCCTTATGGAGCAAAAGTTCAACACTAATGATATTTTCTCAAATCTCTATGCTGACGAGCTTTTCTTTATTCAGTTGAGAGCTAAATTTGTTCTTAAAATTAATAAGACTGAGCATCCCGTTGCATACATATACACAACTCTCGATGAAGCAAAGAGCTATAACGTTGATACCTTTACCATTTCTCGAGGCATGGTAAATACAATGGGAGACGTTAAGGGAATTGATATTTGGGTTAATTTTACCGAAACTGAAAATGGTGTTCTTTGTGAAATCCGTTCTAATAAGTATAATATTAATGCTGTTGCAGTTAAATACGGCGGCGGAGGTCACGCTAAAGCAAGTGGAGCTACTATTAAAGACAAAACTGAAGCAATGCTCATGCTTGAAGATCTTATCGCATTGACTAAATAAAGAAAGGAAGCGAATATGACAAATTTTGAAAGAAAAAAACAAATACTTGATAAAATTAAAGAATATAATAAGATCATAATTTTCCGCCATTTCCGTCCTGACGGAGATGCTACAGGCTCAACAAAGGGGCTTAGCGAAATTTTGCGCTTGACTTATCCTGAGAAGGAAATTCTTTTGTTGAATGCTGATTATTCTGATTATCTTAAATTCCTTGGTGGTGAAGACGCGCCTGTTGCTGATGAATACTATGCTGATGCTCTTGGTATTGTTCTGGATACTGCTACTGAGGATAGAATATCTAATCAAAAATATGCTCTTTGTAAAGAGATTATAAAGATTGACCACCATATCGTTAATAAGCATTATGGTGATTATTATTGGGTAATTGAAGAAAAGTCATCCACATGTGAAATGATTGCTGAGTTTTATGATACCTTCAAGGATGAGCTTAAAATCAGTAAACAGGCTGCTACCTATATCTACTGTGGTATGGTTACTGACAGTGGTAGATTCCGTTTCCGTGACGTTTCCGGAGATACACTTCGTCTTGCGGGTCTAATGCTTGATCAAGGAATTGATACCGATACACTTTATGCTAATCTTTATTTAAAGGAATTCCATGAATTTAAGTTTGAATCCTATGCTCACGAAAAGATGCAAATAACTGAAAACGGACTTGTTTATCTTTATGTTGATAGAGAAATGCAAGAAAAATTTGCTCTTACAAATGAGCAGGCATCATCGTCAGTAGGATTTATGGATTCTATTCGTGGTTCAATTATTTGGATTGCCTTTATAGATAATGCTGACGGCACAATTCGAGTAAGACTTCGTTCTAGATTTGTTCCTGTAAATCCTCTTGCTGAAAAGTACCGTGGTGGAGGACATGAATGTGCTTGTGGAGCTACTCTTCGTTCAAAAGAAGAAATGCTTCAGTTTATTGCAGATGCGGACGCTCTTATTAAAGAATATAAAGAAAATAATGAGGGCTGGTTATGAGATTTCTTATAGTTAATGATGACGGCATTAATGCTGACGGTATTAAGCTCCTTACGAAATGGGCTTTACAATACGGTGAGGTTACTGTAGTTGCTCCTAAATTTGAGCAAAGCGGTAAAAGCCACGCAATTGACTTTTTGAATCCAATTGAGATTAAACGTGTTGAGTTTATGGATGGTGTTGAAGCATGGTCCATGGCATCCACTCCCGCTGACTGTGTTCGTTTTGGAATTTTTGGATTACATAAAGAATATGACGTAGTTCTTTCTGGTATTAACCGTGGAACAAATATGAGTGGTGATATCATATATTCCGGTACAATGGGCGCAATTTTTGAAGCAGGTAACCAACATCATAAGGGCATTGCATTTTCAACTACTCCCAAAAATCTTGAGGGCGCAGCAAAATATCTCGATGAAGCATTCAATTTCATTGTTGATAATAACCTTTTTGAATATTCTGAACTCTATAATATCAATATTCCTGAAGAAGTAAAGGGAATTAAGATAACAAAGCAGGGTGACGGTTACTTTTCAGATGCATTCTACCAAGTAGATGAAGTAACCTTTACTCAGTATGGTCAAATGATTGCTGATACATGTCCAGAGGATAAGACACGCGACAGCGTTGCTTTTGGTGAGGGCTTTATTTCGGTTACTCCAATGACAAAAGAGAGAACTGATTTGCCTGCATTTGAAAAGCTTAAAAATATGATATTTTAATACAAAAAAGCAGGGAATTAACCCTGCTTTTTTTATGCATAAAATATCCCCTCGCCCAAAGGCGAGGGGATTTTATATTAAAGTATATCTTTAATATTAATTATTTTGTCCAAGAAAGATCCAAAATTGTGATTCTATCCTTGTTTGAGTCTTGAGCTGTGGGGCAGTTATTAACGATTACGATTGTGAAATCGCCTTCAATAGCTGTATCAAGTACCCATTCATCTGTCCAAATTGCATACTTAGTAGAACCTTCTTCTTCTCTTTCAACGGTGTGAGTATAAACTGCACCTGTTGCAAGATCAGTAATTGTAATAGTAACACTAAGCTTTGTATCAGTGAACATCTTTGTGTAGTCCATAGTCAACTTAGAAATACCACCCTTAAGTGTAGGAGATGTGATAGAACCAGCTGCACTTGTCTTACCGTTAAGGCAAACTGCCTTGTGGGTGTTGTCAGGACCAATAACAGGGTACTGGGGATTCATTACAGAAGCACCACCAGTTTGAATAGCTGAATTAGTTACTACCCAACCATCAGTGGTTGTAAATGTTTTGGTGTAAGAACTATCACCGTTAGCATTGGAAGTAACTATTGTATCAAAGTCAGCAGAACCACCGGAAACTACTTCGTCGCCACCTTCAACAGGGGGAGCAACGTAGTCGGGATCTTCTTCACCGCATTCACACTTACCATCAGTAAATGTGTGTTCGTGAGTATCTTCTTTATTGCCTGGCATCGTCAGCAAGAACGAATCTTGCGGGATACTGTGTACCAGAAGAAATCTGATCCTTGTAGTAAGCACCGGACAAGCTTACTGTGTTGTAAGAACCGTATGTACCTGCAAAGAATGTATCAGATTTACCTTCGATTTCATCGTAGATTTCGATGATACCGTATGTTGTGTTGAATGTCCAAGCCAATGTGGGAGTTTCTGTTGTAAGAGAGAAGTGGCAGCCTGCATAACCGTTGGACTTAAGGTAAGCCGCAGCAGTGATGTAAGTCTTTGTTTCACCATTCATGAAATAGATGTGATAGCCACCTGTTACTTCTTCAAAGTATACAGGAACTGAAGCAGAAGCATCTGTAGTTGTAGCAAGGTAGCTACCACTCATAGAGCCTGCGAAGTAAACTGTACCGGAGGGAAGTTCCATGTAAAGGTCATAAGCCTTGCCAGCTTCGGGAGCTGTGTAAGCGGGAGTAACTACAGGTTCGTCTGTACCTTCGTTACCACCTTCGTTACCACCTTCGTTGCCGCCATTGCCGCCTTCAACTGTACCTGCGAAAACTTCGATCTTTTCGATACGAACCTGAGAAGTGAGGTTAGTTGACTGGAATACGCTTGTAGGAGCATCAAATACGATTGTAAGAACGTCGTTGTTACGAGTAATTGTTGCACCAGCAATTGTCATACCATCCATACCGGACATGTAGGTCTTTGTTCCATCGGGAGAATAATCGTCAAATGTGATAATGATTTTTGTCATGCCGGGATATTCAATCTTAATTGTTGAACCAGCATAAGCTCTTTGAGCATAGGAAGCCTGAACTGTAAGAGCAGATGTAGAGGAAGCCTTGTCGTTTGTGAAAGTAATGCCGTTTGCAGCAAATACATTCTGTTCGCCAGAACCGCTTACAAGGTTAGCATTACCTGTCAAATTAAGAATTGCGGAGCTTGAAGGATCAGTTGTGCCACCTTCGTTGCCACCTTCGTTGCCACCTTCTTCAACGAGAGTACAATTCATAAATTCATATGTACCACCATAGTTCTTCATTGTTGTAGCAGTAACTGTGATAGTTTCACCTACTGACTGAGTAACAACGAGTTTGTAGCAGTAAACGGGCTTATCTTCAAAGCCTTCAACAACAATTGTGGGGTTGTTGTAGTTGTCAAGATTAGTGATCTTACCTGTAAGAGTGTAAGAACCTGTGAGTGATTGACCATCAGCAAGACCGTAGAGAGCATTAAGAATTGCTTCAGCGGAGTTTGTATCAGGTGTAGGAGGAGTAGGAACTTCACCTGTACCGGGAACTACGTTACGGATAATACCACCAGAAGTTGTTTCAAATGTTCCGTTGTAGTTTGTAAGACCTGCAAATACAGTGATTGTATCACCAACCTTAAGTTCTTCACCACCATTAAGTCTGTAGCAAAGAACGGGCTTATCTGTCATACCGTCAACTACGATAACAGGGGATACGTTATTATAAGAAGGGTCATATGTATACTTAAAGGATGTAATAACACCTGTGAATTCATAAGGACCTTCGAGTGTCTGACCTGCTTGGAGCTTGTAAAGAGCTTCAACGATGTCCTTAGATGTGTAATTTTCGGGGATTGTGGGAAGTTCTTGTTCAGGAAGGGGAGTAATTTCTACACCACCTGCACCAAACAAACGGCAAGGATAGTTTGTAGCTCCTGTTACGTAAGAAATTGCAGAACAAGAAATTGACTTATATGTACCGGATGAACCCATGAAGAATTGTTCACCAGTTACAGATGTATAAACAAGTGTGTTGTACTCTGTGCTATATGTCCAGTATTCAGAAGGAACTACTGTATCAAACTTAAGAGTACCCTTAGTTGTATCGCCATCACGAGGGAATGCTACTACGTATGTCTTAACGCCATCTTTGTCGAAGTAAACTCTGTATCCACCTTCAACGCCTTCAACTGCTTCAAGATATACGTCAACAGCAGCCATAACGTCTGTTGTGTAAGAGAAGTACCAATCGTAACCGTTGTAGTTGTTACCATCAAAGTAAACAACCGCAGGACCTTCATTACCGTGAAGGAGAGCAATCTTATAAGGAACACCAACCTGAGGATCTGTGATCATACCGAAGGATGATGCAGCAGAGAGAATGAGGTTGTAAGAAGTGGAAGCTTTCTGGCCACCTTCACTTGAAAGTTGTGCTGTAAGTGTGTAGTTAACGTCTTCAGAAACTGTACCTGTATTAACAACACAAAGACCATTAGCGTATGTGAATGTTACGTTTTCGTTGTCAGAAGACCATTCAATAGCGAAAATAGTTTTAGCTACTTTGATCTGAGCAACGAGCTCGTGACCATTGGGGATTGACGTACCGTTGAGATCCTCATACATATCGTCAAGCAATTTTACGGCTTCCTGAATATCTGCTTCTTCTACTGTTGGATTAGGAGTTGTGGGCTCCGGATTTGAACCAGTAGAGAACAAATCACAAGAAGCAAGTGTGCTCAACATGAGCACGAGGATGATGAAGAGAGATAAAATTCTTTTCATAATAGCTCCTTTTTTTGTTTTAATATTTTAGACAGTGCTTTGCACTGATACTAACTTTGAAAAATAAGAATTATAACTTTATTAGTGGAAAACAACGTCGTCAATAGAGAATACCTGAATCTGGTATGTTCCTACTGTTTCACCTTCGGGAAGATAGTAGTCAATTGTACCCTTAACGTCAATTGTTTTGCCTACAAACTGATTCTGAGTAATAAGCTCACCGTCTTTATCTCTAAGAACGATTGTACGAACCTGAATTTCTACACCATTAACTGTACAATAGAGAGAAATTGCACCCTTAGAATCACCCTTTTGAGTTGTGTATGCGCTCTTAACATAGAGATTTTCCATATAAACGGAAGAATCCTGTGCAAGGAACATGAAGGGGAATTCCTTAGTTACATCTTCACCGTCAACAACAGTGTCGATTTCAACGAAGCCCTGGTTGGACTGAGGATCGAAGTGCAAGTAAGTGATTTCTTGATAAGCAGGGGTATTTCCTGTGGAGATAAGCTGCATATTCTTTGCATTTTGTGTATCCCAAATATCATATTTAAGGTCAGTGATCTGGTAAGAACCGTTAAATTCACCAACAACACCTGCAAAACGAACCTTGTTACCTACCTTCAAAATTTCAAGACCATATCCGTCAAGACCGGATGTGAGATAGTAAGCAGATATACCGTAATAGATACCATCTTCTTCATTATAAGATTCAATATAAACTGAACCGCCACTGTCTTTAACAATAACGCCTTCGAATGCTACTCTTGCGCCAATGTATTGATCAATGTTTACTTTGAGCTCTTTAAGAGTCATAAACTGAGCATCACCGTAGGGGAAGTCAGGGTCTTTTACACTAGAGGGAGCATAAACGTACATTCTTCTGTCAGCTGCCTGACCGATAGCCTTGTCGCAAATGTCACCGTAGATGCAATCAGCGGATTTGCTGGAAACTGCAAGACCTTCCTGAAGGATTTCAAGGTTAAGGTTTCTATAGTCACTTGCGCCCTGGGGCTTGTACCATACCCAAACAAGGAATCTTTCACCTGTGGAGTCAACGTTCCAGTTTGTATCTTCGCTTTCGATGATGATTGACTCAGCATCTTCAAGCTTTGACTTTGTAAAGTTGGAAGCTAACTTACCCCAAGGCTCAATTTTACCTGTGGATTCGGGTGTATTAATAGCAAGATATCTTGCCTTAAGAACTCCGTCAATACCGGGAGTTTTGGAAATCTTGTTAATATTTCCTGATTGATTAATATAGAAGTGAGTTGTGTCACCGTCGATGTGCATCTTTACAGTAACTTCCCACTTAAGAGTTGAGGAGCTCATATCAAGCTTAAGCTGATCGGCATAGTCAACAAATTGGGGTTCTTCTTGTCCGCCAGTAGTAGTTGTTGCCTCAGTTGTGGGCTCGGGGTTGAACCAATCGCAAGCTCCGAGCGCACAAACAAGAGTGCAGATAAGAAGAAACATTGATAAAAACTTAATAAATTTCTTCATATTATCTAATTATAGTTACAAATTATTTTGAATTAAGTTACAAATATTAGTTTTAAATAATTAGTCTAAGCAATATTCGTAGTATTTCTGGAATTCAGTATCGATCATGCTTGAGTTGTCAGCGTTGAGTTCGTACTTAGAGAATACGGACTGAACAAGAAGACCAACCTGTGTACGAGCGTCTGCAGAACCTGCGAATGCGGGAGATGTGAAGTAAGCGTCGTGCTGTTCAAGAGCTACCAATGCAACCAAGGATGAGATGAAGTCACTGTTGTAGTTATCACCGCGGCCTTTTTCAAGGTGATTCTGGTAAAGAGGCAATTCACTTACAGACTTGATTACGGGAACGTAACCGGACTTCATTGAATATTCAGCCTGGAATCTCTGGTCTGTTGTGAGGAACTTGAGGAAGAGCCAAGAAGCGTAAACTTCCTGAACGTTTGTATCTTCAAAGATACAGATAGAGGGACCCTGAGAAATAACCTTGGGATTGTTGGGGTTAACCTGAGGAAGAGAAACGATACCTACTTCGAAAGGATATTCACCGTTAACCTTGTCAGGTCTCTGGTATGTTGCACCAGCGGATGAACCGATGGACATGAACATCTTACCGATATCTTCATTAGCCTTCTTAAAGGAGTCAGATGTGTAAGAACCACCCATAAGTTCGGATGTTGACATCCAACCCTTCTGATACCATTCAGCAAACTTAGCAACAAAGTTCTTGTTTGTTTCGTTTACGAATGTGTAGTGGTTACCTGTTGCACTTGTATAGTCAGCACCGTACTGAGCAGCAAGTGTGATGAAGAAGTTTTCTTCAGAGTCGTATCCAAGAGGAGTAGAAAGGGGATATTTAGCCTTAAGAATCTTAATAGCATCTTCTACGTCATCCCATGTTTCGGGAGCACGAAGACCGAGTTCATTAAATACTGTCTTGTTGTAGTAAAGAACTTCTGTAGATTTCTGGAAGGGGAGAGAGTACATCTTACCGTCGCCGTATTCCTTACCTTCATTGTAGTAACCTTCGATGAAGTCGTCAAGCTGAGCCTGTGTAAAGCCCATCATTTCACCGGAACCTTCAACAACATTAGTATTATTGATAAGATCATCAAGAGTAATTACTGAGTAGGACTTGTTGTATGTTGCAACGTGGTCAGGGTAGCAGAAAGCCATGTTAGGCTGGTTACCAGCTGTGAGCTTTGTTCTGATCTGGTCAAATACCTTGTCATAATCACCGTATGAAAGATGTTCAACTGTGATGTTGGGGTAGACTTCATTGAATCTTGAAATAGCGTCTTCAAGCATAGTTTTGTTTGTCTGACCCATTGTGTGCCAAAATGTGATTGTTACTGCTGAACCGTCATAAACACCTGTGAGGTCAAGTTCTCCACCGGGCTGAACAACATTGCCACCGTCAGTGGTCTGCTGTTGATTGTTTGGGTCTTGGCATGCTACAAATGTAACCATTGTAGCAAGGAGGAGAAGTAATGCAATAATTCTTTTCATTGTTTTTCTTCCTTTCATTAATGAAAAAATAAATATTTGTTAAAATCTATCTTATAAATATGATAGATTTTGAAACCGATAATAAATTAACCCTTAATACCGCTTCGAGATACACCCTTCATAATGTATTTTCTAAAGAACATAAATACGATGAAGAGAGGAATTGAAACGATTGTAACGGCGCCCATTTGAACGGGGAAGTGAACCTGTGAAGGAATATTTTCCAATACGTTTCTCATGGGATCATAGTCGATTGTGAAGCCTTGGTCACGGATACCCTGTGTAATGAGCTTCATATTTTCATCACTAATTACAAGGTTGGGCCATACGTAAGTATTCCAAGAGCCCATCATCTTGAGGATAGTGATAGAAATAATAGTTGGGAATGAAAGAGGAATCATAACCTTCCAAAGATACTTAAAGTCGCTTGTACCGTCAACCTTAGCGGCAAGGTAGAGTTCATTAGGTATCTGAAGGAAATTCTGTCTTAACAAGTAGATATAGAATACACTTACAAGGAACGGAATAATAAGAACTTCATAAGTGTTTTCCCATCCCAGCATAGCAATTGTTTGATAGTTCGTGATGGTGAAAAGTTCACCAGGAATCATCATTGTTGCAAGAAGAGCAGCAAAGAGTGCGTTTTTACCCTTGAACTCAAGTCTTGCAAAAGCAAATGCTGAAAGAATAGTAATTATAAGAGAAAGTCCTGTTGAAACCAAGCCAACAAAAATTGTGTTCAAGAACAATCTTCCAAGATTACCACTTGTGAAAGCGAAAAGGAAGTTTTCAAAGTGGAATTCCAAGGGGAAAATTGTTGGTGGGTTTCTCATATACTCAGTGGTTGTCTTAAGAGATGAGATAATCATCCAATAGAAGGGGAGCAATACTGTAAAAGCTACAACCAAAAGGAAAGCGTAGTTGAAGAATGTTCCCGTTGCTTTAAAGATTTTCTGAGAGGCGGTTACTTTGCCAAAGTCTTTTTCTTGCATTGTGCGTTTTGTAAGAACATTTGCCATTTTGACTTACCTCCTTTAATACTGAGTATTCTTGTTACTTACCTTAAGGTTAATTGAAGTTACCACAAAGATAATAGCAAACAAGATAAGAGCAGCGGCGCTTGCGCGGCCTTGATTTTCTGCAATATATTTATAGATGTAACCAACCATTGTGTTGAGTCGGTAAGCTTCACCTGTCGGACCCATACTTTCACCAAATACACCAACGATACTTGTGTATTCCTTAAATCCGCCGATAAAGCCTGTGATTACAACGTAGGCAATCATAGGAGAAAGAAGCGGAACAGTGATTCTGGTAAATGTTCTTACCTTTGATGTGCCGTCAACCTTAGCAGCATCGTAGTACTGCTTGTTTACACTCTGCAAACCACCAAGAAGAATAAGAATCTTAAAGGGAAGTGCGTTCCAAACAATGTATACAACCATTACAAATATATTTTGGGCATACGTCGACTTCGGTCCTAGCCAGTCTATCGGTTCGACACCGAATACCCCAATAATATCGTTAACAATACCCGCCGTAACAATTATCGTCTCACCGTCATTCTTTACAGTTGTCATAGTAAACATGGCAGCAAATACGATACCGATAGCGATTGAGTTAGTAACGTAAGGAAGGAAGTAGATTGTCTGGAGAGTTCTGTTAAGGAACTTTATAGAGTTAAGAGATACCGCAATAACCAATGCGATAAAGGTTGAAAGCGGAACTGTCAATACGCAAAGAAGGAGCGTGTTCTTAAGAATTGTAAGGAACTCCTTATTCTCGATAACAGTTAAAAAGTTTCCTAAGCCAAATGAGAATGGGTAAGCTTCGCCGCGGTATTGACCCTTGCGCATCCAACCAAGCTCAACAGCTGTATCGTAACCTTCAAGGAATGCAAGTCTTACTGTGTTAAAAATTGGCCATACAGTGAAGATAAGCAACAAAATAATAGCAGGAGAAAGATACAACCAGGCTTTCCATTGTTGTTTATTATCAACCATAATTGTACTCCTTAGAATTTAATTCTTTCCTCAGTTTCCTTGTTGAAAACGAATACCTTATGAGGCTTAAGTGAGAAGGATACTGTGGAAGCTGCAATATCGATATTAGCATCGGAGCTAATGATAGATCTTACAACAGGATTCTGAGAGTTTTCATGTCTTGAAACAACGCTTACGTCACGTCCCATAACTTCAACGTTAGAGAGATTAGTGATGAAAGGACCGTTAGGATCAAGGTTGAAGCCTTCAGGACGAATACCTACAACAACGGGTTGATCGTTAACACCGGGAGTATCAAGAACTGCAGCGCCACCAATAAGGAGCTTGCCGTCCTTAATTTCACCGTCAAATACGTTGATAGGAGGAGTACCAAGGAACTTCGCAACGAAGAGGTTAGCGGGATCGTCATAAACGTCCTGAGGCTTACCTACCTGCTGAACAACACCGAGCTTCATAACAACGATGAAGTCAGAAATGCTCATAGCTTCTTCCTGGTCATGAGTTACGAAAATTGTTGTGATTCCGGTTTCCATCTGAATTCTCTTGATTTCTTCACGTGTCTGAAGTCTAAGACGAGCGTCAAGGTTTGAAAGGGGCTCGTCAAGAAGAAGAACGCGAGGCATTTTAACAAGAGCACGGGCAATAGCAACACGCTGCTGCTGACCACCTGAAAGTTCGCTGGGCTTTCTGTCCATAAGTTCATCAATCTGAACAAGTCTTGCTGCTTCGTAAGCTCTTTCAAGCATAACTGTCTTTGAGAGCTTGTCAGCACCCTTAAGATTCTGAAGAGGGAACAAAATGTTCTGCTTTACAGTCATATGAGGGTAAAGAGCATAGTTCTGGAAAACCAAGCCTACGCCACGGCTTTCTGTGGGGAGCTCAGTAACGTCTTCTTCACCAAAGAAGAGCTGGCCCGAAGTTGGTTTTTGCAAACCACTAATCATGTAGAGGGTAGTACTTTTACCGCATCCTGAAGGACCAAGCAAACCTACGAGTTTTCCGTCAGGAATTTCGATATTAAAGTTATTTACCGCTACAACGTCCTCGCCTACCTTCTTTTTATCACGGTTGGGGAAGACTTTTGTGAGGTTTTTTAATACAACTTTCATATAATCTCCATTTCTTATATAAAAAATTTTTAAGAACTAATTTAGTGGGCATCAATAAGGTGCCTTTTCAACAGCTTCCTTGTGAAGGCGAAGCTGATATTCACGTTTAGCATCCTCGTTATCAAAAATCATTTGGCTCTGCATGTCCACAACAACTGTTGATGAGAGGTAATCGTGAATGGGGGAACGAGTTTTGGATGTAATGAGAAGTACCACTTGGATAAGGAAAATGAGTAATACAACTGCAAAACAAACAATCAAGTCGAAACCGGCTAAGAACAAAAGAAGCATTATAGCAGGTAACATTGTTTCAATCGTATATTTTCCAAAAATTGTACGAACGAACAATAGAAAGGGTGTGATTCTTACACCATCAACTCGCATAACCGCGATTGAGAATATTTTCTTTCCAATAGTTTGCCCATTTTTGAAAAGCAACGGAACAAAAAATTCAAGAATAAGATGGGTAAGTAACATGCTTATTGAAAAAATAGCTAACGCGAGATAAACCATAATAGCCATTAGTCTGCTTAATTCGGTGTGTGTTTCAAGCACCTCATAGCATTTATCATAAGCAATGCGAACTTCTTGGGGAATAAGCTCAATTTCTTCGGTTGTCATCTGGCCATAATCGTTAAAAAGAATTCCGTATTCATCTTCAATTGCTTTGATGTTGTGTTCTTCTTTAACGCTTTGCGAAATGGCAAGATAATCATCCATATATTGGTCGTAATTAACAATGGTAGAACCAAGAAATAATATACCAATAAAAAGCATCACAAAAATTACTAAATCAAGTAAAAAAGCTGAAAAGCGCTTCATGATACTTGCTTTTTGTAAATCATAAATCATATCGTAAAACCTTCATTATAATTATAATGGGACATTTGTGCAACTAAAAGTTGACATACTTATCAATGATAAAAATATCCTATATACATAATAGCACAAACTTCAGCAAAAAACAACCCTTTTTTGTATGAAATCAAGGAATTTTTTACTTTTCGTCATTTTGACAAAAAAGACTAATAAAAATTGCCCATTAAAGACATTTCAACCAAATAAATGACGAACAAAAGTGCCATAATATTCATATTTTTCAAGCTTTTAACGTAAAAAACGCAACAGAAATTAATCTGTTGCGTTTTTGTGCAATTTTACTCATCAGAATCGTTTTCTTCAAGAACGACTTCTTCGGGGTGAACTGTTACTTCAATTTCATGTGACATGATGTCATCTGCCTTTGTAACGGTGACTGTAAGATTTGCATAATCGAATGTAAATCCGACTTCAGGAATGGATTGCGCACACTCGCCAACCCAACCGTTTACAGTGGTAGAATCAATTTCTTCGTCGTTTTCAATTTCAAAGAATGTAAAGAATTCATCAAGTGAAACAGTAGAGAGAACTCTATATTTATCTTCACCAATTTCCTTGATAGGTTCAATAGCTTCATCCAATTCGTCCCAAATTTCACCAACGAGCTCTTCGATAATATCTTCCATACTTACAACACCGGAAGTTACGCCGTATTCGTTAACAACGATGGCAATGTGGTTGTGAGTATCTTGCATTTCTTTTAAAAGAGCATCGAGATGCATTGTTTCGGGAACGTATTTAGGTGCAAACATTGCATCAGCAAGTTTGTATTTAGGATTTGTATGGTTGAGAAGATATTCACGAGCATAAAGCACACCGATGATTTTATCAAGGCTCTCGGTGTAAACGGGAATACGTGAATAGCCTTCTTCCTTAATAATCTTTATGAGCTGTTTTTCTGTGATATCATCTGGAATAGCAACGATTGATGATCTTTGTGTCATAACGTCAGCGGCAGTAAGGTTGTCGAGCTTGAATACGTTTTTGATATATTCAACGTCATCCTCGTCAAGTCCACCTTCATCAGCACCTGCATCAAGCATTGTAACGATATCTTCTTCAGAAACGGTTTCTTCCTTTTCGTTGGGGTCAACGCCAAACAATCTAATAATACCATTAGTTGAAATGGAAAGGAACCAAATAACCGGTTTAAGTATAGTAGTGAGCACTGAAACTACACCACAAAATGCTTTTGCAACCTTTTCTTTGTTCTTCATTGCAATTCTCTTGGGAACAAGTTCACCAAATACAAGAGTGAAGTAAGAAAGAACAAGGGTTACAATAATAACTGATACTGTTTTGATGAGTTCGGAGTTTGCTCCTCCCATTGCCTGTGCAAGCATTTCGCCAAAGCTATCAGCAGCGAAAGCTGACCCCAAGAAACCGGCAAGTGTAATACCAACCTGAATGGTTGACAAAAACTTCGTGGGATCGTCAAGAATTTTTGAGATTTTTGCTGCTTTTTTATCGCCGTCCTCAGCAAGAGCCTTCATTTTTTGGCTGTTGAGGGAAACAACTGCGATTTCAGTTGCAGCAAAAAAAGCATTAAGTGCAATAAGTAAAATTTGTAATAAAAGCTGTTTTAATATATCAGGCATAATTCCTCCATGTAGTAAATCAAATATTGTTCAGAAAATGTAAGTTAGTCAAAGCACTCATGAAATAATTGGTGAGTGTATTCTTTTGCCATCAAACGAGCAAAAGCATCTGAACAAAAGGGAATGCCTGTCGTTATAGATCCGAGTTACGGGGCAACTTCGGGGTAATGGGTCCACGGTAGTAAACTCCTTTCATAAAAATACGAAAAATATTATAACACAAGTTTCGATAAATTTCAATACCTTTTTGCTATATTTTAGTAATATATAAAAAAAGAACAAAAAAATATCATTATTTTATTGACTTGAATTAACATTTGTGATAAGATTAACACAATTAATTATTTTGTGAGAGGAAGTATGTATGCTTTCAAGTGATATTGTAAAAACATATGAAGATATACTCATTGAAGAGCTTCAAGTTGCAATGGGCTGTACTGAGCCGATTGCTATTGCATATGCAGCTTCAATTGCCCGTGATGCGCTTGGTGTTTTGCCCGAAACCGTTGTTGTTCGTCTTAGCGGTAATATCATTAAAAACGTAAAAAGCGTAATAGTTCCCTCAACGGGTGGAATGCACGGCATTGAAAGTGCAGTTGCAGCAGGTATAATTTCAAATAGATATGACCTTAAGCTTGAGCTTTTGTCAATTCTTGGTGAAGAGGATATCAATCTAATCAAGGATTATAAAGAAAATGCACAAATAATTCTTGAGGAATTAGAAAGCCCTTGTAATTTTGATTTGTTTATCAAAGCATTGCATGGTGAAAATAAAGTCAAGGTTAGAATTTCAGACTACCATACAAACGTTGTTCACGTTAGCAAAAATGACGTTGATATAACTGAAAATTACAGAAATGAACAAACCGAGCTGGGAAAGAGCTTGAAGAAGGCTGACAGATCACTTTTGAATGTTAAGGATATAGTTGAATTTGCTGATACCGTTGATTTATCACGCGTTAAGGAATGTATAGCGCGTCAAATTGAGATGAATATGGCAATTGCTAATGAGGGTCTTATAAACGATTACGGCGCAACCATCGGAAAGATACTTTATCGTAATGGAGAGGCCCCCATTAAAGAGAAGCTCAAGGCATATGCTGCAGCTGGAAGTGATGCCAGAATGAGTGGCTGTGAGTTGCCTGTATGTATTATTTCGGGTAGTGGAAATCAGGGAATTACGGCATCGGTGCCTGTTGTTGTCTATGCAATGGAAAACGGTATTGATGAAGAAAAAATGTACCGCGCAATTCTTGTTTCAGACTTGATTACTATTCATCAAAAAACAGGAATTGGTACACTTTCAGCATACTGTGGTGCAATTAGCGCAGGAGTTGGTGCTGGAGCAGGAATTTGCTATCTTCAGGGTGGCAAATATCGAGAGATTGCCCATACTCTTGTAAATGCAGTGGCAATTTTGTCAGGAACTATTTGTGATGGTGCAAAAGCATCTTGTGCCGCTAAAATTGCTATGGCAGTTGAAGCAGGGCTTATTGGCTGCGATATGGCAAAATATGATAAACAGTTCTACGGTGGTGACGGCATTGTTACCAAAGGAGTTGAAAATACCATACGTAACGTTGGTATGCTTGCTCGTGAGGGAATGAGCACAACGGATAAAGAAATCATCAAAATTATGCTTGGAAAATAATTTGGATAAAAAATTACTTACATAAAGGAGAAAACTATGAAAAACTTTACTTTTACAAATAAGGTAAGATTTGACTCATGCGGCTATGACGTATATGAATATGATCACATCAGTGGTGCAAAGCTTATCTATATTGATTCTGGCACAGAAGAAAAGTCATTCTGTGCGGCATTCAAAACAATCCCCGATGATTCAACAGGTGTATTCCATATCCTTGAGCATTCCGTTCTTGACGGCTCAAAGAATTACCCAATGAATTCACCATTCTTGTTTATGCTCAAAAACTCAATGAATACATTCCTCAATGCCATGACCTTCCAGGGCAAGACAATGTACCCCTGTGCTTCATGTAACCCCGATGATTTTGAAAATCTTATGAAGGTTTATCTTGATGCTGTTTTCAATCCGATACTTGCCGAGGGAACGTTTCTTCGTGAAGGTTGGCATATTGAAAAAACCGAGAATGGCTATGACATCAAGGGTGTAGTATATAACGAAATGCAGGGTGCAGGCGCATCAACTCAGCGTCAGCTTTTCAGTGCAATGAAATCCGACCTTTATCCAGATACTTACCAAAGCTTTAACAGTGGTGGTGAGCCCTCTGTAATACCTTCTCTTACATACGAGAATTATCTTGCAGCATATAGAAAATACTATAGCACAGCTAACTGTGTACTTTTCCTTCGTGGTAATATGGATCTTGATAGATACACCGATATTATTGATGAATGGCTTGCAGGCGCGTCACAGGAGAGAAATGAAATCAAGCACACAGTTCAAGGCCCTAATCATAGAGTTTGTGAGCACGAATATCCTATTTCTCCTGCAGAAGACATTAAGGGAAAGACAAACATTATCTACGGTTACAGCGTAGGTATGTACAATGATGCCGAAAGACAGTTGGCTGCTGACCTTCTTGCAAATTACTTGATGGATAATAGTGCATCTCCTTTGAAGAAAGCACTTACATCAAGTGGCCTTATGGCAGATGCAGATATTTATACTGCTACTGATGATATTCAAACATCTTGGGGCTTTGCAGCATACAATACCGAAAAAGAAAATCGCGACGCTATTAAAAAAGTAATCGATGATACAATTCAAGGAATTATTGATAATGGCATTGATAAAGAAATCATGCTTTCTCAAATTTCTTCAACTCGTTTTAAGATGAAAGAACAGAGAAATGCCGTAAAGGGTCTTTGCATTAATGACTTTATCAACATTGTAAATAACGTATTCTATGGTTTGCCCATTGATACATATTTTGAAATTGATGAAACCTTTGAAAAGTTCGAAAGAGAGCTTGAAAACGGTTATTTTGAAAACGTTCTTCGTGAAATTTTCTTTGAAAACGATATAACAGCAATCTCAACACTTGTTCCCGTGCAAAGAGAATCAAGTGCTGCGCATCTTGCTAACGTTGAAAAATATACAGCACATCTTTCAAATGAAGTTAAGGATGAAGCATTCCAAAGATTTGTTGACGGAACAAAGCTTGCTATGGAACGTGATACACCTGAGGTCGTTGCAAAAATGCCCACACTCTCACTTGACAAACTCACTAAAGAACTTCCTAAAAAGGAATTCAATGTTGAGGGCAATGTTCTTCATACTCCTGCCGAAACAAACGGTATAGCGTATTATCGTTTCTATTTCTCACTTGCAGGACTCAGCGCCGACGAAATTATGACAGTTGAGCTTCTTGCTCGCACACTTGGTGATTTTGCTACAGAAAATAATACTGCTTCTGAGCTTTCAAATCTTCTCAATAGATATGCAGGTAAGTGGAATTTTGCGGTAACAACAATTTCACCCTCTATGCAAACTGCAACACCTTATCTTGTTGTAAGTGTTGCTTGTCTTGAAAAGAATGCACCCAAGGCTCTTGAAGTTATAAGTGAAATCCTTACAAAAACCGTATATGATGAAGATACTGCAAGAACAGTTCTTGCAAGAGAGCTTAATAATACAAAGATGCAGTTTATGGGCAACGGCGTAGGACTTGCTCTCAACACTTCTGAATCTCTTATTTCTGCAAATGGTTATTATAGCATTCTTACAAGTGGATATCCTCTCTTTGCAAAACTTCAAGAGTATAACGGTGCACCTGTAACATTCTGCGAAAATACCAAAGCACTTCTTGAAAAAGTATTTGTAAACGGTAACCTTTGCTACACAGGTCTTACAGGAAACAAAGACCTTCTCAATAATGTACTTAGTCTTCCTAATGGTGAAAAGCTTGACGGCGAAACACTTACAAACCCCGAAACAAAGAAGATTGCTTATGCAATTCCTGCAGGTATTAGCTTTAACGTTCGTTCACTTGATGTAAACGATATTCTTCCATATAGCGGTAAGCATATGGCACTTTCAAACCTTCTTTCACTCGGCTACTTGTGGCATAATATTCGTGAAGTTGGTGGTGCTTACGGAACAGGACTCCGCTTTGCAAGACGAGGTGCTTTAAACGTATATTCATACCGTGACCCCAAGGTTAAAGAGACTTATGATATCTATGATGGAATTGCAAATTATCTTGCTACAAATGAATTTACAGATGGAGAAATTCTCGGTTGTATAATCAGTACACTTGCAGATTTTGTAAATCCCAAATCAGTTGAACAAGAGGGAATTGAAAACGAAATCAGCTATCTTGCAAACTATACTTACGAAGAAAAAGCAAAGCATATGGCAGATGTTCTTTCTTTCAGTAGAGAAGATATCAAGTCATTTATTCCTGTGTTCGAAGCATTTAAAAACTCAAATGCTGAATGCTCAGTTGGTAATGGTAATAACCAAACTGCTTACGGCAAATTTGATGAAATAATTAATCTCTAATAAACAAAAAGGCAGACCGATTTGGTCTGCCTTAAGTTTTAAAATAGGATAAAATCTTTTATTCAATTCCAAGAAATTCTCGTGTCTTTATTTTTATTCCCACAATATCAAAATTGTATATGTACCCTTTTTCTGTGCCAGCTCTTCTAAGATGACCAAAAGCATCTTCTTTGTAAGGGTCAAAATAAATATGTAACAGTTCTTTTAATCTATCGGTATAGTAATCTTCCGTCCAATCCTCATAATAAATCTGTCGCGAAAAAACTCCTCCTCTATTTTTGTCAAATTCTATGAAATTTTCTCCAGAATCATAACCATCAAACATATTGTTGAGTTTTCTCTCTTCTTCAGAATGAAGTGCTTTAAGACTAAAGTTGTATGCCAAATAAGTTACTCCGTATACAGAAGAAAATCCCGAACAGATTACCACATCTTCTAAATCCAAATAATAGTATTTACCTTTTTTGACAAAACCATATTCTTCATAAATTTTTGTGGTTATTTTTTTGAGCTGTTTCTTATCCATAATTTATCCTCCTTTTTAATTTAAATATCTCAAAAATCAGTATATACTTTTTGTATATCCGAAATTTGATATAACTG
>JAZTYY010000037.1:0-32351 GCA_045637205.1 Eubacteriales bacterium | reverse complement strand
GCTTTGTCTGCTTGTTTTTCTGAACTTGATAAGGAAGAAATCACTAATGCCATAATCGAATGCGGTCATAAGCCGGATATTAGAGGAGAAAAATTATCAATTGAGCAGTTTGTTGAGCTTTCTGATAAGCTATTTGAAAGTGCTCAAAACAAAAAAGATTGATTAGAGGAAGATATAATGTTACAATTTTCAATTCCAAGTGATTATAAATCAATATTGACATTAAGAGAAACTGAAGTTGCTATTAAAAAAGTCAAAGACTTTTTTGAAAGACAGCTTGCAGTTGAGCTCAATCTTACCCGTGTTTCTGCACCGATTTTTGTTCCATCGAATAGTGGTTTGAACGATAACCTTAATGGACACGAAAGACCGGTATCCTTCGACGTTTATAGCGGAGAACAATTGGAGATAGTTCACTCATTGGCTAAGTGGAAGAGAATGGCATTGAAAACGTATAAATTTAATCTTCATGAGGGTTTGTATACAGATATGAATGCCATAAGACGCGATGAGGAGCTTGATAATATTCACTCAATGTTTGTCGACCAATGGGACTGGGAGCGCATCATCGACAAGAGTGAGCGCAACGAATATACGTTAAAAAAGACAGTTAAATCAATATATCGTGCTCTTAGACACACTGAAATTTACATAGCAAGTGAATATCCCTTCGTTGGAAAAATTTTACCCGAGGAGATAGAATTTGTTACAACTCAAGAGCTTGAAAATATGTACCCCAATCTTTCTCCTAAGGATAGGGAATATGCAATTTGTAAAGAGAAAAAAGCCGTTTTCCTGATGCAAATCGGTGGTAAACTTAAGTCTGGAGAAAAGCATGACGGAAGAGCTCCCGACTATGATGATTGGAGCTTGAACGGTGATATTTTGGTTTATTATCCTGTGCTTGATATTGCTCTTGAGCTTTCATCTATGGGTATTAGAGTCGATGAAGAAGCAATGAAAAATCAGCTTGCCATTAGTGGCTGTGAAGATAGAGAGTCATTGCCATTCCACAGCGCATTGCTTGCTGGTGAATTGCCATATACAATCGGTGGTGGTATCGGCCAGTCAAGAATGTGTATGTTCTTTTTAAGAAAGGCTCATATTGGTGAGGTTCAATCATCTTTTTGGAGTGAAAAAGACCACAAATTCTGTGAAGAAAAGGGAATTAATATTCTTTGATTTTATTTAGGCGCTTGCACATGCAAGCACCTAAATTTTTTTATTGAAAAAGTCAGAAAACTCTTGACAAAATCTAAGTTTGTGCTATAATAGTTAACGTGTTAATTATTTTTAAAAAGGAGCACGTAGATGAGCAAAGAAAACTTGGAAATTTATAAGGCGACAATGCGAAAAATGCTTTGTGTTTCCCGTTTACACCATAAGGTTTGTGAACGTAATATTTCAAAAATGGGTATTCACAATAGCCAACATCACCTATTGATGTACATAGCTAAAAAAGGTGAAATTTCGTCACAAAAAGAAATAGCTGAGCGCTTTGAAATAACGCCCGCAGCAGTAGCTAGATCACTGAAATCTCTTGAGACTGAAGGGTTTATCCAAAGAGAAAATCTTGAGGGAGACAGTAGGTTTAATCGAATTAAAATAACTGATAAAGGCAAGGAAATTATTGAAAATTCCTATAGAATATTCGAAGAAGTTGATAGTAATATTTTTGAAGAATTTACCGTTGATGAGATAACGGAATTTAATCGTTTTTTGGATAAAATGCAATCAAAATTAAACGATAAAAATGAAGAAAATTGTTGTGTGAGGAAGAAAGATGAAACGAAATAAATCTATTAATTGGTGGAAGTATATCAAGCCCTATCTTCCATTCTTTATACTTGGACCTCTTTGCATGGTTATTGAGGTTATAGGCGAAATTCTTATGCCAAGCTTGTTGTCATACATTATCGACCTTGGTGTTAAGGGTGAAATTGAAGAAATGCCCGATTTTGTTTTGCGACTTCATGATTTAATGGGCAATAATGCATTTTTTGTGATTGCTATGATGGTTGGTATGGTATTAACAGCCGTACTTATGATGATTGGTGGCATTGGCGGTGCATATTTTGGCGCCAAGGCATCAGTTAATTTTTCAGCAGATCTTAGAAGTGACATCTACAAAAAGGTTCAAAACTTCTCATTCTCAAATATTGATAAATTTAGTTCTGCATCACTTGTAACAAGACTTACAAATGACGTAACGCAGTTGCAAAACTTCGTTAATATGATGCTTAGAATGTTTATTAGATCACCAGGAATGCTTATTGGTGCGCTTATTATGGCAATAAATCTTAACTCATCATTGTCTGTAATACTTGCGGTTTCAGTTCCGTTGTTGCTTATTACTATTGCAATTGTTATAGTTCGTGGTTTTCCGTTGTTCGGAAAGATGCAAACAAAGATTGACGGACTTAACTCTACGGTTCAAGAAAACCTTACAAACGTTAGAGTAGTTAAATCTTTTGTAAGAGAAGATTTTGAAGAAGAAAAATTCAAAAATGCCAACGGTGATCTTAAAAATACTGCTAGCCGTGCAATGAAAAACATGATATTGTTATCTCCATTGATGACATTTATTATGAATGCAACAGCTATTACAGTTTATTGGTTTGGTGCTCCTAAAGTGTTGGGTGGCGATATGACCGTTGGTGAATTTTCTGCCTTTGTTACTTACATTACTCAAATTTTATCATCACTTATGATGGTGACATTCCTCTTTATGATGTTCTCAAGATCAATGGCTTCTGCTAAACGTATTGCTGAAGTTATGAATGAGAAAATTGATATTAATGACCCTGTTGATGCAAGTGATGCTATTGTTAGCAATGGTGAAATTGAGTTTAGAGACGTTTCCTTCCGCTATTATAAGGATAGTGAAGAAAAGGTGTTGGACAATATCAATATCAAAATAAAAGCGGGGGATACAGTTGGTATTATTGGATCAACCGGATGTGGAAAGACAACACTTGTTTCCATGATTGCACGCCTTTATGACGTTGACGAAGGTGAGGTTTTGGTTGATGGAATTAACGTTAAAGATTATTCCTTGCATAACTTAAGAGAAGGCGTTGGCGTTGTACTTCAAAAGAATATTTTGTTTTCTGGTAGTATTATTGATAACCTTCGTTGGGGTGATAGTGAGGCATCTATAGAAGAAATTAGAGAAGCTGCTGATTATGCACAGGCTGACGGATTCATAACAAGCTTTACTGAGGGATATAATATGGATCTTGGTCAAGGTGGAACCAACGTTTCTGGCGGACAAAAGCAAAGACTTTGTATAGCACGTGCATTGTTGAAGAAGCCCAAAATCTTGATTCTTGATGACTCTACAAGTGCTGTGGATATGGCAACTGAAGCTAAGATTAGAGAGGCATTTAAAAACAGTCTTAAAGATTCCACAAAGATAATTATTGCTCAAAGAATCAATTCGGTTAAGGATGCCGATGAGATTATCGTTCTTGATGAAGGCAAAATAACCGGTGTTGGTACACACGAATATTTGCTTGAAAACAATCTTGAATATCAAGAAATCTATTACTCACAAATGGATAAGAAGGAGGATAAAAAATAATGGCTGCAAGAACATTAGAAGAGCTTCAAAAGCAATATGGCGGCAAATCCTCCAAAGGTAAAATGATGGGTGGAGGTCATGGCCCAAGACGTGGTGGTGGCCCCGGTGTAAGAGCAAAAGGAAAGCCCAAGGACACTAAAGCAACAGTTAAAAGATTGCTTTCCTACTTGTCAAAATACAAATTCCGTTTGGTTTTGGTGGTTGTTTGTATGCTTTTGCATACAGTGTCTTCATTGACAGGATCATATATTCTTAAACTTGTTATAGATTCCTTTGAAAAGGGTAGAACAGAGTTTGTATTTTTGGGATTTGTGTTTGATAATCCGCTTGCATATTTGGCATTAATACTTACTGTTGTGGCTTGCATATATATATGCGGTATAGCTGCAAGCTATCTTCAATCAAGACTTATGCTTTCGGTTTCAATGAATGCAATAGAGAAGCTTAGAAACGATTTGTTTAAAAAAGTACAAAAATTGCCAGTTAGAGCATTTGACAGTGACAGCAATGGTACTATCATGAGTAGTTTTACTAATGATATTGACAATATTGATATGATGCTTCACAATACAGTTGTTAACTTGATTTCGGGTGCTATAACAATTGTGGGTACTTTGTCAATTATGATATTTACTAATATTTGGTTGACTCTTATAACGGTAATTTTCATTCCTATTTTCGGTTTGCTTGCGGGTGAAATTGCTAAACGTTCATCTAAATATTACGTTGGTCAGCAGGCTGCATTGGGTGCAATAAACGGTTATATTGAAGAATCAGTTTCTGGTCAAAAGGTAATTAAGGTATTTAACCACGAAAAAATTTGCGAAGAAGAATTCGACACTCTCAACAATGATATGAGAGATAAGCAGTTTAAGGCTCAGTTTTTTGGTGGTATTATGGGTCCTGTGCTTGGTAACATGAGCCAAATTAGCTATGCAATAACTGCAGGTGTTGGTGGACTTCTTTGCCTTCTTGGCGGTCCTAATGTATTAAGTATCGGTGAACTTGTATTGTTCGTTCAATATTCTCGCTCATTTTCTATGCCAATAAATATGATTTCACAGCAGATGAGCACTATATTTTCTGCACTTGCAGGTGCTGAGCGTGTATTTGCACTTATGGATAGAGAACCCGAGATTGAAAGCATTGGTGAAGTAAAGCCGGCTGATAATATTAGAGGTGACGTTGTTCTTGATAACGTAAGCTTTGGATATAATCCTGATAAGCTTGTTCTTAAAAACATATCACTTTATGCGCATCCTGGACAAAAAATTGCTTTTGTTGGATCAACGGGTGCTGGTAAAACAACCATTACTAACTTGCTTAATCGTTTCTATGACATTGAGTCAGGAACAATTACAATTGATGGTGTAAATATTAAAGAATATAATCTTTCTGACCTTAGAAAGAATATTGCAATGGTTCTTCAAGATACTCACTTGTTTACTGGAACTATCATGGAGAATATTCGTTACGGTAGATTGGATGCAACTGACGAAGAGGTTATTGAAGCCGCTAAAACAGCAAGTGCTCACAGCTTTATTATGAGACTTTCAGACGGCTATAATACTGTAATAGAAGGTGACGGCGCTAACCTTTCACAAGGACAAAGACAGCTTCTTAATATTGCAAGAGCGGCTCTTTCAAAAGCTCCAATACTTGTATTGGATGAGGCTACAAGTTCAGTTGACACAAGAACTGAGCGTCATATCGAGCACGGTATGGATAGACTTATGAAGAATCGTACTACGTTTGTAATTGCTCATAGACTTTCAACTGTAAGAAACTCAAATGCTATTATGGTACTTGAGCACGGTGAAATAGTTGAAAGGGGAACTCATGAAGAGCTTCTTCAATTTGAGGGACGTTATTATGAGCTTTACACAGGTAAAAAAGAATTAGACTAAAAGAAAAAAGCCAACCTTACGTTGGCTTTTTTCTTATTTTACGTTTTTTGCGTTTTTTCTTGCGTTTTTTAGGGGCATAATAAATGATTACTAATATTACGAAAAGTATTAGGGCTATGATAAATGATTTGCTGAGAACAAATGATTTTATCATATCCATGACGAACAAGAAGGTATTTTTATCAACACTTTCTTTAACCACCAAAGGGGAGCTTGCTAAAAGTATTCCGTCATAAAAAACGTTTATTGTACCCACAATGTCACCGGAACTAATTGGAGCCACTAATTCATCGTCGTTTATACATACACTATAAGATATATCGTTATCAAGGTCTATGCCTTTAGGTACAAATACTGATAAATCTTCTTGTAAATATACATTGATTTCTTTAGAAGAAATAGAGTATTTTACAGGAAGAGACGTGATTACATCATTTGCATTTTTAAGGGTTTGAACAGAATAATCATTTAGTGCATGAGAAATCAAGTCTTTGCAATAATCTTCAGCTACGTTGGTTTTGGTGCCATTTGATTTGGCATTCATAACTATTGCTATGAGGGTTGTGCTTGATATTTTGTAGAACACCACGGCATAATCACCATCATCACTTGAACCAACGTTAAAGCTAGATAAACCCTTATATTGAGAAAGAAGTGAAGAACGGTTGCTAATGGTTGTATATTCACAAATCGAAGTTGCTGACAATTTATATGATTTTGTTGAGCATATGGTTATGAATAATTCATTTTTAGCCATATGTTTTGATAGTTTGGCAATATCATTGACTGTGGTTGTCATCGAGGAATCACCTATACCAGTAGGGTTAGCAAAATGGGTGTTATTCATTCCGAGCTCAAATGCCTTCGAGTTCATTTTTTTAGTGAATTCCGATATTGATGGAGATATGGTTAAAGCTAAGATATGAGCTGCATCATTATATCCACCGCAAAGCATAGCATACAGCAAATCCTCAATAGTTAAAACATTTCCTTCTTTCAAAAACATCTGTCTGCCCGAAATGTTGGAAATCATATTTTTGCTTATAGTAATCGGTTTGTCTAAATCCACTCCTGATTCTAACACAATACAAGCTGTCATAATTTTAGTGGTTGATGCGGGGGTAATGGGGTTGTCAATGTTGTGGCTGGACATAATTTGGTTGTGTTCTAAGTCATACAAGTAGTAACCATCGACCGTGCCCTTGGATTGATCAATTTCAAACGCGAACGAAGAAAAAGAAAAAGATGAGAACAATATGATAATCAAAGCAATAAAAGATATTACTTTTTTGACCATAAGTTCTCACCTCGTTTAAATTTGATTAAAAAATGCTTTTGTAGTTTGAATGTCTTTTTGAATTTGTGATTTCAATTCATCGATATTATTGAATTTAATTTCGTCTCGAATTCTATGAACAAATTCAACCTTGATGGCTTTTCCGTAGCAATTTTCATTAAAATCAATAATATGAGTTTCAACGTTTTTGATATTGCTTTGTTCTACAGTTGGACGAATTCCAATATTTGTAACACCATAATATTTTTGATTATCGATTGTGCATATTGTGGCATATATACCGTTTTTAAGAATTAAAGTTTTGTTTTTAACGTTTTGGTTGATCGTGGGCAGATTTAATGTTCTGCCTAGCTGTTTGCCATACACAACTGTTTCAGTGATTGAATAGTGTCCAGCCAAAAGAATATTGGCTTTTTCGATATTTCCGTCAATTAAAAGGGAACGAATAAAAGTTGAAGAGATAATATCGTTGTCTTTGGATAACAAAGAAACAATAGTTGCATTTTTATCCATAAGCTGATAAAGTGTTTGGCAATTACCGGAGGCTTTAGTGCCAAAGTGAAAATTTGTACCGCACACAGCATGTACACACTTGCACTCTTTTTGCAAAATCTCATGAACATAATCGACAGGAGAAAGAGATTTCATATCATCAAAATCTGCAATTATAGCATATTCAAGTCCAAGGGAAGCAAAAACATCCAGCTTTTCATCCAATGAATATATTTCGTTCGTGTTTTTATAGGAGCTTGAATCAAAAAACCAAGCGCCACTTGTGATATCTTCATAGGATGCTTTTAATTCGGATTGCTTTTGTAAAACGGCATCAACAAGTTGACGGTGTCCTAAATGAACACCGTCAAAATTGCCTAGACAAAGAACAGTTGGCTGGTTTATGCAGCAACTTTCTGTTTTAGTTTTCAGGTTGATAAATCTCATTTTAAATTTCAAGATAATTCTTCAACAATGTTGCGAGAAGGTCATCTCTATCGAGCTTTCTGATAAGCGCGCGAGCATTGTTGTGGTTAGTAATATACGTGGGGTCCTCGGAAATGATATATCCAACAATCTGATTGATTGGGTTATAGCCTCTTTCACTTAAAGCATCATAGATTTCTTGAAGGATTCTTTTGGTTTCATCTTCACGTTCGGAGGGAACGCGGAACATTTGAGTTTCATAATCTCTTCTTGCCATTTTTGAACTCCTTTGTTAATAAAAAAATTATACAAAGATATTATATAATATTTTTTTCGATTTTTCAATAGTATAATTGAATTTTTTTGAAAAATAATAGAATAAAAAATCCACAAATGTAGGTTTTTGAAAAAAATTCTTTTAAATGTGATTTTATTTTGCAAAAAGAGTAAAAAAATATTGCAAAATTCTTCGTGTTGTGATATACTAAACACAAGTATGTAGCTTTGAATTTTTAATCACTACACATTTTTAGGAGGAAAGTTTTTATGAAAATGACATTCAGACATTACGGTCCTAATGATCCCGTAACGCTTGAACAAATTTCTCAAATTCCGGGCATGTATTCAATCGTTTCGGCTGTATACGATGTACCTGCAGGCGGAGTTTGGAGTGAAGAAAGTATAAATGCAATAAAAACAGCTGCTGAAGCTCACGGGCTCAAGTTTGAGGTTGTTGAGAGCGTACCTGTTCCTGAAGATATAAAGCTTGGTAACGAAAAAGCTCCTCAGCTTATTGACAATTATTGTGAAAATTTAAGAAGACTTGCTAAAGCAGGTGTTAAGTGCGTTTGCTATAACTTTATGCCTGTTTTTGACTGGCTCAGAAGTGAACTTGAGCATCAAGCTGCTGATGGTTCAAACAGTTTGGCATACGATGAACAAACTGTACTTGCTATGAACCCACTTGATGGTGGTCTTTCTTTGCCCGGTTGGGACGAAAGTTATACACTTGACGGACTTCGTGATTTGCTTAAACAGTATGAAGCAATTGACGAGGAGCAGCTTTGGAAGAATCTTGAAGCATTTTTAACAAAGGTAATTCCTGTTGCTCATGAGGTTGGTATTAATATGGCAATTCATCCTGATGACCCGCCGTGGGGAATTTTTGGTCTTCCAAGAATCATTACATGTGAAGAAAACCTCGAAAGATTTTTGAAAATTGTTGACCTTCCCGAAAACGGTCTTACATTCTGCACAGGTTCTCTTGGTGCATCAACAGAAAACGATCTTGTTAGAATGAGCGCAAAATTTGCAAAGAGAATTCATTTTGCTCACATTCGTAACGTAAAGCATACAGGATATCGTCAGTTCCATGAGGTTGCTCATCCCACTGATTGCGGTTCGCTTGATATTTACGCAATTATGAAGGCGCTTCACGATAATGGATTTGATGGATATATGCGTCCCGACCACGGTAGAATGATTTGGGGAGAAAAGGGAAGATACGGATACGGTCTTTACGATAGGGCACTTGGTGCAACCTATCTCCTTGGTCTTTGGGAGGCTATCGAAAAGGATGCCAAAAATTAATTATAGAGGGAGAATTTACAATGAATAAAGTTTGTGTTATTACAGGCGCAGGTGGTGTTCTTTGCTCATCCTTCGCTGAAGAAATGGCAAAACAGGGCTATAAGGTGGCTCTTCTTGACCTTAACGATGCAGCTGCAGCAGTAGTTGCGGATAGAATTAATGCCAATGGTGGCGTTGCTAAGGCATACAAGGTTAATTGTCTTGAAAAGGAAAGCATTGAGGCTGCTCACGAAGCGATTCTTGCTGATCTTGGCAAGTGTACAATTCTTATCAACGGAGCAGGCGGCAACAGCCCTAGGGCTACAACTGATAAAGAATATTATGAAGTTGGTGATGAAGATAGAGAAGATATCAAAACCTTCTTTAATCTTGATAAGTCCGGCTTTGATTTTGTATTTAATCTTAACATCATGGGAACACTTCTTCCCACACAGGTTTTTGCTAAGGATATGCTTGGCCAAGAGGGATGTTCAATTTTGAATATTTCTTCTATGAATGCATACCGTCCACTTACAAAAATTCCCGCATACAGTGCTGCCAAATCCGGCATATCCAACTTTACACAGTGGCTTGCGGTTCATTTTGCAAGTGCAGGAATTAGAGTAAATGGTATTGCTCCCGGTTTCTTTGTAACAAATCAAAACAGAGCGCTTTTGTTCAATGAAGACGGCACTCCCACACCCAGAACAAATAAGATTCTTAATGCAACTCCAATGAAACGCTTTGGTGAATCCGAAGAGCTTCTTGGTACTCTTCGTTTCCTTACAAACCCTGAAGAATCAGGATTTGTAACTGGAATTATCATACCTGTTGACGGTGGTTTTTCCGCTTATTCAGGAGTTTAATAGCTACAAAAAAGCAGAGATTTTTCTCTGCTTTTTTATTTTTATCAGTAAGTTGAGAATAAACACTGAATTTTTGAAAAAAATATTCATTTTTTTGAATAAAAATATTCATTTTTGTTGACTTTTTCTTTTATTTGTATTATAATAATACAGTTAATAATTTTATAGTAGAGGAATATACACTATGACAAGAAAAGAACAAAGAGAAGCTACGTTTGAGTTGCTTTTTGAAAGAGAATTCCGACTTGAAGAAAGTGCTGAGGAAATTTTCGCACTTTCAACTGAAAATCGTGATATTGATGCTATTAAAGAAGGCTACATTAAGGAAACTTTCTTTGGCGTTATTGAACACGAGGAGGAAATTGATAAATTGATTTCCGAGGCTTCAAATGGTTGGAAGGTTTCAAGACTTTCTAATGCTACTCGCTGCGCAATTCGTTTGTGTGTTTATGAAATGAAATACTGTGATGATATTCCAAGCACAGTTTCAATTAACGAAGCACTTGAGCTTGTAAAGAAGTTTGACGATCCCAAGTCACGCGCATTTACAAACGGAGTTCTTAACAATATCAAAAATACACTTGAATCTTAAAATGGATAAACAAAATATATATCTTGGTATAGATACCAGCAATTACACCACCTCAATTGGAGTATGCAACGACAAAGGGGAAATAGTTGCCAATATCAAGAGGCTTTTGGATGTTAAAGAGGGAGAACGTGGATTGCGTCAAAGCGATGCCGTGTTTTCTCACGTTAAGAATTTTCCAGTTCTTGCTTCAAAGCTTCAAGAGGCAGTGGAAAATTGCAATATAAAAGCAATTGGTGTTTCATCTGTCCCAAGAGATGTTGATGGCTCTTATATGCCTTGCTTTTTAGCAGGTAAATCGGTGGCAGAGATTATTGCGGCTACTCATAATGTACCCATATATGAGTTTTCTCATCAAGCGGGACATATTATGGCAGCTTTGTATTCATCAGGCAATTTTGAAGAGCTTTTGAAGGGTGATTTTGTAGCATTTCACGTTTCGGGTGGTACTACAGAGGCTTTATATGTAACTCCTAATGGCAATAAATTTGATGTTAAAATCATAGCCGAAACTGCCGATATAAGTGCAGGACAAGCAATTGACCGAGCAGGTGTTATGATGGGACTTAAGTTTCCTTGCGGAAGAGAAATTGAAGCTCTTGCCACTCAATATAACGGAAAATTAAATAAACCGAAGATATGTGTTAAGAGCGGCAAATGCAACCTTTCAGGTCTTGAAAATATGGCTGAAAAATTGTTCAGTGAAACTAATGATAAAGCTTATGTTTCAGCATTTGTAATGAATTTTGTTGCCCGAACATTGCAAAAATTAACCCTCGATATAAGAGAGGAATATCCCAATGTTCCAATTGTATATGCCGGTGGTGTAATGAGCAATAAGTATTTGCAAAATGAGTTATCAAAATTTGAAAATACATATTTTGCTACTCCGGAGTTTTCGGCAGATAATGCCGCTGGAATAGCGCTTTTAACTTACAAATCCAATAAATAACAGGAGGTATTAGAGCATGGATAATTCAAAAATGATTCTTAGTGTTACTCAAATAAATGAATATATCCGTTCTTTAATAGCTCAAGATGAGGTTTTGTCTATGATTATGGTTAGAGGAGAAATTTCTAACCTCACTATTCATAGAACAGGCCATATATATTTTACTTTAAAGGACGAAAATAGCGTTTTAAAATCCGTTATGTTTCGTTCAAGCGCGCAAAGAATAAAATTTGCGCTTAATGAGGGAATGAACGTAATAGTTTACGGAAGAATTTCTCTCTATACGCCCTCAGGACAGTATCAGCTTTATGCCGAAGATATTCAACCTGATGGCATAGGCGCTTTATATGTAGCCTATGAGCAAATTAAAGAAAAGCTTTCAAAAGAAGGCCTTTTTGATGCTTCAAGGAAAAAACCAATTCCTAAAATACCAAGTACAGTAGGTATCATTACTTCACCCACAGGTGCAGCAATTCATGACATGATTAACGTGATGGGAAGAAGATTTCCTTTGGCAAAGCTTTTGCTTTATCCTGCTTTGGTTCAAGGTGATACAGCTTACAAGACCTTGATTACTGGCTTGGAGTATTTTAATGCTTCAAAGACGGTCGACGTCATTATTATTGGTCGTGGTGGAGGATCAATGGAGGATTTGTGGGCGTTTAATAACGTGGAGCTTGCATATGCAATTGCAAAATCACAAATTCCCGTTATATCTGCCGTAGGGCATGAGAGCGATTTTACGATTTGCGATTTTGTTGCTGACCTTCGCGCACCAACACCTTCAGCTGCTGCTGAATTAGCGGTACCCAATGCATTAACTGTAAGAAACGATATCAATAAATCAATTTTTGACGTTGAAAAAAAGCTTGTGTTGCAAATACAGCAATATAGAAAGCAAATCAGTATTTTGTCATCTTCACGTGTTCTTTCTTCCAAAGAAGAACTTTTGGACGCTTACAAAATGAAAATCAATTTGCTGTCTGATAAACTTGACGGGGATATGCAACGTATACTTGTAAATAAAAAACATATTCTTGGAATTTCTTGTGCAAAATTGCAGGCTATAAGTCCACTGAATACACTTGGAAGAGGATATGCTATGGTTCAAAACAATCAGGGTGAAGTAATTAGCTCTGTTGATAAAATTAAAACGGATGAAACCCTTGACATTTCATTTGTTGACGGTAGCATTAAGGCTACTGTAAAGGATATTACTTTGGGAGGATATAAAAATGCCTAGTAAAAATAATCTTACTTTTGAGAGTGCATCAGCGCGTCTTGAAGAAATTGTGAAAATATTGGAACAAGGAAATTCCTCTCTTGATGAATCTCTTAAATTGTATGAAGAGGGTGTTTTGCTTGTAAGATTTTGCAACGATTCCCTTGATAATGCTGAGAAGAAAATCAAAATGCTTGTTGTTGATTCTAACAGCGAAATGTTAGAAAAGGACTTTTTTGAGGAAAAATAAATGTTTGAAAATATAAAAGACAAATTGTCTAAAAATGCCGAAATCGTTGAAAATGCTCTTTCAGAGTATTATCGTTATAACGACCAGGATCTTTCAAACCTTTTTGAAGCACAAAAATACGGCTTGCTTGGTGGAGGAAAGAGAATTCGTGCATTTTTAGTGCTTGAAGTTTGTAGATTGTTTGGTGGGGATAGAAATCGCGCTGTTCCGTATGCCTGTGCAATTGAAATGATACATGCCTCATCGTTAATTCACGATGATATGCCTTGTATGGATAATGATGATATGCGCCGCGGAAAGCCTGCAACACATAAGGCTTTTGGAGAAACACTTGCTTTAATTTCGGGTGATGCAATGCTTGTTAATGCTTTTGAAGTTGCAGTTAACAATCACAGCTTTGCACCATCCATTAATGCCGAGGCGGTTGCTATTCTTGCTGAAAGCTCAGGCAACAAGGGTATGCTTGCAGGTCAGGCAATTGATACGGTTGGTGGAACAAAAAAGCTTGATTTTGAAACGCTTGTGCGTCTTCATAAATTAAAGACCGGAAAATTGATTTCAGCTTCTGTAAAGCTTGGTTGTCTTGCGGCAGGAGTGGATTTTGAAAATGAAAAATATATGGCTGCTTTGAAATATTCCGAAAATATCGGTTTGGCATTCCAAATCATAGACGATATTCTTGATTTCCAAGAAGGAAAAATTGAGTTAAATTCATTCCTCTCCTTCATGAATCTCGAAGAAGCTAAAGCTTATGCAGATGAATTAACTCAAAGCGGTATAGATGCCATCCGTCCATATGATGACGGTACTTTGATTGAATTGGCAAATTATTTGACTGCGAGAGAATATTGATATGCGAGCTGATACTTATATTTTTACTTGTGGATATGCTAAAAGCAGGCAAAATGCAAAAATATTGATAGATAACGGCAATGTTTTGTTGGATGGTAAAAAAATATCCAAACCGTCACAAGAAATTGATGATAACGTTTCTCATAATGTTGAAATAATGAATAAACCTCGATTTGTTAGCCGTGGTGGTGAAAAAATTGATTTTGCTCTTGAAAGCTTCGGCATCGATGTTAATGGAAAGGTATGTATTGACGTTGGCGCATCTACGGGCGGATTTACTGATTGTTTGCTTCAAAGAGGTGCAAAATTAGTTTATGCTGTTGATTCAGGACATAGTCAGCTCGATCCTACCATTGAATCAAATGAGAAGGTTGTATCTATTGAAAAATATAATGCCAAATTTATGACAAATGATGATTTTGAATGCAATTTTGATGTTGCAGTAATGGACGTTTCATTCATTTCTCAAACTTTAATTCATTCAGGAATACAGTCGGTTTTGGCAGATAACGGGATTTTTATTTCACTTATAAAACCACAATTTGAATGTGGCAAATCAGCACTAAATTCCCATGGTGTTGTAAAAAAATCCACACATCATATGCAAGCAATTGTTAGGGTTATTGATAGTGCGTTAATAAATGGATTTACTTGCGTTGATATCGTTCGTTCTCCAATTGAAGGAGGAAGTGGCAACGTTGAGTTTTTAGCTTGCTTTGTTAAATCTTTAAGTCCCGAAAATAAAATTACTGAACAAAAAATTAAACAAATAATACAATAAATTACTTACTCAACAGTCTACGTAAACAGTTGACCCCGCGTGCTGTTGAGGGTGGAAGGAAAAATTATGAAAAAAATAGCTATTGTAACAAATTTTAACATTTACGACAAGGCAAATGCTGCTTTAAAGGTGACCAATTATCTTTTGAAATTCGGCTGTAAAATTCTTGTTTCACAGTATAGTAAGGAAAAAGTTCTTGCTATGAAGAATTATCGTGGGAACATCTATTTTTTGCCCATTGAAAAGCTTTATGATGAGGCCGACCTCGTAATTGCCCTTGGTGGTGACGGTACTATTCTTGATTGCGCAAAGAAAATGGCTAAGCGTGGGAAACCCATCTTGGGCATTAATCTTGGACATCTTGGATATATGGCCGAGCTTGAAATGGATGAGCTTTCTGCTCTTGATAAGATTATCGAGGGGAACTATACATTGGATGAGAGAGCTATGATGGACATTGAGGTTTTTGATAAAAACGGCAATTCAAAATATCAGTCCTACGCTTTAAATGATGCAGTAATTTCTAACGGTTCGGTTTCTAAGATAATTAACCTTGAGTTGTATGCGGAGGATAATCTTGTCACCTCATATCGATCCGATGGACTTATTATCTCAACTCCCACAGGGTCTACAGCGTATGCTATGAGTGCTGGCGGTTCCATTGCTGACCCCAAGGTTAAATGTATGCTTGTTACACCAATTTGCCCCCATTCCTTTATTGCGCGTCAATTGATATTTGCTGATGAAACACAGCTAAAGATAAAGAATGTTTCGGTTCGAGAAAAGTCATTAATGCTTACCCTTGATGGCAAGTCAAATTGTGAGCTTTATAAAGATGATTACGTAAAAATAACAAAATCCGATCTTATGGTTAAACTTGTTAGATTGAAGGATTGCTCATTTTACAGCATTTTGAGCCAAAAGATGAAAAATAATTACTAAAATCTATGAAATTTTAGAGGAGAATATCATGAAAAAAGAACGTCAAGCTAAAATTAGAGAAATAATTGAAAACAATAAAATTGATACCCAAGACGAACTTATAAAAAAGCTCAAAGAAAGTGGATTTTCCGCTACACAGGCAACAATGTCAAGAGATATTAAGGAGTTAAAGCTCACTAAAATTTCCGACGGTGTTCATGGCTATTATTATGTTTTTCCACACTCATTGAGAAGCAGTGACATCAATAAGTTGAACGATTCCTTGACTCATCTTATTATCTCGGTAAATTGCGCTATGAACATTGTTGTAATCAAAACCCACGCGGGTATGGCGCAAGCCGTAGCAACTGGAATTGACAACATTCAATCCGATGATATTTTGGGTTGTGTTGCAGGTGACGACACGATATTTGTTGTTGTTAGCACTAACGAAATTGCTCAAACCATTGGTGCAAAAATTAAGACCATGATGGTTGATTCAAAATTAAATGGATAATTCTTTGTTTAAGATATAGAAAGGCAAAAATATGCAGAATTTTAAGAAAATAGTTTCTAATAAAGCTCTTGATGTAATCAAGGCTAATTTCCAGGGTGTTGATCTTCATGCTGAGGATCTTTCATCTATGCTTGAGTATCCACCTGATACAACAATGGGTGATTTGGCACTCCCTTGCTTTAAGCTTTCTAAGACACTTCGTCGCTCTCCTGTACAAATTGCTCAAACAATTGCTGATGGAATATCCGACCCTGCAATTAAAAAGGCTGAGGCAGTAAACGGTTATTTGAATATAAGCATTAGTGATGATTATCTTGCAAACATTTTGTGTAACGAGGTTCTCTGCAAGGGTGATAAGTACGGATCAGCTGATTTTGGAAAGGGAAAAACTGTAGTTTTGGACTATTCATCTCCTAACGTTGCAAAACCCTTCCATATTGGACATCTTGGCACAACTGTTATTGGTCATTCTCTCAAAAAGCTTCACGAGTTTGTGGGATATGATTGTGTTGGCATCAACTATCTTGGTGACTGGGGCACTCAGTTTGGTAAGATGATTGTTGCATTTAAAAAATGGGGCGATAGAGATGCTATAAACGAAGGTGGAATTGATAAGCTCGTTGAATTGTACGTTAAGTTCCATCATGCTGCTGAAGAAGATCCCGCCCTTAATGACGAGGCAAGAGCTGAATTCCATAAGCTTGAGCTTGGTGATGAAGAAAACATTTCACTTTGGAAGTGGTTTATAGAGATTAGTATCGCTGAATATAAGAAAACATATGGTCAGCTTGGTATTGAGTTCGATAGTTATAAGGGTGAAAGCTTCTATACTGACAAAATGCCTGCTCAGGTACAAAAGCTTCGCGATATGGGACTTCTCAAAATTGATGATGGAGCCTCTATAGTAGATCTTGAAGCATATAATATGCCTCCTTGTTTGATACTTAAGCGTGACGGTTCAACGCTTTATCCCACTCGTGATATTGCTGCCGCTGTTTATAGAAAGCAAACTTATGATTTTGATAAGGCGATTTATGTAACAAGTGCCGGTCAAAGCCTTCACTTTGCACAGTGGTTTAAGGTTGTTGAACTTATGCAATACGATTGGCATGATAAGCTTGTGCATGTTCCTTATGGTACTGTGAGTATCAATGGTGCAAAGCTTGCAACAAGAACAGGTAATGTCATCCTTCTTAAAGACCTTTTTGCGCAGGCAATTGACAAGGTTTCTGAAATTATGAATGAAAAGAATCCTAATCTTGAAAATAAAGAAAATGTTGCTGAAGCAGTTGGTGTAGGTGCAATTGTATTCTATTATCTTTCAAGCAATCGAATTAGAGATATAAATTTCGTTCTTGAAGATGCGCTTTCATTTGATGGAAACACCGGGCCTTATGTTCAGTATACTTATGCGAGAACATGCTCATTGATTGAAAAATCAAGCGCTAAGTCTGTTGCAGGTGAAATTATGTTTACCACTGATGAAGAAAAGGATCTCGTTAAGGTTCTTGCACGTTTTCCGGAAAAAGTTCTTGAGGCTCTTGATTCTTATGAACCTTCAGTAGTAACAAGATATATCCTTGATGTTGCAACAGCGTTCAATAGATTTTATCACAATTGTCAAATTCTTTCTGTTGACGATCCTAACGTATTCTCAACAAGAATTGCTTTGACCAAGGCTACAAATTATGTGCTTGGTAATGCATTTGAATTGATTTGTCTTAAGAAGACAGAAAAAATCTAATATAGATATTGACAATTTTATTTTAAAATGATACAATAAGCGAGTTAACAAAAGAGAGGTATAAAATAATGTCAGGACATAGTAAATGGAATAATATTAAGCATAAGAAAAAAAAAACTGATGCACAAAAAGCCAAAACATTTACAAAAATCGGTAAGGAAATAACAGTTGCCGTTAAGGCAGGCGGCGGTGATCCCACTGTAAACGCTAAGCTTCGTGACCTTATTGCGAAGGCGAAGTCTAATAACGTTCCTAACGATAATATTGAACGTACAATTAAGAAGGCACTTGGTGAAACTAATACTGTTTACGAAGAAATCGTATATGAAGGCTACGGCCCTGCAGGGATTGCTGTTATCGTTGAAGCTTCAACTGATAATAGAAATAGAACCGCTGGTGACGTTCGTTCATATTTCTCAAAATTCAAGGGCAATCTTGGTCAAACAGGATGTGTAAGCTATCTTTTCACTGAGCAGGGTGTTATCATCATTCTTAAAGAAAACGTTAGCGATGAGGATGCACTTATGGAAACTGCTCTTGAAGCAGGCGCATCTGATTTTTCAAGTGATGGTGACGTATTTGAAATCTATACAGAGCCCGATGATCTTTATGCAGTAAATGATGCTCTTGTTGCAGCAGGATACGAAATTGAATCATGCGAAAAGGACAAAATTGCATCTAATTACGTTACTCTTGATAATGCAGACGATATCAAATATATGAATCTTTTGCTTGAAAATCTTGAGGATCACGACGATGTTATGAACGTGTATCATAACTGGGAAAACTGTGACGAATAAAACAAATTAATAAAAATTTGAATTCTCCACAAAAGCTAGTGTTTTGTGGAGAATTTTTTTGAAAAAACTTGAATTTTTATGAAAAAAATGTTTGTATTTTTGCAATATATATGATATAATAATATATAAATACATTCAAGCAGTTTTATACAAATAATAAATGTTCTATCAGGAGGGTTTTCCATGAATCAGTTAAATTGGAATAATGTGACAGATTGGATCGAAATGCAAGTTGTTCATAGAGTTGAACAAATAAGAATAATCGATTTTGTGGATATTTTTATTTTCGCATTGTTGATGTTTCTTGCCATTAAGTTTATAGTTCAAAGACGCGCTGCAAGATTGGCACTCGGTCTTATTTTCATTATGCTTGCTGCTACCTTAACAGCAGTTTTGGATATGAAAACAATGATGTTCGTTTTTAGCAATCTTACACAGGTTGGTCTTATTGCGCTTGTAATTATGTTTCAGCCTGAGCTTAGAGCTGTTCTTGAAAAAATTGGTAAGATTTCTATTCCTAACATCAAGCACATTTCAAATGATAATAAAAATACTGAATACATCACAAATTCAATTGACTTGCTTGCGGAAACCGCTTGTGATCTTGCAATGAAAAAAACAGGTGCGCTTATAGTTATCGAAAGAGATACAAAGCTTGGCGAACACATTAAAACCGGAACTGTTTTGAATGCTCAGCTTTCAGGACAGTTGTTGAAGAATATTTTCTATAACAAAGCTCCTCTTCATGATGGTGCAGTAATTTTGAGAAATTATCGCATTTTGTCAGCCGGTTGCTTCTTGCCCCTTTCAATGAAGGAGGATATAGACGACAATCTTGGAACAAGACACAGAGCAGCTATTGGTATTACTGAAGTTAGCGATTCAGTTGTTCTCGTTGTTTCGGAGGAAACAGGAACTATCTCAATCGTTTACGACGGCGTAATAACTCGAAATCATAGCTATAAATCATTAAAGAAGGACCTTTCAAAGCTTTTGTTGCCTAATGAAAGCATAAAGCTTCCTAAACGTCCTAAATTGAAAAAAACAAATAAAGATACCAAGGAGGAGAATGCATGAATATCGAACGAAATAATACAACCGAAAATGAAGTTGAATACGTAGAAAAAATTCATAATCCTCATTCAAAATTTAAAAAGTTTGAATTACTGGTATTTATTGGATGCTTGGCTTTTGCATTTATGATGTGGTGTTATGCTAACTATATTGATGACCCCATCATTAAAAAAGAAGTTACGTTGGATTTTAGATTGGATGAGCAGCCCGGAAATGGTTCAGTAAGCTCCAATCCTTCTACAATAGTAATTTACGGTGAGGAGTCAATTCTCTCTGGAATAAATAAAATTACTGTGTCAGTTAAAAGAGAAGACTTTGATGAGGACAGAAAGATAACAATTGAAGTTAAATTGCCGGATGATGTTTATACTCACGACGATGAAATTGAAATTGAATTAGCCCCATCAAAACAATAAGCTGAAAATGACTAAGTTATTAATTAACAATATAAAGATTGGCTTGGATGAAGATGAAAATAATGCTATTGATCGTGCCAAGAGGGTATTAAAAAATGAGAAGCTTAATCCTCAAAACTTTGAGTTCTCAATTTTTAAAAAATCAATAGATGCAAGAGATAAAAAGCATATTTTATTCGTTTATACAATTTTAGCAACATCGTTGCTTGACATTGATATACAAGCCACTTCCAATATAAGAATCTTTGATGATTCTAATTTGAAATTTGAATTCGGACAAGACGCCTTGTATGAAAGACCGATTGTGGTCGGCATGGGACCTGCCGGTATGTTTTGTGCATTGATACTTGCCGAAAACGGATATCGTCCAATTATCATCGATCGAGGTGATTGTGTTTCTGATAGAACAAAGGCTCTTGAGAGATTCATTTTAACAGGTGAACTTGATACTGAATCAAACGTCCAATTTGGTGCGGGAGGAGCTGGAACTTTTTCGGATGGAAAGCTAACTACTCGAATAAATGATAGCATTTGTAATTTGGTGCTTTCAAGATTTGTGGAATTTGGAGCACCTGAAGAAATATTAACAAAAGCTAAACCACACATTGGCACTGATATCTTGGCTGTAGTTGTTCAAAATATTTTGAACAAAATTGAAGAGCTTGGCGGTGAAGTAATTTATAGATGTCGAATGGATGATATCGAATACAACTCCGACCATATTAAGACAATAACCTCTAAAGGCTCCTATAATACCAATGCATTGGTTTTGGCATTGGGACATAGTGCAAGAGATACGTATAGAATGCTGCTTTCTAAGAATCTTGTGATTGAGCCCAAGCCATATTCAGTTGGTGTTCGTGTAGAACATTTGCAAAAGGATATTGATACTGCTTTATACGGTGATTTTGCAGGGCACCATAAACTTCATCCGGGAGAATATAATCTATCCGATACCAAAGGTAGAGGTGTGTATACGTTTTGTATGTGTCCTGGTGGTGAGGTTGTTCCTGCCACTTCAATGGAAAACGGAGTTTGCGTTAATGGTATGAGCAAATTTGCCAGAGATGGCAAGAATGCTAACTGTGCTGTCAATGTTTCTGTTGATAGAGAAGACTACGGTAATAATCCATTCAAAGCAATAGAATTTCAAGAGGAGCTTGAAAGAAAAGCTTTTGTGGCTGGCGGAGGCAAATATTATGCACCGATTCAGTTGATGGGGGATTTTCTTGAAAACAAAGTGGTAAATTCACCATCGAGAATTATGCCAACATATGCTGGTGGCACAAGAACTACAGTTACAAATCTTGCAAACGTATTGCCTGGTTTTGTTACCCGAAGACTTAGAGAAGGATTTGCGTCCTTTGATAAAAAAATAAATGGCTTTGCTGTTGCTGATGCGGTACTTACAGGTGTTGAAACTAGAACCTCAGCTCCCGTTAGAATTATGCGAAGCGAAAAAATGACTGCGATTTCAAACCCATACATATATCCATGTGGAGAAGGTGCTGGATATGCTGGGGGAATTATGAGCTCAGCTGTGGATGGAATAAAAGTCGCACTTGAAATAATCAAAAAATATAAACCGGTATAAAATAAATCTAAAGGAGGTGCGCGAATGAATAGTAGAAAGACTGTTTGGTCATCCAAATTTGTTGAAAATGAAGAAAATAAGTCTATTGTGACTGATATTGCAAAAAAGAATAATATATCCGAAATTTGCGCATCTTTGATTTATAATCGCGGATATAAAAATGCTGAGGATGCCTCTAAATTCTTGAATTTTAATGATGTGGTGATGCATTCACCACTTTTGCTTAAGGATATAGAAAAGGCAGTTGAACGTATTCAAAAAGCATTAGAAAATAACGAAAGAATCGTTATTTACGGTGACTATGACGTTGACGGAGTTACGTCTGTGACTATGCTCTATCTTTATCTTAAGGAATTGGGAGCGCAAGTTAGTTACTATATTCCTGACCGAATAGGTGAAGGATACGGGCTCTCTATAGATGCCATTCAAGCATTTGCATCATATGGCGTATCGTTGATTATTACGGTTGATACAGGAGTTACTGCTGTAAATGAGGTTGCATTTGCTTCATCCGTGGGCATTGACGTTGTGGTAACTGATCACCATGAGTGTCAAAGCGTTTTACCCGATGCCGTGGCTGTTATCAATCCTCATAGAAGTGATTGTGAATATCCGTTTAAATTCTTGGCTGGTGTTGGTGTTATTTTTAAGGTTATTTGTGCGTTTGAAACGTTGCACAAATATGGACCTGAAAAAGAAGCTGAGGCGGTAAAATCTATTTATTATAGATTTGCTGATCTTGCGGCTATTGGTACTATTGCTGACGTTATGCCCATTACTGATGAAAATCGAATTATAGTTAAATTCGGGTTAGCAATGCTTGAAAAAACTGAAAGAATTGGTTTGAAGGCATTAATGGAAGCAGCAAGCTGGGGAGCGAATCCCAATGTAAGACCTGTAGTTGAGAATTCTGCTAAAAAATCAAAACCGAGAAAAATAAATTCTACATATATTGGATTTACAATTGCACCGCGCATTAATGCGGCAGGTAGAATAAGTAGTGCTACTAAAGCAGTTGAGCTTTTATTGTCACAGGATAATGAAACTGCTGAAAAATTGGCTCATGAGCTTTGTGAGATTAACTATAGAAGACAAATTGAAGAAAATAAAATTGCTGAAGAGGCATACAAAAAAATTGTGCAAGAGCTGGATGTTTCTTCACAAAAAGTCATTGTTGTAAATGATGATGAATGGCTTCAGGGCGTAATTGGTATAGTTTCTTCTAAGATTACCGATAGATACGGTTTGCCCTCAATTTTGATATCGTTTGATGGAGCATCCGATGGTGAGATTAGTGACTTAGACGTAGGTAAGGGCTCAGGAAGAAGTATTAAAGGATTTAATCTTGTAGATGCTTTGTCTGATTCACAAGATTTACTTGTTAAGTTTGGTGGACATGAATTAGCTGCGGGCTTGTCTATTAGAAGAAAAGACATAAATGAATTCCGCCAAAGAATAAATGATTATGCAAATAAAATGCTCACCGAAGAGGATTTATATTTAAAAATCGAAGCTGATAGAGAGCTTGAAATGCCGAATTTAACTATGGATTTGGTTAAAGAGATATCTCTGTTAGAGCCATTTGGCAATATGAATCCCTCTCCCAATTTCATAATTAAAGGAGTTACCGTTCAAAGGGCTTCATTAATTGGAAGTGGAAATCATTCAAGATTTATTTTTGAGAAAAACGGTCAAACAATAAGTGCCGTTATGTTCCAAAAATCTTATCTCAATCTTAATATCAAGGAAAATGATGTGGTTGATGTTTTATTTACTCTTGATGTAAATAAATTCAACAATGTTGAGAGTTTGCAAATGATCGTTCAAGACATTAAACATTCCGATGAATATTTAGAATATTTTAAAAATGAGATTACTCTTTATAAATCCATTTGCAATGGTGAGTATTATAAAGAAACGGACGACATTCTTCCTTCAAGAGATGATTTTGTTGCCGTTTATTCCTTGTTAAGATACGAATACAGGGGTGGCAATGATATGATGTCACAAGTAGAAATATATCATAAGCTTGCTAAGGGCAAGACTATGAATATTCGTCTTGCGAAGCTTAAAATCATTTTGGATATTATGAACGAACTAAACATTTGTACTATAGAAGAGGTAAGTCCCGGAATTTATCAGTACGAGATATATTTCAATTCTGAAAAAACAAGTATAGAAAAATCCTCTATACTGCGAAAAATAAAAAATCAATGCATTAAAAAATATGGAGACTAATATGTCCACTACACATCCGGATATCACGAAACTTATTACTATGCTTAAAGCAACGGGTAAAAAGTATGATATCGAAAAAATAGAAAAAGCATATGAATATGCGAGAACACTTCATGAAGGTCAGTTTAGAGCAAGTGGAGAAGCCTATATTTCTCACCCCATAGCTGTTGCTGAAATTGTTGCAGGTCTTGAACTTGACACTGATTCTATTTGTGCAGCATTATTACATGATACGGTTGAGGACTGTGCCGAAAAGACTGATTTAAAAGAAATAGAAAAGCTTTTTGGTCAAGATGTTGCCATGCTTGTTGACGGATTGACAAAGATTGTAACTCTTAAGGTTGAAGATAAGGAAGAAGCACACATTGAAACACTTAGAAAAATGCTTCTTGCAATGTCAAAAGATGTTAGAGTAATATTTATTAAACTTTGTGACCGACTTCATAATATGAGAACTCTTGACGCTAAGCCTGATGCGAAGAGAAGAATAACTGCTCTTGAAACAATGCAGGTTTATGCACCATTGGCACACCGTTTAGGTATGCAAAAAATCAAACAGGAGCTTGAAAATCTTGGCTTAAAATATATTGACCCAATTGGTTATGATGAGGTTAAAACAAATATTGAGAAAAAATACGGTCAAAGTCTTCACTTCATTGAGGATGTTAGATTGTTAGTAGATAATAAGCTTAGAGAAAATAACATTAAATTTACCCTTGAAGGTCGAATAAAAACTGTATACAGTATTTATAGAAAGATGTATAACCAGAATAAGAGCTTTGATGAAATTTTTGACTTTTATGCCTTACGTATCATTGTTGATACTGAGCTTGATTGTTATACAGCTCTCGGCCTTATTCATGAGATGTTTAATTCCGTTCCCGGTAGATTTAAAGATTATATTTCTACGCCTAAACCCAATATGTACCGTTCCTTGCATACAACGGTTATTGGTAAATTTGGTATTCCTTTTGAGGTTCAAATTAGAACATGGGAAATGCACCATATTGCTGAATATGGTGTGGCTGCGCACTGGAAATATAAATCAGGTGAAAAGTCTAAGGAAGAAATAGATAAGAAGCTTGAATGGATTTCCAGACTTCTTGAAACCGAAGACGAAACACGAGATCCTGAGGAATTTATGCAAGCACTTAAGATAGATATCTTCCGTGACGAAACCTTCGTTTTCACACCTAAGGGTGACGTTATGGCGCTTCCTCAAGGTGCTACTGTTATTGACTTTGCTTACGCAATTCATAGCGCAGTGGGTAATAAGATGATAGGTGCAAAAATTAACGGTATGATTGTGCCTATTGATAGAGTGTTGCAAAATGGTGAGATTGTTGAGATTCTTACTTCTTCTGCATCGAAAGGGCCAAGCCGTGACTGGTTGAAGATTGTTGCAACCAGTGATGCAAAGAATAGAATTCGTCAATGGTTCAAAAAAGAAAAACGTGCTGACAACATTGTGCTTGGTAGATCTATGATTGAAGGCGAAATTAAGAAGGCCGGATATATAGTAAACGAGGCTACTCGTACTGAAGCTGTTGAAAATGTTGCTAATAGAAATGGTTTCTCGTCAGCGGACGACCTCTATAATACAATTGGATATGGTGGTCTTCCCATTTCTAAAGTAAGAAATAAGATTGTTGACGAGATTGCTAAAATGGTTGCTCCCGTTGAGCCACCACAGATTATTACAGAAGAGAATATTGTTACACAAAAGCCCAAGAAAATCAAATCTAATAGCGGTATTATTGTTGATGGTGAGAGTGGCTGTAGCGTTAAGTTTGCAAAGTGCTGTAATCCATTACCGGGTGATAGTGTAATCGGATTTATTACTAAGGGATATGGAATTTCTATCCATAAGTGTGACTGTCCTAATGTAATTAGCGGACAAAAGAATCCTGAATACGCTGACCGTTGGGTTTCTGCGTCATGGGACGAAGATTCTAATGCGAAACGAAGCTTGTTTGAAGCAAATCTTCAAATTAAGGTTGACGATAGAATTGGTATGCTTGCTGATATTTCAGTTGCACTTGCTGATATGAGAGTTGATATTCTTCAAATCAACGTTCAAACATCCTCAGGTGGATCACTTGTAACACTTAAGGTGGGTTGTAAAAATACAGAGCACTATAATTCTATTGTGTCAAGATTGCGCTCCATTCCTGGAGTATACGACGTTTATCGCGGATTTTTTAATTAAGAGGTTATAATTTATGATAGCTGTTATTCAAAGAGTTCAAAACTCAAACGTATCAATTGATGGAGTAATTAACGGTGAATGCTCAAAGGGATTGATGATACTTCTTGGTGTTGCTAAGGGCGATACTGAGGAGGATGCAAGGTTGCTTGCTACCAAGATATCTAAATTGAGAATATTTTGTGATGAAAATGGCAAAATGAATTTATCAATTAAGGATGTTGATGGTGAGGTGCTTGTTGTTTCTCAGTTTACCTTGCTTGCCAATTATAAAAAGGGAAATAGACCCGATTATTTTGGTGCTGCTGAACCAAGTGTTGCAATTCCGTTATATGAGTACTTTGTTGATTTGATGCGCGCTGAGGTTAAGCATGTCAGCACAGGAGTGTTTGGCGCTGATATGCAGGTTAGCATTTTGAATGACGGCCCTGTAACAATTGTAATGGATAGTAATCTACTTAAATAAATTTAGGAGAAAACAAATGAAATTAACCGTAACTGGAGATATCAATGCGTTTTACGTTCAAACGCTGTGTATGATATTTTTTCCGGGAGAAAAATTTGTACAAGATCAAGAAATAACTGAAGATACTCCCATAATGGAAGTGTCAGTTGTGGCTAATGATACTGGATGCTATGCCAAAGCAACTCTTGAGTATCAAGGAAAAGTTGCTCATTCTGAGAAAACTGTTGATTATGCTCCCGAGGTAACTAAACAAAGAACTGCAAAAATTGCCGCAGGTAACGTTGTTCTTGCTGTGGGTAGTGAAATACTTGGATATAGACCTTCATGGGGAATGCTCACCGGAGTTAGACCATCCAAGGTGGCAATGGAAATGCTTTTAAACGGTAATAACAAAGCAAAGGTTAGAAAAATTCTCAATAACGATTACTTTGTAATTCCCAAAAAAGCATCACTTGCAACCGATATTGCTCGTAGAGAACAAAAAATTATCGCTAACCCCGATATTCGCGATTGCAGTATATATATTTCAATTCCTTTTTGTCCCTCGAGATGCTCATATTGCTCATTTGTATCTTATACAACACCAAAGCTTCTTTCTTTGATACCCGCTTACCTTGACAAGCTTTGTGATGAGTTGTCAACGTTGTTGGATACAGTTAATGAACTCAAATTGAATTTGAAAACAATATATATTGGTGGTGGTACACCCACTATCTTAACTGAAATTCAACTTGAAAAGCTTCTTTCTTTGATTGACAGTAAGATAGACGTCAATTCACTTGAAGAGTTTACGTTAGAAGGAGGACGACCTGATACTATTACCGCTGAAAAGCTTGCTGTAGCAAAAAATCACGGTATTACAAGAATTAGTGTCAATCCACAATCTCTTAATGAGCAGGTTGTAAAATCAATTGGTAGAAGTCATAGTATTGAAGAATTTTATCATGCGTTTGAAATTGCTAAAAATTCGGGCATTAAATGTATTAATACTGACCTTATAGCAGGATTGCCTGGAGACAACTTTAAGTATTTTTCAGCAACATTTGATAAGATAATTGCCCTTGAGCCTGAAAATATTACAGTTCACACGTTTTGTGTGAAAAAGGCGGCTGATATTTTGGCTCAAAACCAAAAGATATATTCTATCCGTGGTGGGGATGTTGGAAAATGTGTTGACTATTCTCAGCTTCGAGCACAGGCGGCAGGATATGTTCCTTATTATATGTACAGACAAAAGAATACTGTTGGAAATTTTGAAAATGTAGGCTTTGCTTTTGAGGGAACTGAGGGACTTTATAATATCTATATGATGGAAGAGGTTCACTCAATTCTTGCAGTTGGCGCCGGTGCCGTAACGAAGCTTGTGGAGTATTATCCTGCAAATATAGCCTCAACTAAGATTACAAGACATTTTAATCCTAAATATCCATATGAATATCTTGATAATCACAACAATTCAACGGTAATTAATGAAATTAAAAGCTTTTATGAGTGTCATTAAATGGGAGGACATTTATGAAGATATTATTTGAAAATGTAAGGATCCCTGAGGAATATGGTTTCGCAGACGAGCATATATTTCTTTTGACTGATGGAAATATTATTTCATACATAGGCAAAGAAAAGCCCCAGGAATTTGATAAAAAAATAGATGGCAAGGGAAACCTTCTTATCCCCGGATTTTATAATTCACATTGTCATGTACCAATGGTTATGTTTCGTGGATATGGAGAGGATCTTCCTTTGTGGAGATGGTTGAATGAGAAAATCTTCCCAGCCGAAGAAAGACTTAATCACGAGAACGTTTATCTTTCTTCAAAGCTTGGTATTGCTGAGATGCTTAAAAACGGAATCGTTTCTTTTTCAGATATGTATATGTTTGAAAATTCAGTTGCTGAGGCTGTAATTGAAACCGGAATCAAGGCAAACCTTTCCCGTTCATTAGTTTCTTTTGGCGAAGATGCAACAATTAAAGGGGATTGGCGCTTTGCTGAATCACTTGCATGGATAAACCAATATCAAAATGCAAACAATGGCAAATTGATAATGGATATGTCAATTCATGCAGAATATACAAACCAAGAAAAGTATATTAGGGAAGTAGCTGAATATACTAAAGATAATAATTTGAGAATGCAAATACATGCATCTGAAAGTGAAAACGAGCATCTTGAATGTATTAGAAAATATGGAAAAACACCTATTGAATTTTTCTATGATACAGGTGTGCTTTCTTCGCCCACAACTCTTGCGCACTGTGTCTACGTGACGGATAGTGATATGGATATTATCCGTGATTGCGGAGCGTTTGTTTCACATAATGCAACTAGCAATTTGAAGCTTGGAAGTGGTATTGCAAGAGTCCCCAAAATGCTTGAAAAGGGTGTATGTGTTTCACTTGGTACTGATGGAGCTGCTTCTAATAATACCCTTGATATAATGCGTGAATATCAGCTTGTATCTATTTTGCATAAGGGTGTAAATAGAGATGCTGAGGCAACTATTGCATCGCAAATCCTTGATCTTGCAACTCTTAATGGTGCAAAATCTCAGGGAAGAAATGACTGTGGCAAATTAAAGGTTGGATATCGTGCGGACATTGTTATGATTGATTTGAATGCAATTAATAATAAACCGTGCTTTGATACTTATTGCACACTTTCATACAGTGCAAATTCTTCAAACGTTTTGTTAACTATGGTTGATGGAGATATCCTTTATCAAAACGGGGAATACACAACCATTGATATTGAAAAGGTTACTTACGAATTTGATGAGGTTTGCAAGCATTATTTTGATTAATATTTGATGGAGGCGAGAACTATGCAAATGAAGAAAACTGATAGTAAAAGTTATGAAAAACAGTTTTTTTCGGGAGTTGCGGTTCTCGCCGTTTCTACTTTTATAGTTAAAATAATAGGGCTTTTTTATAAAATTCCCATGATGGCATATCTCAAGGCTGAGGGAATGGGTTATTTTAACTCTGCATATGAGATTTACTCCTTGTTTTTCGTTATTGCAACAACTGGTATACCGGTTGCAATTTCTATTTTGGTTTCTGAAAGCAAAACACAAAAAAGATTTGAGAATATAAAAAAGATATTCAAAATATCTATGCTCACTCTTGGTCTAATCGGTTTGATTGGAACACTTCTTATGGGCATTTTTCATAAGGAGCTTGCTGTTTTAATTAATAACGATGCAGCTGCATTGTCGATTTTGGCTATATCTCCAACTCTGATACTTATTTGCTTGAGTAGTGCGATTAGGGGATATTTCCAAGGTGATCAAAAAATGATGCCCACTGCTGTTTCGCAAGTGATTGAGGCAATAGGAAAGCTTGTATTAGGTCTTGGTTTTGCAATCTTTGCAATTAACCAAGGATATGAAATGCCAATGGTTGCAGCATTTGCCGTTTTGGGATTAACAATAGGCGTACTGATATCGTTGCTATATCTTCTTTTGTATAAAATTTTTTATAAAATAAGACATAATAAGGACTCTGCTTCAACACAGGTTGATTCAGGGGGGAGAATACTAAATCAGTTGCTCTCAATAGCTATACCAATAACACTTAGCTCAACTATCTTGAATTTGAATAAGGTCATTGATATGACGATGATTTTGGGTAGATTGACGGACATAGGATATTCTCAGACAGCTGCAAACTCTATATATGGATCTTATAGCACCATGGCAGTATCAATATATAATTTGCCTTCAACATTGATAACGGCCATATCCTTGCCTCTTGTACCTATGCTTGCATCGGCTATCGAGGATTCTAATACAAAAAAAGAAAAGTCAGTTATTGCTGCATCAATAAAGCTTACTGCTTTAATTTCAATTCCTGCTGGACTTGGAATTTCGGTGTTTAGTAAACATATATTAACGTTATTGTTTTCTTCACAAACTGAGGAAATAGAATATACTGCGCCTTTGTTATCTTTGCTTGGATTGTCTATCTTTCTCTCGGGTATGATCACAATAACTAATGCAATACTTCAAGCATATAAGCAAGTAAATAAGCCTATAATCAGTATGCTGTGCGGTGTTTTGGTAAAGCTTGTGCTTTCGTTTGTATTAATTGGTATTCCAAGTGTGAATATTTATGGAGCCCCTATCAGCACATTTTTTGGAACGGTTGTTATTGTGGCGCTTAACCTGTATTTTATTATAAGAAATTCGGGTAAGGTGGGAAGTATTTCAAAACTTTTTGTCATGCCGTTTGTTTCAGCACTTTTAGCAATTGCCAGTGGTGTTGCTTGCTATATGTTAATATCATGGTTTTTCGTTTCTAAAATTACCATTTTGTTTGTAATTATTATAGTGGTATTGATTTATCTCATCGCAATAATAAAATTTAAAGTAATTGAAAAAGAAGAAATTATGATGCTTCCCAAGGGAGAAACAATTATTAAAATATTATCAAAAATTCACCTTTTGTGATAGAAAAGAGAAGATATGTTAAAAAACGAAAAAGTTGAAAAAATATTATCTAAAAGTAATTATAAGTTTGAAGACCTTTGCCTGATTATGGAAATACTCAGGGGAGAAGGCGGGTGTCCTTGGGATACCGAGCAAACTCACGAAAGTATTAGAAAGAACTTTATTGAGGAAACCTATGAGGTTGTTGAGGCAATAGATAATAAGGATTCGGATTTATTGCGCGAGGAGCTTGGTGACGTTTTGCTTCAGGTTGTTTTTCATACACAAATGGAGAATGAAGCAGGCAATTTCAATATAGATGACGTCGCAAACGACGTTTGCACCAAATTGGTTCATAGGCATCCCCATATTTTTGGAGAGGTAAGCGCCTCAACTGCTGACGAGGTTTTGAATAACTGGGAAGCAATTAAGAATGTGGAAAAGAGTAGAGAAACGCTTTACGATAAATTAAGCTCCGTTCCACCAATGACTCCAGCACTTATGAGAGCATCAAAGGTTGCAAAGAAGTCTTCAGAGTACAAAAATGTATCTAATGAGGAAATGATAGCACAGCTTCAAGGAATGCTTGAAAATATGAAAAGCAATAACGCCGAAATAGAATCAAAAAACATAGGTGAATTTTTGTTTTTGTTTAGCGCATTGGCCTCAAAGGCGGATGTTGATGCCGAAGAATCTCTTTTTAAAAAGACAAATTCTTTCATTGAAAAATATAAAAATTAAGTTTTTGGTAAAATATAGACAAAATTTAGTCAATGTGTTTGTATATTAACAACAATTGACAAATTTTATGTTAAAAATATATAAAAAATTTATCAAAAAAATGCTAAAAACCCTTGCATTATCAAGGGTTTTGTGTTATCATAATATTGTAATGTGATACATTACATAAATTATGGAAAGGTTAGGATATTAAAATGAACAAGGTTCAATTGGTTGAAGCAGTTGCTGCTGCTGGTAAGCTCACAAAAAAGGATGCAGAGGTTGCTGTTAAGGCTGTTACAGATTCTATCGTAGCTGCTCTTAAGAACGGTGAAAAGGTTCAGCTCGTTGGGTTCGGTACATTTGAGGTTAAGGCTCGTGGCGAAAGAAAGGGCAGAAACCCCAAGTCTGGCGAAGAGATCGTAATCCCCGCTTCCAAGC
>JAZTYY010000036.1:0-10126 GCA_045637205.1 Eubacteriales bacterium | reverse complement strand
TGTCAATACCTTTTTGAAAACTTTTTTCGTTATTTTAATTTATCAATATGCTATCTCGTTTTTCCTCGTTTTTTCATATAATAAGCTCGTTTTTCCTCGTTTGCGATTTTAAAAATTTTTAGAATATTTTTTCTTCATTTTTAATATTTTAGAGTAAATGAGCAAAAAAGAGAGGAAAAATCAATGAACAACAACTATTTTATGCCCGAGGGCTCACTTATCAATACAAGCGAGAATCTATTATATATCTCCAATTTAAGCAATTTGGAACGCGCCATGAGAGATAACAAAACTCTTGAGGCACGCGCCACAATGTGCGACAATGACTTTAATTTGCACGTTGATCTATGTGGGATAAAAGGCATTATACCAAAATCAGAATGCCTTGCAAGCGCTTCAAATGAGCCCATAAAGGATATTGCAATTATTACTCGCGTGGGCAAGCCCGTTTGCTTTAAGGTGGTTGCCATAGAGCAAAGAGATGACACCTTTTGTGCCATTCTTTCAAGGCGCGCAGCACAAGCTGAATGCAAAAATTATTACCTTGCTTCCCTTCTTCCAGGTGACGTAATTGATGCCACTGTAACTCATCTTGACACCTTTGGAGCATTTGTGGACATCGGCTGTGGAAACGCATCCTTACTGTCAATAGATTGCATTTCAGTTTCACGAATCAGTCACCCCTCAGACCGACTTTTCGTTGGTCAAAAGCTAAAGGTTATAGTTAAATCCAACGACGTTGAAAACGGTCGAATTTACGTGACCTTAAAGGAGCTTCTTGGTACTTGGGAAGAAAATGCATCAGCCTTTTCGGTTGGTCAAACGGTTTCAGGAATTGTAAGAAGCATCGAAAGCTACGGTGTATTCGTTGAGCTTTCACCCAACCTTGCAGGGCTTGCCGAGCTTCGCGAGGATAGGCAAATTTTCAACAGTCTTCAAGTAGGTGACAACGTATCGGTATACATCAAAAGCATCATTCCCGAAAAAATGAAAATCAAGCTGGTTTTAATAGACATCGGCACAAAAGCCAACGCGCCAACTCCCATTCAATATCATTTAGACACAAACAAAATAGAGCATATCGATATATGGCAATATTCCCCCAAGCATTGTACAAAGACTGTATCAACTGTTTTTGATTAAAGCATTGACTTTTTTCTTGTTATTGTCTATAATATATACTATAATAGACAATAGAGGAAAATATGGAACATAAGGAACTATTTTTAAAAACGAGTGTATGGCGTCTGTTTTTTATAGCTGCCATCCCGGGGGCTTTAAGTATGTTAGCCTCTGCACTATACGGACTGTTTGACGGCATTTTCATAGGTAATTTTTTAGGGCCGACGGAATTTGCCGCAATAAATATTGCTTTTCCATTCGTAATTATCAACTTTGCCCTCTCCGACCTTGTGGCAGTTGGATCGGCAGTGCCGATTTCTATAGCACTTGGCAGGCAGGACGAAAAGGAAGCAAACAACATCTTCACTTGCGCACTCTTTATGGTGTCGGGTGCAGGTGCATTTATGGGGATTCTTCTTTGGTTTGGGTCACCATTTATACTTGAATTTCTTGGTGCTGATGAGCAATTAAAGGAGCTTGGCGTACAATATATTCGCATTTATGCTTATTTTTCGCCCATCATCACTTCAGTTTTTGCATTTGACAACTATTTTAGAATCTCAGGAAAAATTAAATTCAGTATGTGGTTAAACATTGCAACAAGCATATGTAACGCGCTTCTTGAATTATTGTTCCTATTTGTTTTCGACTGGGGTATTTGGGCAGCTGCTTTAGCACCATGCATTTGCTTTAGCATATCGGCTTTAATTGCCTTCTTCTATTTTGCAAGTGGCAAATGCCAGCTGAAATTGACAAAGCCAAAATTCTCAATAAAAACCACAAAGCTAATAGTAAAATGTGGAATGCCCATCTTCTTAAATAACGTTTCAGGCAGAATAACTGCCGTTGCAATGAACAAGGCACTTCTTGACATGGGTGGTGCTGCCGCGGTTTCAATATACGGTATTCAAATGTACGTTGGTGAAATCATTCAACCAATGATATATGGAATTTGCGATTCAATGCAGCCTTCAATCGGCTACAACTGGGGAGCTAAGCGCTTTGACAGAGTAAAAAAGCTTGCCAATTGTATATTCAGTGCAAGTGCCGTTGTTTCAATAGTTTCATTTGCAATGATGTGGATAATTCCCGACTTGCTTGTAAAATTATTTGCGCCCGATGCGGACGATACTTTTGTTCGTGAAGCTGTTATAGCGCTTAAAATTTATGCAATTTCAAAGCTTCTGTTTTGGTTTGCATTTGCAACGCAAAGCTATATGACTGCCGTGGAAAAATCACTTTATGCAACACTTATTTCAGTTAGCGCAGCATTCATCTTCCCAATGCTTTTTATTTTCTCATTATATTCATTGAGGCTCACAGGTCTTTGGCTCAATGCCCCACTCACAATGGGAGCTTGTTGCATTATGTCGATTATAATTCTTATTCTTTTCAGAAAAGAAATGAAGAAAAAAGAAACGCTTGAGCAAATAAAGCTTAAATAGAAAAAGCACCTCAATTTGAGGTGCTTTTTGTTAATTCAATCCTAAATATTCGTTTATAATATCTCTTGCATCATCGAAAATTGAAAGAGATCTCTTCAAAGTGAAATCATTGAAAACTCCACTCTCGGCACAATATCCTAACTTAAACCCATTTGGATAAAAGTTCACGTCGGAATCACATTTTGCAATATCTGGATACCATTTACCTTCATTAAGCAGATTGATAATATACTCTTGCACTTCTTGACTAAGTTCAATTTCATCGCCACTATGCGCATAATAACAGAATCCGTCTTGTGGTAATTTATATATCTTTAAAGCACAGCCGGTAAGTCCTAAAATCGCCAATAAAATCAAGGTCAAAACAAATATTTTTTTCATGGTTTACACCTCTCTGTATTTGATTACTTAATTATCACAATAATTCTTTGCTTCATTTACATAAGAAATTGCATTATCCTTGATGGATTTTATTTCCTCATTAGTAAGCTGTCTAACGATTTTCACAGGGTTTCCAAAAGCAAGACTTCCCGATGGAATAACCTTGCCTTGAGTAACCAAAGTTCCTGCACCTATAATACAGTTTTCTTCTATAACTGCGCCATTCAAAACAATCGCGCCCATACCGATAATTACGTTATCCTTTATCGTACAGCCGTGAACTATCGCACCGTGACCTATAGTAACGTTATCACCGATTTGAACTCCAAAGCCTGCACTCGTGTGGATAACGGCATTATCTTGAATATTGGTATTTTCACCGATTTTCACCGTATCGGAATCAGCTCTTATAACCGCATTAAACCAAACACTACTATTCTTGCCAATTTCAACGTCACCAACAACGCGCGCTCCGTCAGCTATAAAAACACTTTTGTCAATTGATTTCATAAAGGCCTCTATCTGAAGTCGGTTTCCCCGTCTTCAAAATAAATTCTTGTTCTTATAATATCGTATTGCTCTTTAGTAACGTCACCTGACAAAATTCCAAGCTTTTCTTTGAGCATAGTAACAATATTTTCAGGGTTAATGTGTGGGTGTGTTTGGTTAATTGAAGCAGACAATTTTACATTAATCTTAATTGTTTCGTCTTCAAATTTAACACTAACATCACGAATGTATTCTGCAATATCAATCTCCTTAAAGAATATCTTTTTATATTTATCCTTTGCTTTTTTGAGAATAATAACCTGCTCTCCCATAAGGAGTTTTTCAACCTCGTGTGCCATGTTTTCATCAGCACCCTCAGTCTTGATTGAAAAATCGTACTCAGCCCAATAAATATCCTCTAATCTTGTTTCAGCATAATAAGCATCAAGGAAGCGAAGCTCCTCAGTTAGCTCTGCATTTATGTGCTCCATAAGCTCTGACGGTGGAATCGCTCTCTCAACTCTTACGTCGAGATATTCACATTCACTCTGCGCACCAACTGACAAGGGGAGCGCAAAAATAAGCTTAGGATGGGGGTTAAATCCCTTTGAATACCAAAGTGGAGCCTTTGCACGAACAAGCACCTTTCCCATTGCCTTTTGAAGATCAAGATGTGAAATAAACTGCAAATCACCAACCTTGCGGAACTTAAATCTTATGTATTTAGGTTCTTCAAGCAAAGGATAATCAGTCTTGGAGTATGGTTTTAATTTTGTTTCGGACACCATGTTCTTTCACCTCCAAGCTTATTCACACCACAGCCGGAGCATTTTTCACGGCAGGATGGTGTTGTTTTTTCGGCATAAGCATTTTTGCGCTCACGCTTCAAAAATTCCTTTGTAACACCACAGTCGATAACGTCCCAAGGAAGCACCTCGTCCTCTCCCCATACTCTATTAGAGTAGAAGTTATAGTCGATACCACAGTCCTCAAAAACCTTAATCCACTCGTCATAGTGGAAAAATTCATCCCACGCGTCAAAGCAGAATCCACGCTCGCAAGCAAGTGCCAATGCAGGCGCAAGTCTTCTATCACCACGCGCCAAAATGGCTTCCACGTGAGAAACACGCGCGTCATGGTGTACGTATCTAATCTTTCTGTCGGTAATCTTACTTTCAAGATATTTTTGCTTTTCTACGAAAGTTTCCATACTGTCCTGCGCTTCCCATTGGAAAGGTGTAAAGGGCTTTGGAATAAAGCAAGAAACACTAACAGTAACGCTGGGTGCTCTACCCTTTTGTCTATTGGGATTAGCATAGTATTCTTCAATAACAGCTTTTGCAAGATCTGCAATACCGTCAAGATCTTCATAGGTTTCAGTTGGCAAGCCCATCATAAAATAAAGCTTACAAGAGGTTTTACCCGCATCAAAACCAACGTTTACCGCACGCAAAAGATCTGCTTCGCACACGTTTTTATTGATTACGTCACGAAGTCGCTGACTTCCCGCTTCAGGTGCAAACGTAAGTGAGCCTGTACGAACAGTTGAAATCTTATCCATAAGCTCCTTTGTAAAGCTGTCAACTCTAAGAGATGGCAAGGACAAGCTAACCATATTTTCATCAGTCCACTCAAGAAGATTATCAGTAAGCTCAGAAAGACGAGAATAGTCACTTATTGAAAGTGATGAAAGTGAAATTTCATCATATCCCGTTGCCTCAAACAAGCACTTTGCCTGTTCATTAAGAACACCGGGAGTCTTTTCTCTAACGGGGCGGTAAACCATACCCGCTTGACAGAAACGGCAACCACGGATGCAGCCACGATAAACCTCAAGCATAATTCTATCGTGTACCGTTTCAATATAGGGCATAACTACCTTGCTTGGAAAATATGCCTTGTCCATATCGGTCATAATACGCTTTAACACGCGCTTCGGCACATCCTCATAAATGGGTGTATATGCCTTAATTGTTCCATCTTCGTTATAAGTAACATCATAAAGTGACGGAACGTAAATGCCACCAATTTCAGCAGCTGCTCTATGAAGGAAGTCCTTTTTGGTGTAAGTTCCATTATCCTTCATCTCAATGTAAAGACGAGTGAATTCAACAAGATTTTCCTCACCCTCACCAATCGAGAAGCAATCAAAAAAATCAGCAACAGGCTCAGCATTATATGCACAGGGACCACCACCGATTATGATGGGAAATTCCTCTCCTCTATCCTTTGCAAAAAGAGGAATATTCGCAAGCTCAAGCATTTTAAGAGTTGTGGTATAGCACATCTCATATTGCAAGGTAATGCCTATAATATCGAAATCAGTGAGCTTATCTCCACTTTCGTGTGCACAAAGAGGAATATTATGCTTGCGCATTTTTTCTTGCATATCAATCCAGGGGGCATAGGCTCTCTCACACCATACGTCAGGCTCATTATTAAGCGCACCATAGAGAATTCTTACGCCGAGATTGGACATACCAATCTCATACGTATCAGGAAAGCAAAATGCCCATCTTGCCTTTATATCCTTTTTATCCTTAATAATCTGTCCAAATTCCCCTGCGCTATAGCGCCCGGGCTTTTCAACTGATTTAAGAATTGAACTGTTTTTAATATTCATTGTTTCACCGTTAGTTTTTAATATAGAAATGAGTTAAAAGTGCCACGATTGAAGCACCAAGCGCCAATGTCAGCGAAAGGGCAAGAATTGTAATTGTATTAATGCCCGAAAGAAGCAAAAGCGCAAATGACAAAATACCTACAACAACAAGTGCAACCACTCTTATCTTAGATATAAGTGCCTCAAAATTGTTAAGCTTGATACACATTATCAACGCCTCTGAAAGTGCGCGAACATTTTTAACTGATACCACACCGCTTTCAATTGACTTTTCTGATGGCTTAATTTCCTTAAGTGTGGGACGAACAATGCTGATATCAAACTTCTTCATATCGCCGTACTTCTTTGCCCACTTGCTGTTAACGTTGGGGTCGGATGAACGAATACCAATTTTAACTCCGCGTTTTGAAAGCTTGCGAGCAAGTCTTTCAAATTCACTTGAAAACTGATATGTAACGTAAAGCTTTGCTCCAAGAACTCCGTTAAGCGCGATAAACATAATGCTCTCTTCTCCGCTTTCCTCAAGCTTGAGATCGGCACTTGTATAGCTTGGATGAATATATCTGCTTCTCATAAACGCACCCGTTCCGATAAGAACTGCAGTTCTTCCGTCAACGATTGCAGAAATACCCTCTTTACTGATTTCCTTGATTTCAACCTTATTAGAATGCGTCATTTCTGTTGTAGCAAATTCAAACACACCCTTAAGAGGACCTCCAACCTTAGAGAATACCGCTTGAGTATGATAAAGAATACGGTAAATTTCATTGTTGTCATAGAGCTTAAGCCCCTTTGTTCTGACACTCTTTTTGTTGAAAACGTTGTAATCATCGAAATAAACTATGTCGCACTTGCCATACTCGGCAACGCTTGATTTACCAATAATACTTGTTTTGTATTTTTTAAGTATTCTATGAACCTCAAAGAATGCAAATTCACTTTCGAATATGCTTGTGCATATAAGAAGGAATGAAAGTGTAATGATAAATCCAAACAAAATGCTATCCATTTCTCCCATAAGAAGAAGCAAAAGCATAACGCAAATTGCAATTGAAAAGCTGAGCACCAAAGGAATGAGCTTGCTCATAGATACGTTTGAGGGTGCGCTTGTTCTTGCAAAATATTTCTTAACTGTGGGAACTCTTGATATGCAATAGCTGTCACTTTCAATCATCTCACTGTCATCATCGGTCTTGATTCTTCCATAGGGCTCAAGAACAAGCTTTTTATCACTGAGTGAAATGATATTGAAGGTATAGGACTGCTGAACAATATCAAACACATCATAAGCAAGACTCAACAAAAGAAGCACTGCTGACGCTGAATGGAATGTCATAGCGGCGGTGAAATAACCGTCAACCGAGATAATAAGAATATCGTGAATTGCACTTAAAAACAAGGTTAAAAGCGCACCAAGATATGAAAGCGATGAGAAGCTCATTGGCTCCTTGAAAAGCTTAATAAACTTATTATAGGATATTGCAAAGCAAATAATAAGAAGCTGAACACCCACAAAAATATGCAACATGGGGTGATTTGCCACATTAAGAGCTCCGCTAAACTCATTTCCAACCCAACCAAATATTTCATAAATCATAAGAATCATTGCAAAAATTCCGGTTGCAATTAATTGGGCAAAGAGTTTAATTTTATCTGTTTTATATTTCTTTTTAATCTTTATGTTTTGTGCCAAAGACGAGTATTCATCACCGGTAAAACCATAAATCTTTTTGCCCTCAAGATTTTCTTCCTCTTCCTCTTGAACGTCGTGAACTGCTTGACGAATCTTTTCAAATCCAACGGTTTGATTTAATTCACTTTCACCGCCCAAGGCAACCATAAGAGCAATATCAACTGCGTCAAGATTGTTGTCAGAAACTATTGGATTGAAATAGTCAGTGTGCATTTTTTTGCCTTCAGTATCTTCAACAACCTGCTCAAATGCCTCTGCATCAGGTGGAATGATTTCTTCCTCAGCAGTCGCAAAATCCTGCTTCTTGATTATCTCTTCCCAGTCTTCAAAAATTGTATACTGCTTATCAGGAGCGCGACTTTCGGTGATTTCAGCTTCAAACACTACGTCATCAAGGTCTCCTGTAAAGTCCTCTACGAACTGATTAAATACAGTTCCCTGCTGACCCTCAAGCACCTCGTCATAGTTTATAGATTCTTCAGAAACCGGCTCTTCCTCATCATCATATTTTTCAGGGAGTGCCTCTTCAAGAACAATCTCCTCTATGTAATCATCAGTACTCTTAAGAATGGGAGCTTCTTCAATTTCTTCGATTTTTTCCTCGATTTCGAGTTCAGCCTCGATTTCGGGTTCTTCCTCGACTTCGGGTTCTTCCTCAATTGCAGGCTCTTCCTCGATTTCGGGTTCTTCTTCGATTGCAGGTTCTTCCTCGATTTCGGGTTCTTCTTCGATTTCGGGTTCTTCTTCGATTGCAGGTTCTTCCTCGATTTCGGGTTCTTCTTCGATTTCGGGTTCTTCCTCGATTTCAGGTTCAAGCTCCTCAGCATCCTCTTCGGATATAAATTCATCTATCTCATCAAAAGAATAATCATCTGCTACGGCAACGTTTTTCTCCTCTTGCTCGGCAGAAAAATGTTCCTTAAGCATACTTTTAATATCCTCATCAGAAGCAACGTTTTCGGTAGTTTGAGTATTTATATTTGATTCATTATTGCTTTCAGCCTGCTCTTTAAGCATTTGGAGCATCTTTTTAACATCATCGTTATTAAAGTTTTCCACTCAAATTACCTCCTTTTCATATTTATTCATAATCTTTGTTATTATTTTTTCTGTCTATGCTGCTTTGATGCCTCAGCCAAAATTACTGCAGCAGCTGTGGATACGTTAAACGAGTTAACATGTCCATACATTGGAATTGAAACTATGAAATCGCTTCTTTGCTTAACAAGCTGAGAAACTCCCTCTCCTTCACTTCCAAAAACTATAGCACAGCCACCTCTAAAATCGGTATCGTAATATGCTTGTCCACCTGCTTCGGCACTGTAAATCCAAATATTTTGCTCCTTGAGCTCCTCAATTGTTTGCGCAATATTTGAAACCTTAGCAACTGCAAGGTGCTCAATAGCGCCAGCACTTGACTTGGAAACCAAGGGGGTAAGACCACTTGCACGTCTTTTGGGAATAATAAGTCCGTGTGCACCAACACCCTCAGCACATCTAATAAGTGCGCCAAGATTATATGGGTCGGTAATACCGTCGGAAATAACGATAAGGGGAGCTTCACCTCTCTCGCGTGCAATTGCGATAATATCCTCAACCTCAACGTATTCCTTTTCTGCTGCCATGGCAATAACGCCCTGGTGCTGACTCATACCTGCCATACCGTCAAGCTTAGCACGTTCAACCTCCACAACAGGAATGCCGCGCTCAATTGCTTGTGCCACAAGGACAACGATTGAACCCTCTCTATTCCCGCGGCTAACAAGAAGCTTGTCCACAGCACGACCACTCTTTAAAAGTTCACGAACGGCATTTCTTCCTATAACAAGACCACCAAGCTCTTCTTCAGTCATTTGCACGGGCTCTTTATAATATTGCTTTTTATTATTGGAATTGTAGTTTTCATTACGGGTGGGGCGTCCGCCTTCTTTTTTGCCGTAATTTTTGCCTTTAGTGTTGTTTTTGTAATTATTTTCTCTCATTTTTATATCCCTTTCTAAAAAAGAGTAAACTTATCAATCATACTATATTATAACATATATTCCCCATTTTGTGTAGTCCTTTTTTCACTTTATTTTAACTTTTTTATCGACTTTTTTCGAAATATTGCGATATATGTATATATATTCCTAAATTTCTATTTTTTACACTTCAAATTTTGATTTATCGGGATGTTCGCACTCACTTTTCGCGATTGTTTCGTCCACCTTTTTAAAGGTGGTGCTCCACGCACAGTGGCGCGGGTACGGGGCGCGTAGCCCTGTATTCGCCGTTTCTTTTGTTAGCTTTTCTTTGCGGCTCTTTTTGCCAAAGAAAAGCGGCTAAATGGTTTTGCTATCAAAACGGTTATAACGCTTTTTCTTTTGAAGCAAG
>JAZTYY010000035.1:0-13449 GCA_045637205.1 Eubacteriales bacterium | reverse complement strand
GACAACAACGTTCAGCGTCAGGTTGACATGTTCCGTTTCGTGGGCACCCTGTTTGGCGTCCGTGGTATGGAATCCCGTCAGGACTTCCTGTATGTCGGCACCGACAACATGCTGCACGACGCTCGTCAGGAAGTCGACACCTACGTCGCTCTGGAGCGTATGAACGCTATGGCTCAGGAAGGCCTGATCTCCAAGTCCTTCATCGACATGTCCAAGGAGTCCACCGCTACCATGCTGGAGAACGACCTGGGCTTCATGCACTACGACTACAACCAGACTCAGACCATCTACAACGAGACCAAGCTCCAGGCTGGCGAGAAGTACATGGCTGTCATGGTTCCCGTGGCCCGCTGGTTCGACGGCACCAATGCTGACGGTGTTTACATGCGCTTTACTGAGTCCTGGAGATCCGTTAAGACCGACGGTTGGGGCATCTCCAAGGCAGGCGTTGGCAATGATACCAACAAGCTTAACGCGGCTCTTGCACTTATCGACTACGCATACTGCAAGGAAGGCCAGATCCTTATGTCCTACGGTCCTGATGCATTCATCAAGACAAATGCTGACGGTTCTTACGTAACATTCAACTTCAATGGCGAACAGTGGCCCGTTATTGCTGACGCTACATACGATGAGCTTTGGGAAAAGGCAGGCGGTAACTATACTAACTACGCACGTAAGTATCTTGGTTCTACTCTTTCATTCGCAAAGAGCCAGTCCTTCGAATATCAGTGCACACAGTTGGTAGGTAAGGAAGGCGCAGGCAACATTTCTACAGCTATTGGCTTCGGCACAATTAAGCATCCTGAACTTGCTCTTACAGAAAATCCTTGGTGGACATCTGTTCCCACAGTTCTTCCCACAACAAAGACTGAAAACGATATGATCGGCGGTTATACACAGCTTGGTTCTAAGGGTATCTTCTCTTCTTCCAAGGGCGGCGAAAACCTCTTCATCAATATCATTCGTGCTGGTTACTCCGGTGAAGGCACATCCAACCGTAACGAAACTCTTGCTACAGTAAGAGGCACATGGGGTGGCGAAAACTACCTCGAAATTAAGAACGACGCTTGGCTTAGACTCCAGGATTTCTACACTGAACTTAACTAATATTTTTAGTGTGGATTAGTTCTTAAAATATTATTTCAAATTAAATTGAATTAATTTAAATTGAGAGGGGAGCTCTCGCTCCCCTCTCGCAAAACTAATTTATTAACACTTTAAAATTTCGTGAAGTCGCGTCACGCGACAGTACGCGACAGAATGGATGAAATTATGTATAAGAAACAAATGAAATATCAAAAACTGATTTGCTATGCAACTCTCATAGCGTCAGCACTTCTCTTTATTTATTCTCTCGGTCTTGTAACAGACCTTTACGATGCGTTTTATAGTACGATGAGAGACCCCAATAAAATATATGATATGAGATACACAAAGGTAGCAGGTGCATGGATTTTCTATGAAATTCAGCCCTTTAACAAAGCTCTTACTACAGTTTCTATTATTCTTATAATACTTAGCTTGGTTCCCTTTGTTACTAATACACATTCACGCAGAAAATATTATATTGCCAACTACATCTCTGTTGGTATTTCTTCCTTTGCAAACGTTGCAGTGGCTATTTGGTGCACAATTAACGTTCTTAAGTTTAGAACACAGTTCCTTACAACTGTAGATTTCCCTGCTTTGAAGGAGTATGCTGAAAAATGGAATACTCTTTACACCGAATCTACCTTCTGGTTTGATATCGGCTTCGTTATCAGCGCACTTTTGATCGTAGTTACTGTATTTAATATAAATAATGTAATTTGGAAAGTAAAATTGATGAAGAAAGAACAAGCACTTCTCAATGGATCGGAGGGGTAAAGCATATGACACAAAATATGGATATTAAAAAAGACCGTTTACGTTATACCAAAAACTCTTCCTCTGCAACTCAGGCTTACGTTGCAATCTTTTTCAACGTGCTCTACTTTGTCAGTATTTATACAGAAGACGTAGGTAACTACTACTACACTAGAAACATTGGTTTTTCAGTTCTTGTAAACCTTCTCTTCCTTCTTGGTGCATTCCTTGCATCCGAAGGTGTTAAGAACTACAAGATGGGCTACTGCATCGCATTCATTCCCTTGGGCGCATTCCAGCTCTTGAGAATTATTGAGATTCCTCTCAAAGCTCACTCTTATAAGTTCTTGCTCGATGGTTCTATGACCCAGGTTATGAGCGACAAGCAGTTCATTTACGTAACTGTATGTCTTTGCTGCTCTGCTATGGCTTGCTTTGCAACTGCTATTACAGGCATTAAGAGAACCAAAACTCTTAGAGAATACGAAAAAACTCTTTCCGAACAATAATCTAAACACTCCATAAAGAAAGGTGTGCATTTATGGCTTCATTAAGCTTAAGAAATATAAATAAAATTTATGACAACAATGTTCAAGCGGTTTTTGACTTCAATCTTGAAGTAGAAGACGGTGAATTTATAGTTCTTGTTGGTCCTTCAGGTTGTGGTAAATCAACTACACTTAGAATGATTGCGGGTCTTGAGGATATTACTACAGGTAACCTTATTATTGATGGTAAGGACGTTACTCAGTTGCCTGCTAAAGATAGAGATATTGCAATGGTTTTCCAAAACTATGCTCTTTATGCGCATATGACTGTATACGAAAACATGGCCTTCTCTCTTACATTGCGTAAAGAAAATCCCGATATTATTCACGAAAAGGTTCTTGCGGCTGCTGAGATTCTTGGTCTTACTGACCAGCTCAATAAAAAGCCCAAGCAGCTTTCAGGTGGTCAGCGTCAGCGTGTTGCCATGGGACGTGCTATTGTTCGTACACCTAAGGTATTCCTTTTTGACGAACCCCTTTCAAACCTTGACGCTAAGCTTAGAGGTGCCACAAGACGTGAGATTCTTCTTCTTCACAAACGACTTGGCACAACTATGCTCTACGTTACTCACGACCAGACCGAAGCTCTTACACTTGCAGATAGAATCGTTTGTATGTCCATGGGCTACGTTCAACAGGTTGGTACACCTCTTGAACTCTATGATACACCCGCAAACACATTCGTAGCAAGCTTTATCGGTCTTCCCCCAATGAACTTCTTTGAAGGTAAAATTAAAGACGGTTGCTTTGTTTCTCCCCACTTCACTGCTCCTCTTAACGATGAGCAAAAGAAGCTTCTTGCTTCCTACGAAGGCAAGGAAATCATTCTTGGCTCTCGTCCTGAAAATATAGTTCAAGATCCTAACGGTTACATAAACATCAACGTTACATTGAATGAAAATCTTGGACAAACAACACTTGTACACGGCAACGTAAAGGGTCAAAAGCTTACTGCTAAATTCCGTGAATGGTGTGAATACAAAAAAGGTGACGTTGTTTCTGCTTCTATTGATAGAATGCATTTCTTCGACAAAGAAACAACTAATGCAATTAGATAAGGAGCATAAGTATGAAATTTAAAGAGTTCATTCGTAAATGCTTAGTTAGTCTTAAGAAAAATCCTCAGGCAATTCCTTTAGCGATGCTTTTGATTTCTTTCTTGGTTTATTCTTTGAATTTAACTAGCGTTTCTGATACTACAGCTACAATACAGGGACAAGGAATGGGTCTTTGTGAGTTTGCAACAGTGTTGCTCTCCATTCTTTCTATGATTGCAATGCTTAATGCATTCCCCAAGAGAAAGAAGCCCAATTATCCCATCGTTGGTTTGATTATCGCTCTTTGCGTAGTAATCATTGTAGCAGACTACATATATCTTACAAAGGTATTGCACCACTTGCTTGAACGTGCAGATCAAATTAACGTTAAGTACTATGAAGCTTACATGACTACATACTACATGTTGTACGTTCATATGGCTATGGTTGCCCTTACTGCTATTACTGTTGCCATTGAGCCACTCATCGCTAAACTTCTTAAGAAGATAAATACTAGTGTAGTTCTTGAAGAAACAAACGTTGCTAACATTGAACTTGCTGAAGAGGAGTAATTTTTCATAATGGCAAAAAATCGCAAAAATCCCCCTCGTGACACCGAAAAAGAAAAAGATTATTACAAGTTAAATACTGAGGCGGTTGACCGTTTGGTTAATGCCAATAATATGGAAGTCCCCAAAAAGGGCAGAAAATATAAGGATCCTGCAAAGCAGTATAGAACTGGTATTCTCGATAGAATCCCTGCTCCGGTTAAGGCATTATTTGTAAAATGGTGGTTTAACGCATCGTTGTATTTCTTCATTATTATGGGACTTCCCATGAATGAACAGGATAGAATGTTTATTTTTGCGGCTGTTCTTGGTATGGTAACTGATATTCTTGTTAACAATGCACTTCGTTTGGTTGAAACTATTCCCGATGAAAATAATAAGTGGATGATGTTCCCTCAAAAGAAATATTGGACGTTTATCGCTAACTTGTTCTATGCTTTCTTCCTTCTCTACATTGTTAACCAATTTAATATGGTGCTTCCCATTATATTTGAACCTATCGGCTTCGGTTTGTTCTACATGTTATTTGATATTTTATTCATTAGTATGAAGAATCTTATGATTACAATTATTAATGATGCAAAAAACAAGGTAAAAAAACAATAATATGCTTAAAACTTTATTTATTTCCTCAAGTTCAGCTTGCTTTGAATGGAAGAATGAGCTTCCCTACTATGCTGAAAAGGAATATACAATCTATCTTAACGGTAAAGAGATTTTAACCTCTAATACCAATGTGTTCTCACTTTTCGGACTTGATTCCAACACCGAATACAAGCTTACCTGCTCATATGACGGTGCAGGCACAGTAACATTTAAAACTCCAAAGGATACCTGCGTTGTCAACGTTAAGGACTTTGGTGCTATTGGTGACGGTGTCAACGACGACACACTTGCAATTCAAACTGCAATAAACTGCTTGCCCCGTGGTGCAAAGCTCTATTTCCCTGCTGGCACATATCTTTCAGCTCCTATTTGCTTAAAGAGTCATATGGTTATTGAGTTTGCCGAGGGTGCAACATTATTAGGACACACTGATACAAGTAAATATCCCGTGATTCCCGGTCATACCTCCGACATGATTAGTTGTGAGGATTTGGAATTTGGTACTTGGGAGGGCAACTCCGTTGATATGCATCAGGCGCTTATCTTTGCACAGTATGCTGAAGATATTTCAATTATTGGACCTGGTACGGTTGACGGAAATGCTCAAAACTCCACTTGGTGGCAAAATCCCAAAGCACCTATTGGTCGTCCAAGACTTCTCTTTTTCAATCGTTGCAATGATATAAGAGTTCACGGTATAACAGCACAAAATTCTGCTTCTTGGCAGATTCACCCCTATTATTCTAACAATATTGATTTGCTTGATATATCAATCTTTGCGCCTAAGGATAGTCCTAATACAGACGCTATCGACCCTGAAGCCTGTGACGTTGTTAATATCATTGGATGTAAATTCAGCGTTGGTGATGACTGTATTGCTATTAAATCCTCAAAGATTGACATGGCAACTAAATATAAAACTCCCGCTAATCGTCACACAATTCGTAACTGTATTATGCAATTTGGACACGGTGCAGTTACCCTTGGTAGTGAGATGAGTGGTGGTGTAACTAATTTAACAGTTAACCGTTGTGTGTTCCGCCAAACCGATAGAGGCTTGAGAATTAAGACTCGTCGTGGACGCGGCAAATATGCAATTATTGACGGTGTTCTTTTCGAAAACATTAAAATGGAAGGCGTTATTACACCTATTGCAATAAATATGTGGTATAACTGCTGTGACCCCGATAGATTCTCTGAATACGTTTGGTCACGTGAATGCCTCCCTGTTGACGATCGCACACCTTATCTTGGTGAATTCACTTTTAAAAATATGGAATGTACGGATTGCGAAGCTGCAGCCTGCTATTGCGATGGATTGCCTGAGCAACCCATAAAATCAATTACATTCGATAATATTAACTTCACGTTTGCTAACGATGCAAAGCCCTTTATTCCAATTATGAAGAATTTTGCTGAGCCCGTTTGCAAATTAGGTATGTATCTTGACAACGTTGAAACCTTGGTTGTAAAAAATATTACAATTGAAGGTAATATTGGTGACAAAATTATTGCTAATAACGTTAAAAATATTAAAAAATAACTTTGAAAGGATGCTTTTATGTACTCAAAGATTGATGCTTATATCGAAAAATTGCTTAATTGCTCAACTCCCGATGCACCGATTTGGAATATTGAAAGCATTCGACAAGGCAAAGCTCCTCATTGGAATTATATTGACGGATGCATGATAACTTCCCTTCTTGAGATTGGAAGAATTACTAAAAACCCAAAATACTTTGATTTTGCCGAAAAATTCATTGATTATTACGTTTTCGATGACGGTACCATTCGCGGCTATGACATTGAAAAATACAATCTTGATGACTTGAACGAGGGTAGAGTGCTCTTTGAGCTTTACGAAAAGACGGGTAAAGAAAAATATCGTCTTGCAATTGAGCATCAGGCAATTCAGCTTAAGAATCAACCACGCACTTGTACAGGAAACTTTTGGCACAAGCTTATTTATCCAAACCAAATTTGGCTTGACGGTCTTTATATGGCGCAGGTATTTAGCACAAAATATCAAAAGTATAAGGGAGATAAGGACTATTCCGACATTTTGATGCAAATCAAAAATGTTAGAAAGTATATGTTTGATGAGAACATCGGTCTTTATTATCACGGTTTTGACTGCTCCAAGTCAATCTTTTGGGCTGATAAGGAAACCGGACTTTCAAAGAATTTTTGGCTTCGTGCTATCGGTTGGTACACAGTTGCTATGATTGATATCATTGAAATTTGTGACGATGAAAAAGCAAAGGCTGAAATTTCAAAGATTTTCTCTGAGCTTATGCATTCAGTTATTCGCTATCGCGATGAAGAAAGTAAGATGTACTATCAAGTGGTGAATCTTGGCACTCGCGAAGGAAATTATCTTGAAACAAGTGGTTCGTCAATGCTTGCATATGCAATGATTAAAGGCGCAAGACTTAACGTTCTTCCCTCTCAATTCGCTACCTATGGCAAGGAAACCTTTGATGGAATTTGCTCAAGATATTTGCAAATTAAGGATGACGGTGATCTTAACCTCTCCGGAATTTGTCTTGTTGCAGGGCTTGGTCCTGAAAATAACACGCGCCGTGACGGAAGCTTTGAATATTATATTTCTGAGCCAATAGTAGAAAATGATGCAAAGGGCGTTGCTCCATTCATCCTCTGCTATACGGAAATTTTAAGAACTTTATAATTAGGTACTAATATGAAACTGATGATTCGCGCTCACGACCTTGGAGTTAAAGGCGCAGAAAATATTAATCAAAAATTATGTGAGCTTGGACTTGACGGCATACAGTTTGTCGTATATAAATCTATTGATGGAGTTGCTTACTCACCAAATCAGCTCACACACGAACAAGCAAAAGAAATATCGTATGCTATCAAGCAAAACGGTAAGGACATTGCACTTATCGGCGCATATTTTAATCCTGTTCATCCTAATACGGCAAAAATTGACAATGGAATTGCAGTTTTTAAGGATTATCTATCCTTAGCTAAGGATATCGGATGTGACTACGTTGGAAGTGAAACAGGATCTTACAACGGTGACCCTTGGATTTATCATCCAATGAATCATTCGGATGAAGCCCTTGACAGAGTTGTTGAAACCTTCTCTCACCTTGCTGAATATGCTTCACTTCAAGGTGTAAATATAGCAATGGAAGGTGCTTTTGGTCACGTTTGTCACACGCCTGAGCGTCTTAAAGAGGCGGTTGATAGAATAGGCAAACCAAATATTAAATATATATTTGATCTCTACAACTATCTTGATATTTCAAACGTTGACATAGCTTATGATATTTTGAACACAGGTCTTAACATTTTGGATAATAAAATCTTACTTTTCCACATTAAAGATTTTATTATTGAAGACAATAAATTAAAGCAATGTGGAGTTGGCAAGGGTGTTCTTGATTTTGATAGAATACTCAAGGCTATTTACACTCACAATCCAAATGCAATTTTGGTTTTAGAGGGTACTGTTGGTGATGATATCCCCGACGCGATTGCCCTTTTATCAGATAAAATCAACAAAATCGAAATGGCCGACAGGCTCATTAAGTAAAGGAGTATTATGGCATACTTATCTCTTAAAGAAATTAACAAAATTTATCCCAACGGTTTCCATGCCGTTCATAATTTCAACCTCGAAATCGAACAAGGAGAGTTCATCGTTTTCGTTGGCCCTTCCGGATGTGGAAAGTCAACTACTCTTCGTATGATTGCAGGTCTTGAAGATATTACTAAGGGAGAGTTTTACATAGACGGCAAATATGCCAATACACTTCGTCCCCGTGAAAGAGGAGTTGCAATGGTTTTCCAAAGCTATGCACTTTATCCCCATCTTTCAGTTTACGATAACCTTGCTTTCGGTCTTTCCCTTCAGGGTGTTGATGACGAAGTAATTGAAGAAAAGGTTTTGGCAACTGCTAAAATTCTTGGTCTTACTGACTACCTTGACAGAAAGCCCCGAGCTCTTTCAGGTGGTCAGCGTCAAAGAGTTGCCGTTGGACGTGCTATCATTCGTAAGGTTGGTATCTTCCTTATGGACGAGCCCTTATCAAACCTTGACGCAAAGCAGCGTGTAACAATGCGTTCTGAAATCACTGATATTCATAGAAAAGTTGGTTCAACAACTATTTACGTAACTCACGACCAAACTGAAGCTATGACAATGGCTGATAGAATCGTAGTTATGAAGGATGGTTACATTCAGCAGGTTGGTACTCCCTTTGAGCTTTATTTCAAGCCTGTTAACCTCTTTGTTGCAGGATTTATCGGTGAGCCTCCTATGAACTTTGTTAGAGCAACCGTTAACGGTCGTTGTGTTAAAATTGCGGGAGCTGTGCATGATCTTTCATTTGTTATTGGTGATAAGATTGATGAATATGAAGGCAAAGAAATCATCTTGGGATTCCGTCCTGAAGGTATCTCTCTTGGATACGTTGAAAATTCCTTCGGCTTTACTGCTAACGTAGAGCTTACTGAGCTTCTTGGTGACAACACTAACGTTTACGTTAATATGCTTGGTGATAAGGCTATTCTTAAGGTTGACCCACATGATACACCTAAAATGGATACAACTATCTCTTATTCAGTTCCCTACCAAAACATCTATATCTTTGATGCAGTAACTGAAGAAGTTATTAACAAGTACTAATAATAAATTCAAATAAAAAAGCAGGTGACTTTGAAGTCACCTGCTTTTTTATTTATTTTAGAAATTGAAATATCTAAGTGCGTTATGATAACAAATGCCTGAAGCAATTTCAGTAAGAGTCTTCATATCTACAGGATATTCACCCTCATCTACCCACTTACCAAGAAGGTTGCAAAGTATTCTTCTGAAATACTCGTGACGAGGATATGAAACGAAGGAACGGCTGTCAGTAAGCATACCTACGAAGCGAGCAAGCATACCAAGGTTTGCAAGCGCCTGCATTTGAGCTTCCATACCATCTCTTTGGTCGTTGAACCACCATCCTGAGCCGAACTGAATTTTACCTGCAACGGGAGCCTTTTGGAAGTTGCCAAGCATTGTACCTAAAACGTAATTATCCTTAGGATTAAGTGTGTAAAGGATTGTTTTAGGAAGAACGTCTCTATATTCAAGAGAATCCATAAACTTTGAAAGGTTTTCAGCTATGCAAAGGTCATTGATGGAGTCAAATCCAACGTCTGCGCCAAGCTTTTCATACATTCTTCTATTGTTGTTACGAAGAGCGCCAATGTGAAGCTGCATTGCCCAACCGAGTCTTGTATATTCCTCAGCACAAACTGTAAGCATTGCTGTTTTGAATGCATCAATTTCTTCGTTTGTAAGTGTTTCTCCTGCCATTCTCTTATTGAATGCTGCTTCAGCATCACCAATTCCAAAAGGAACATATTCAAGTGCATGGTCGGAAAGACGGCATCCGTGATCATGGAAGAACTGAATTCTTGCTCTCATCCATTCAACAAGCTCCGAATAGGATTTAACACCTGTCTGCTCGATATAAGGAACGAAAGTTTCTTTGCCAATTTCAACTGCCTTATCAGGACGGAATGTAGGCAAAATCTTTGTCTCAAAGTTTACAAGCTGCTCATGATATTCAAGTGTATCAAGAGGATCATCAGTTGTGCAAATAATTGCAACGTTTGAACGCTTAATAAGATTTTGTGCGCTATATTCATCCTTCGCAAGGCACTCATTTACTCTATTCCAAATTCTTTCACAGCTCTCTTCGTTAAGAGTTTCGTCGATATCGAAGTATCTCTTAAGCTCGAGGTGTGTCCAATGGTAGAGTGGGTTGCCAATAAGATAAGGAACTGTTCTTGCAAATGCCTTGAATTTTTCATATTCATCAGCACCGCCTGTGATATACTCCTCATCAACACCGTTTGTTCTCATCTGTCTCCACTTATAGTGGTCACCACCAAGGAAGAGGTCAAAAGCATTTCTAAACTTGTAGTCCTCTGCAATCATCTTGGGGGAAAGATGGCAGTGATAGTCTATAATTGGAAGATCCTTAACTGCATCATAAAGCTTTCTTGCAGTTTCGGTTTTAAGCATAAAGTTATCATTAATAAAACTCATAATGTTACACCGTCCTTAAATATTGAAATCTCGCGATAAGAGTGCAATTCATTCTTAGTTTGCTCTCCCTCCGCAACTCTTATTATGTATTCAAATAATTCATCTGTCAAAGGATTACCTTCAAGCGTTGGAGATGCATCAAAGTCAATCCAATTTGATTTTCTTTCAGCAAGAGAGTGATTAGTAGCAATCTTTACAGTGGGAACGGGTCCACCAACGGGAGTTCCACGTCCTGTTGTGAAAAGAATGATGTGAACGCCTGCTGCAGTAAGATTTGTAATTGCTACGATATCATTACCGGGCCCATTGAGAAGTGAAAGTCCGTTTTTGCTAATTACATCACCGTAATCAAGCACATCAACTACCTTAGAAAGACCACCCTTTTGAATACAACCAAGTGACTTTTCTTCAAGCGTACTAATTCCACCCTTTTTATTTCCGGGAGATGGATTTTCATATATAACTTGATTATGTCTTGTATAATAGTCTTTAAAATCATTGATAAGCTTAACACATTTATCAAAGATTTCTTCGTTTTCAGCTCTCGCCATCAAAAGATGCTCAGCACCGAACATTTCGGGAACTTCAGTAAGAACACAGCTGCCACCACTTGAAATAACCTTATCAGAAAGACGTCCAACAAGAGGATTTGCTGTGATTCCACTATAACCATCACTACCACCGCACTTAAGACCAATCTTAAGCTTGCTTACAGGCACGGGCTGACGTTCAAATGTATTAGCATATTTCTGAAGCTCACGAACCAAACGAACACCTTCGGCAACGTCATCGTCAAAATCCTGCGCATTGAGGAATTTAACACGCTTTTCATTTGTTTCACCGAGAACCTTTTTAAATACGTCAATATTATTATTTTCGCAGCCAAGGCCAAGTACAAGCACACCGCCTGCATTAGGATGATTTACAAGTCCGCGAAGTATGAGCTGAGTGGTGGTTTGGTCATCACCAAGCTGTGAACATCCAAAAGGATGTGGAAAATAAAGCGCTCCGGTTTCCTTTGCAATTTGCTCAGCAACCTTATTTACGCAACCAACTGTTACAACAATCCAAACGTCATTTCTAATGCCTACATTGCCGTCCTCTCTGACGTAACCCATAAAGGTGCGGTTTTTATCCTCTTCTTCTATATCATAGAACGTGGGCTCATAGGTATATTCAAGATTACCAGAAAGGTTTGTCTTGATGTTATGATTGTGAACGTGTTCCCCTTTTGCTATATCAACAATAGCGTGTCCAATGGGGTTACCGTATTTTATAATGTTTTCACCAGCCTTGATGTCACGAAGCGCATATTTGTGTCCGTTTTCAAGATTGATATCAACGTTGTCAAGCTTATTAATTAACATTTTTCAATCTCCTCTTTCAAGAAGGAAAGATCCTGTCCCCAAAGCTCTTCATTTGCAAGAATTTCAGCAACGGAATGATCTCTCATAAATGCAACCACTTCAGGAGCATCCTGAGGCATATCTGTCTTATAGAATTCAATAAGCTTTGCAAATGCAAAGATAAGTGTTTCGGGCATCTTATCAAATCTCTTTATGTATTCGAGAATTGAAGGAAGAACTCTAACCTTAAACTTACTTACTGAATTAAGAGAAATTGCGGAAAGATAATGCTTGATATAGGGATTACCAAATCTTTCAACTACACTATTGGCATAAGCAATAAGCTCGTCATGAGGAAGGTCGAGCGTGGGACAAATCTCATCAAATACACATTTTTTAAGGTGTTCACACATCTTCTCATCATCAATGCAGCTCTTAACTGTATCAAATCCCTCAAGCATAGCGTAAGGAACAAGGGATGTGTGTGCACCGTTAAGAATGCGAACCTTTCTTGTTCTATACATTTCAAGCTTATCCTTTGTTACAATAACATTAAGACCAGCTGATGCAAAAGGAATTTCACTTTCAAGATCATGCTCAGTTTCAATTACCCAAAGGTGGAAGAATTCTGATGTATTGAGCATATTATCTTCATATCCAAGACCAAGGTCTTCACCTCTTGGGAAGCCTGTGTTAATTCTGTCAACCAAAGTATTTGTAAATACGTTTTCCTTTTCTACCCAAGCGCAAAAATCAGCGCCGAGATTCCAAAGCTCAGCATATTTAAGAATACATTTTTTAAGATTATCACCATTTCTATCAATAAGCTCACAAGGAAGGAAGATAAATCCAGGAAGACCGAGTTCAAATCTTCTCTTAAGAAGGAGTGTTACCTTTGCAGGAAATGTTTTAGGAGGAGCATCAATAATCTTATCCTCATTTGAGAATACGATACCAGATTCGGTTGTGTTAGATACTATAAAGCGTGAATCGGGATTTTCAGCAAGTGCAAGATATGCAGCAAAATCCTCATAGGGCTTTACACAACGGGAAATAACATCAACAACGGTTGTATCAACACCCTCAACACCACGAATTACATGTGTATAAACACAATTTTGTGCAGAAAGCATATCGCACATACCCATTTCAATGGGCTGAACAACAACAACGTTGCCATTAAAATCTGAGCTTTCATTTACCTTTTGAAGCATCCAGTCAACAAAACCACGAAGGAATCCACCCTCACCAAACTGAATGACTCTTTCAGGTCTAACAGTCTTTTCAAAATTCATAATTAAATCCTCCATTTTTCAATAGAATTTGATTTTAATATCAAAAAAATCTTGTTAATTTTAATATGGGCACAAATACCCATATATATTTTATACTTATATTTATATTATTACCTTAAAAAAT
>JAZTYY010000034.1:0-6635 GCA_045637205.1 Eubacteriales bacterium | reverse complement strand
GTATTCGTAGCCATTTTGATAGTAATATGGCTACAATTTTGCCATAAAAATAGCGCAGTCCCTGTAGGGACCGACGTCCTCGACGGTCCGCTTTGAACGCAAACTAACTTTTGCAAACTCCCCTATAAATCCCAATTTATCACACGGACGCACACAGTGCGCCCCTACGGTTTGTGCGTAAAATATCGCAAATTAGTAGCCATTTCGTTTACAATATGGCTATTATATGACTATAAAATTAGTAATGTCTTTGTAGGGGCGCACTGTGTGCGTCCGCTTCATAGGCAAACTAACTTTTAAACATCCCGATAAACCCCAATTTAAGCAACAAAAAATACACCTTGACAAAACCTTAACAATATGATATAATACGCGAGGTTTGTAAAAAATAATATTAATATTTTGGAGGAAATCAATATGAGATTAGAAAACAAGGTTGTAGTTGTAACAGGTGCATCCTCTGGCGTTGGTAGAGAAATCGCTCTCCGTTTCGCTAAGGAAGGCGCAAAGGTTGTTGCAGTAGCAAGAAGAGCTGAAAGACTTGCAGCTCTTGAAGAACAGAGCAAGGATTTTGCAGGTGAAATCGTTGCATTCGCAGGTGACATTTCTCTTGAAGAAACAAACGAAAAGATGATCGACTTCGCAATCGAAAAGTTTGGCAAGTTCGACATTCTTATCAACAATGCAGGACTTATGGATAACTTCGCTCCTGCTGAAAATCTTGACACTGAGCTTCTTGAACGTCTTATGAAGGTTGACGTTTACGGTCCTGCTTGGGCTACAAGAAAGGCAGTTAGAGTATTCCTTGAAAACGAAAACGGTGGTAACATCGTAAACGTAGCTTCTATCGCAGGTCTTTGCGGTGGTAAGAGTGGTTGCGCTTACACAATGGCTAAGCATGCAGTTATCGGTCTTACAAAGAACACAGCATTCAACTATAGACTCAACAAGATTCGTTGCAATGCTATCTGTCCTGCCGGTATCAACACAGAAATGACAGATCCCGCACTCTTTGCAACAGCTGACCAGAAGGGTCTTCAGGCTGCAATGCTCGCTATGAACTTCGGCACAAGAAGTGCTGAAGCATTTGAAATCGCTGACATCGCTCTCTTCCTTGCAAGTGACGAAGCAGCAGTTGTTAGCGGTGCAATCGTAACAGCGGATAGCGGTCTTATCAGCTACTAATTTTAGATAAAACAACAAATAAAAACCACCCTTGTTTTAGGGTGGTTTATTTTTTTAGTTTGACCCTTTTTTAAACTCACTAACACTTTTGCCGTAGAGTTTTTTGAAAACTCGGCTAAAGTAGGCAGGGTCGTCGATGCCTACCATTTCGGCTGCCTCATATGCCTTGAGTCCGAAGCGCTCAATATAGGTTTTGGCAAGATTCATTCTATATGCTGTGAGATAATCTATAATGGTTGTGCCCTTGACCTGCTTGAATATCGCGTGGAGATAGTTGGGGGTGAGCCCGAACTCCTCGGCAATTTCAAGAACGCTTATCTTTTTGCGATAGTTCTTTATAATATATGAAACAACCATTTCACTGTATGCAACGGCACTTGTTGGGAACACCTTGGCATCGAAAGCCACCTCGTCCATGCTTGTTTTTGTAATTTTACTCAAAAGATCAAGAATTAGGGTGAGGGCGCGCGTTTCTTCACCTATTCTTTCACCGGCGTTGCAAGAAACTATCTTTTTAACGTAGGGGAGAATCCAATCGAACTGATTTGAGGAAAGTCCCTCCTTGGGAAGAAGGAAACGGTTGCCCGACACAAGATTTTTCATCAATTCGCGAGTTTCTGCCTCAGAGAGCTTTTCTGAGTCGATTGTCTGCACGTTGATTCCACACTCAAGACAAATCGAGTACATTCTGACGGGGCGGTCACTCTCGGTGTAAATATTATATTTTTGATTAAAAATCATGGGATAAAGGTGACCCTGCTCACAAACGAGAACACCGTCCTTGCTTTGACAAACGTAATCACCCTTGTCAACGTAGCAAAGCTCAAAAAGTCGGTTGGTTTTTGCTATGGTTGTGTTGTAATCGGGGTTAACGATTATACAATTGTGTTTTATTTTGGGAATAGTTGTAAATTCAATATCGTAAAAAAGCACGTTTTTAGTCCTCGCTTTTTAAAAATTTGCAAAATGTGTCGTTTTTTCGCGACGTGTACATATATAATAGCATAAAAAAATAGTTTTGTCCAACATTTTTTGAAGATTTTTTAAAAAAATATTAAATCGACAAGACTTTGTTCGCCTTATTTTTCTTCTAAATGCTTCATTCAACAAATATTGACTTGAAAAAATTCATAAAATGTGGTATTATATAAGCATATAAGATGAAATCGAAACAAATTTATGAGGTAAATAAATGGCATTAATTAACTGTCCTTATTGCGGAAACAGAGTTTCAAGCCTTGCTGATTTATGCATTTACTGTGGCAGCACGGTCTCTTGTGGCGAAGAAGGGCCTATGTATGAAATAAAAAACAAAACCTTGATTAAGTATCACGGCACAAGGGAGGTTATCAGTATCCCGGGTGACGTTGAAACCATCGGCAGGGGCGCATTTGAAAACTGCACATCCATAGTTAGAGTGGTGATTGGCAATCAGGTTAAAGCAATTGGCGATTTTGCTTTTGCGGGATGCACCTCACTTGAGGGTGTTAGTATTGATGAGGGTGTGCTTAGCATCGGATTTCGCGCGTTTGCGGGATGCTCGGCTCTCAACGAGATAAATATTCCCGGCTCAATGGAGGTTATTGAGGATCGCGCGTTTGAAAATTGCACTTCAATGACAAAAATCAACGTTTCACAGGGCGTTGTGGCAATTGGAAAAGAGGCGTTTTTCAACTGTCAGTGCTTGCGCGACGTCGAAATTGCCGATTCCGTTCAGTCGATCGGCTTTGAAGCATTTGCTTACTGTAATTCACTTGAAAATATAAAAATGGGAAATGGAATCACCTCAATTGGTGGCAGAGCATTTTTTGAGTGCAAGTCACTTAAAGAAATCATTTTTCCTGAAGCGGTTGCCACCGTGGGCGGAGAGGCATTTTTCGGTTGCAGCGCCCTTAAAAACGTACAAATGAATGAGGGGCTTACCTCAATGGGCTTGCTTGCGTTCAGTGAATGCACGAGCATGGAGAACGTTTATATTCCCGACACGGTAACGTCCATTGGCCCACAGGCATTTATGGGCTGTACTTCTCTTAGAGAGGCGCATCTTAGCAACGGCTTGCGCGAGCTTTCGTCCGAGGCATTTAAGGGCTGCTCCTCCCTTGAGCACATTGCAATTCCCAAAAGTCTTAAAATATATGGCTTTGAGGTATTTTGCGATTGCCCCGCACTTGAAGAAATTGAAATTGGCAGCATAAAGCGTTGGTGCACGATTGAATTTAGTATTACCAAGGGCAATCCCAAGCCCTATGACAAGAGATTGACTACCGAGGGTGAGGTTATTACCGAATTGTTGATTCCAAGTGAGGTTAATATTGTAACCGACGCGGCATTCTCAAACTGTAGTAGTATTGAGAGGGTTGAAATTGCCGAGGGAGTTATGGGAATCGGTCAGCAGGCATTTTCAAGCTCAATGAATATTAAAGAGGTAATTTTGCCCGATAGCTTGACAAATATTGCAAAGCAGGCATTTTACAACTGCCGTTCACTTGAAAGCATTAAAATTCCCGACCAGGTTGCAGGAATTTCGGGTGGCTTGTTTGGTGAATGTAAGGCGCTTTCATCCGTCGATATGGGCAAGGGTGTTAAAATTATTGATGCCCTCGCATTTGAAAACTGCACCTCTCTTGAGAGAATTGAGCTTAGCGAGGCACTTTCATCCATCTCCAAAAACGCATTTTTGGGATGCACAAAGCTCAAGGATATCATTGCGTACAAAAACATTTCAAGCATTAAGGAGGGCGCGTTTGAGGGCTGTACGTCACTCAAAAACGTATATTTTGCCTTTTCTGAGGAGGAGATGCCGAGAATCCTTATCGGTGACAACCCCGAGCTTGATTACGTTAACGTGTATTTTTATAGTGAAGAAAAACCGACCGTTGAGGGAAGTTTTTGGCATTTTGATGACAATAGACGACCAATTTCTTGGTAAAACCTATTGACAAGGCTTGTTTTGAGTAGTAAAATGAGGCTACAAAACTAAAGAAAGAGGTATGTGCTATGGATTTTTTTAAGAGATTCGAAGAGCTTCCCATGTGGGCAAAGATTATTCTTATTATAGCGGTTCCGCTTATTCCGGCGGCATTCAGAATTTTTAGATATTTTGAAACCAAGAATAACAGCACTCTTATCGTGGGTATTCTTTGCGTTATCCCCTCTGTTGGAATGGTTATTCAAATCATTGACGTGGTTACTGAAATCACAGATAACAAAATTAAATTCTGCATGGAGTAATAAAATAAAAAAGACCACGCTTGTGGTCTTTTTTGTTTGCTTTATAGGATTTGCTTGAGCCTGGATATTGCTTTTTCGACGTCGTGCGAGGGCGCAAATGAAGAAAATCTGAAAAAGCCCTCACCGTGTGCGCCAAAGCCGACACCCGGTGTGCCCACAACGGCACATTTTTCCAAAAGATAGTCAAAAAATTCCCACGATTTTCTTTCATTCGGAATTTTAAACCACAAATATGGCGCGTTTTCTCCACCGACGAAAAATATGCCCCGACTTTTGAAAAATTCAGCCAATTTTTGCGCGTTTTTCATGTAGTAATCAATATTTTTGCCGCTTTCTTGCAACCCCTTTTCCGAAAACGAGGCAAGCGCGCCCACTTGGGATATATAGGAAGCACCGTTGAATTTGGTGCTTTGCCGTCTTTTCCACAGGGAGTGAAGCTTCATTTCACTCGGAATTGCCGTCCAACCACATCTTATTCCCGTGAATCCTGCGAATTTTGAAAGGGAGCAAACCTCAATGGCGCATTCGCGCGCGCCGTCAATTTCAAAAATTGAGTGGGGAAGTGCGCCGTCGCGTATAAACCCCTCGTATGCGGCATCAAAAATTATAAGTGAACCACTAAACGTGGCAAACTCGACCCATTCGGCAAGCTTTTCTTTTGAAAATACTGCGCCCGTTGGATTGTTTGGGGAGCAAAGATATATGACAAGGGGTTTTTGGGGCAGTTTTTTGGGAGAGGGAAGGAAATTGTTGCCCTTATCAGCACACAAAAGACGCGTCCTTTTGCCCGACATGATGCTTGCGTCGAGATAGACGGGATAAACGGGGTCGCATATTGCAATTTCGTTGTCACCAAGCACGTCAAGAACGTTGGCAAGGTCGCTTTTTGCACCGTCGTTGATGAATATTTCGTCTGCTCCAAGGTCGATTTTTCGCGTTTTATAGCGGTTGGATATTGCCTTGCGCAAGGAGGGTAGGCCTTGCGCATCACCGTAGCCCACAAAACCCTCAGGCGTTGCCATTTTGCTTGCCGCTATTGACATTTGCTCGGCAACAAATGAAGAAATTGGCAGGGTGACGTCACCTATTCCGAGGGAAATTACGCTCCTTGTTGGGTTTTTGAGCTTGAAATCGGCAACCTTGCGCGCAATTTCGGAAAAAAGATAGTTTGAATTCAATTTTTCAAAGTTTTTATTTAGTTGAATTTTCATTTTTGCTCCTTGCTTGTGGTTTGCTAATCAACGTCAATGCTTCCGTCAAACACGCGAGTAGCGTCCCCAAGCAGGCGTACGTTTAAATTTTCGTCACACACCACGGCAAGCTCACCTCCGCGCATGGAAATTTTGATGAGGCGCCCCGCATCGCAAAAGCCACACGCCACACCTGAGAGTGCCGCGGCGCACGCGCCCGTGCCACACGCGAGTGTTTCTCCGCTTCCGCGCTCAAAAACGCGCACCTTTAGGCGATTTTTGTCTAAAACCTCGCAAAATTCGGTGTTCACACCGTTCTCAAATCGAGGATTTTTCTCAAAATGACGTCCGACCTTGTCAAGCTCGAGAAAATCGACGTCGGGAACAAAGGTGACTTGATGCTCATTTCCTATGTTCACCTCGCGCATCTCGTATTTTTGCCCACAAACGTCAAAAAGAAACATTTCACCTAGCACACCCTTGCCCATATCGACCGAGATTTTATCCACCTTGCCATTTTTAATGGTCAAAAACAGCTCTTTGACACCGCTTTCGGTTTCAAGACGAATTCGACTGCGAGGAGTGAAGCCACTTTCATAGAGCAGCTTTCCCACGCATCGCGCGGCATTTCCACACATTTTGCCCTCACTTCCGTCGGAATTAAAAATTCGCATTTTCGCATCGGCAATTTTTGAGGGGCAAATTAAAACTATGCCGTCAGCACCCACCGAAAAGTGCCTTTTGCTAAGCATAATCGCCAATTTTTCGGGATTTTCGATTTGTTTAATCAGGCAATCGAAATATATGTAATCGTTGCCTGCACCGTGCATTTTAATAAAATTCAAGTGCATATTAGCTCCTTTGCTAGGTTCGGATTTGTCGCGCACATTGTTCGCACAGACTAAAGCTGTTGTTTTGCTCCGCTTTTTCAAAAGCGGAAGCCCAGCGGCTTGAGCGCAAAAACGGCATTTTCTTTTTGCAAAGCTTTTTCTTTTGGGCCTCTTGCTTCAAAAGAAAAAGCGTTATAAC
>JAZTYY010000033.1:0-10194 GCA_045637205.1 Eubacteriales bacterium | reverse complement strand
AAGGAGATAGCATATTGATAAATTAAAATAACGAAAAAAGTTTTCAAAAAGGTATTGACAAAGGGAAGTATAAGTGTTATAATGTGCAAGGTTAAAAAACTTATTATATTTTATTTGGAGGATATTTTAATGTCTACTTATTTTGCTAATGCAAATACCATTGAAAGAAAATGGTATGTTATAGACGCTGCTAATAAGCCCCTCGGTAGAACTGCAGTTGCTGCTGCAAACATTCTTCGTGGCAAGCACCGTCCTGAATTCACACCTCATGCTGACTGTGGTGAATTCGTAATCATCATCAACGCTGATAAGGCTGTTCTCACAGGCAGAAAGCTTGAACAGAAGTACTACTACCACCACTCCGGTTACATCGGTGGTATGAAGGCAGTTCAGTACAAGACACTTATGGCTACAAAGCCTGAGCTTGCTATGACACTCGCAGTTAAGGGTATGCTCCCTCACAACACACTTGGTGCAAAGGCAGCTACACGTCTTAAGGTTTACGCAGGCGCAAGCCACAAGCACGAGGCTCAGAAGCCCGTTGCTGTAGAAGTTTAATGAAAGGTAGGACGAAGAATATGTATACAAGCTCAAAGCCCTATTTTTACGGTACAGGTAGAAGAAAGAAATCCGTTGCTCGTGTAAGAATCGTTCCCGGTACAGGCGTTATTACAATCAACGGCAAGGATATCGACACATATTTCGGTCTTGAAACACTCAAGCTCATCGTTAACCAGCCCTTCGGTGCTACAGGTAACGAAGGTAAGTGGGACATCATCGCTCTTGTAAACGGCGGTGGTATCTCTGGTCAGGCTGGTGCAATCCGTCACGGTCTTGCACGTGCACTTGTTGCAGCTGATGAAGCAAACAAGCCCGCACTTAAGGCTGCTGGATTCCTTACACGTGACCCTCGTATGAAGGAAAGAAAGAAATACGGACTCAAGGGCGCTCGTCGTGCTCCTCAGTTCTCAAAGAGATAAAAAACAACAATTTATGCTTTTTACAACACCTGCAATTTTGTGGGTGTTGTTTTTTATCTCTGTCGAACTGAGGCTGGCAAAAGCACAGCTTTCGCCATGTCGGGCTAAAAACAGTCCACAGGACTGTTTTCTTAACGCCCTCACAGTTCACAAAGAGATAATTATTATTTCTTATATACAAAAGCTCTGCTTCGGCAGAGCTTTTTGTTTTTGTATGGCGGTTCAATTTGCAAAAACTTTGCCGTCCTATTTACATTTTAGATGTTTTATGGTATAATTACTTTGGGTAGTTATCTACTCGATAAACTTGAATTTGACGGAGGGGTGTTTTCATGAAAAAGATAACTTGTATAATTCTTTTCTTCTTGATGATTTTATCGGTTTCAGGATGTAGGAATGTTGATAAAGATAAAATAGAATATACTCTTTCCGATGACGGAACATATTATATTTTATCTTATGTTGGGGCGAATGTTGAAAATCTTGTTATTCCCGAATATTACAACGAAAAGCCGGTACTTGAAATTGGAGATTACGCCTGTTGCCACAACAGTGGATTACATAATGATTCTAAAATAAAAAGTGTTCAGATAGAAGCAAACCTTACTAAAATTGGAAATGCCGCATTTCAGGAATGCATTTTTCTTGAAACAATCAACATTCCTTCAACTGTAACTGAAATTGGGGCAGGTGCATTTTCAATGTGCGAATCTCTGAGGAGCATTGAAATTCCATCAGGTGTAACGCATATTAATAGATCACTTTTTAATGGGTGTAAGGAATTAGAATCTATACGCTTCCATAATGGAATTACAAAAATTGATGCATACGCTTTCTTTGGTTGTAATTCAATTGTTGAAGTAACTTTACCCGAAGGGATAGAATTTATTGGCGATTACGCATTTTCCATGATGGAAAATCTTGAGGAAATAAAAATTGCCGAAGAAAATAAGAATTTTGTATCTATTGATGGAATTCTTTACAGCAAGGATAAGAAAACACTCATTCAATATGTACCCAAAAACGAGTGTGAGAGCTATATAATTCCCGAAGGGGTTAAAACAATAAGTGGATATGCTTTTGCGGGGAATTCAAAAATCAAGAACATTTGCATTCCCGACAGCGTTGGTGTAATCGGCGAATATGCATTTTATCATTGCTCTGCTTTGGAAAACATAAACATTCCAAGTGGAGTGACGGAAATTTTGATGCGTCAATTTGGAGGCTGTACCTCACTTAAGCAGCTTCCCCTTCACAATAAAATAACAAAAATTGATTACGGTGCATTTATTGGTTGTTCATCGCTTGAAAAAATGGAAATTCCCGAAAGTGTTACCGAGATAGGAGGATATGCATTTTCGGAATGTTCAAGTCTTAAAGAAATCAATCTTCCAAGTGGATTAGCGGAATTGCCATATGCACTGTTTAGTGAATGTACATCGCTTGAAACTATTTCCATCCCGAATGGGATAGAGAAAATTGATTTTGAGACATTTTCAGGATGTACTTCCCTTAAAAGTGTTTATATTCCAAGCTCTGTAAAGGAAATTTGTCATGGAGCTTTTGGTGTTTGTACATCGCTTTCGGATATCAATTTTGGTGGAAACAAGAATGAATGGAAATCAATTGAAGGGCTATATGGAATCTTTGGCAACAAAAAAGATGATTGGTGCTATGGATCCGGTGATTTTATTGTCCATTGTACCGATGGAGATCTTGAAAAATAATTTGATTCAGTTCAAAATATTACATAAAACAGCTTAATAAATTCCAATTTATCGAGCTGAACAGCGTTGAATGTTGGTGTAATTTTGATGCAAATTTGGCACAACACTACGCACGCCCAAAAGGTATTTACAAACTTCACATTTTGTGATAGAATATAATTGGTTAGATATTATTGAATAAGGAGATAAATAAAATGTCAATTTTAGTTACGGGTGGAGCCGGTTATATTGGCTCACATACAGCTCTTGAGCTTATAAAATCCGGTTATGATGTAGTTATCGTTGATAGCCTCGTAACAGGTTATAGAAAAGCTATTCCTGAAAAATCAAGATTTTATGAAGGTGATATTCGTGATTTTGATTTTCTTGATAATGTTTTTAAGACTGAAAAAATAGATGCAATCATTCACTTTGCGGCTTATTCTTTGGTCGGTGAGAGTGTTACAAATCCCCTTAAATACTATGAAAATAACATCTACGGAACAAAAGTTTTGCTTGATGCCATGGTTGCAAATAATGTAAAAAAGATAGTATTTTCTTCAACTGCTGCAACTTATGGTGAACCTGAAAATATTCCGATTCTTGAAAGTGATAGAACTTGCCCCACAAATCCTTATGGCGAAACTAAGCTCGCAATGGAAAAGATGTTTAAATGGACAAGTGAAGCTCATGGTATGAATTTTGTATCATTGAGATATTTTAATGCTTGCGGCGCAGATGAATGTGGCAATATTGGTGAAGCACATAACCCGGAGAGCCATCTTATTCCTCTCATTCTTCAAGTTCCAAACGGTAAGAGGGAAGCCATATCAATTTACGGTACTGACTACGATACTCCCGACGGAACTTGTATTCGTGACTATATTCACGTTACCGACCTTGCTCAAGCGCATATACTTGCGGTTGAATATCTTTTGAAGGGTGGAGAAAGTGATATCTTTAACCTTGGTAACGGTGTTGGTTATTCCGTAAGAGAGGTTATTGACGTTGCACGAAAGGTAACGGGACATCCAATTCCCGCTGTTGAAACGCCAAGACGTGCAGGTGATCCCGCAAGACTTGTAGCGTCAAGTGAAAAGGCAAAAAGAGTGCTTGGTTGGAATCCTACACACAATACACTTGAGGAAATAATTTCAAGTGCTTGGAATTGGCATAAAAACCATCCTTGCGGATATGAACACATCTAGAATGGTATTGTAATTATGCTTCAATTAATAAAACGTTCTCCCGAATATGTATCGGAATTTAAGAAATATTGCGAAGAATTTTATGCAAATAAAGTTATTTATTTTATGGCAGGGCTTTTTGTTTTTGTATATCGACTAAATACTATACTCTCTATAGATGAAAATTAGGTATTTACATTTTTATTTTATTGTGATAGAATTATATTAAACTATTTCATATAAATAAAATACAATTTAAATAATAGCTTTGATTGAAAAAAGGAGGAAACTATGAAAAGGGAAATATCATTATTTTTAGTTCTTATACTTATTCTCTCACTTTGTATTACAAACTTAACCGCTTGTACTTTGGACGATTCGGATAATAATCCTTCAACCGGTTCAATCAGTAATACTACAGGTGCTACTACAACTGATGTGACAAATGACCCTGATGATCCTATAGATAACCCTGTTGTTGATCCTGACTATGATCCCAACAAGCCCGAGGGATTTCACCTTGTTCGCAAAATGATAATGAATGAAGAAAAGCATCTCCTTGTTTTCAATAAAACAGAGAATTTGAACTTTGAGGAACTTGTTTTGGCGCAGGCAATTCAGGGTATTTATGCAAGAACTAATGCTCGATATTATAGATGGCAGTCAGGTTCTTATGAACTTTGGCTTGAAGATATGGTTGAAAATTATGGATTTACATATGAATATGTAACCCTTGAGCAAATGGTTAAATCATATATTCAGGATTACGGTCATTATTTCGTTCTCTATGATAGATCTTCTCTCGCGGAAACAACAAACTCTGCTTGTGCTATTTCCGGAATTACGGGTTATCTTCCAGTTGATGTGAAAATCAGATCTAAGGTTGAATCTTGGGGACTTGAAATTAAAATGGATGCAACCAGAATGACCGAAAGAACTTGTTTCAATCTTTATAAAGATAAATTCAATACCGACGGCATAGTGCAGCAAAATCCCGACAACGTAAATCTTCGTGACTGGGCAATAGCATGTAAGTATTTTATTTTCTTTAGGACGGGAGAAACTGCTGAAAATATGGCATTTCGTGAGGAAGTACACGAATGGCTTGATGATGATGCTCCAATGTACGGTTGGTGTCCTAATGATGAGGTGCGTGACGTAACGTATGCATCGAAGCACGGTCAGTTTACTTTTCCAAGTGACCATTCTGCTAATACGACAATTTTTGCTTGTGCTAATGCATTTGGTGAAGTGGATTTCACACAAGAAGCCAAGGAAACTGACATTAAAGCTGAGCAAGGCAAACACTATGTTTGTATTATGATGAGTGACGGTGACAATGTCCAAATGTGGTATAACGGATTTAGCGAAAATTCACAGTATTTCGGCGCGGAGCGTGACAACAGCTTCCCTATGGGGTGGAGCGTTCAACCTGGACTGCTTGATCTTGGTCCTAATATTCTTCATCATCTTAAGAGAGAAGCAGGGGAGAAGGATTACTTTGTGGCTTCTGTTTCAGGACTTGGATATATTTATCCTCATACTTATCCTACTTTAGATACATATACTCAAGCGCTTGGAGCATATCTTAAAGCAACGGATCTTTCTGTAGTTCAAATTCTTGACTTGGATCCTAACAATAAGGTTATTGAGGCATATGCTAAAATTCCTGAACTTAAGGGTGCAATTTATTGCTACGGCGATAGATATGCGGGTGGACATGGTTCGGTATTTTGGTCGAACGGCAAGCCATTTGTTTCTATTCGTGAAACACTTTGGAATGCTGACGTCGAAGCCATGGCGGCAAGAATTAATAGCTATTCAAAGGATCCTACAACTATTGCAGGCTACACAGCTATTAATCTTCACCCATGGTCAATGAGTTATCAGGATGCAGTTAAGCTTGTATCCTTGCTTGACGAAGACGTTGTGGTGGTTTCTGCTGACGATTTTATAAGACTTATTACCGAAAACGTACCTCAAAAAAATGTAATAAGATAATTATAGTTAGGAGTACTGTTCTAGGAGATTTGTTAACTCAAAGGCGGAAGACGGATTGCAACTTACCGTTAAAGCAAAAAAGCACTACGTAACTCAAATGAGATAGTATGAGTAAAGTATTTATATGCAGTTTTTGTTATAACAGAATACTTGGCGGTGCTTTATATTTAGAGCCGAATTCTGTTGCATACAGAACAAACAAGCTTACCGTTGACAAAAAATACAGAAATCTAGTTATGCCAATGAAAGATATTAAAGATATTACTTGGAAATGGATTGTGTTTCCCATAGCAACCTTCCATATGTCAAACGGTGAAGAATATAAAATAATGATATATAATAAAAACCGATTTGTTAAGTGTTATAATGAATATAATGTTAATTTAATGGGGTAAATATGTTGAAATTAATAAAAAGACCTGCCGAATACGTGGCAGGTTATAAACAATATTGTCAGGAATTCTATGACAACGATGTTACCTATTTTAGACCCACAAATCCAAATCTTATTGATGAAGGTTGGTTTGAGCGCACAAAACCACTATATGATAAGAAAGAAGAGGGATTGCTTGAGGGTTACCCAAAGGGATTTCACTATTGGGCAATTGATGATGGAAAATTCATTGGTGAATTTCAACTTCGAACTGAGTTTACCGATAAGGTAATGAACGAGCTTGGCAGCATTGGTTATGCCGTAAGATGCTCCGAGCAGGGGAAGGGATACGGTACGGAAATGCTTCGCCAAGGTCTTGAAATTGCTAAAAGTCACGGAATGGATAAAGTATTAATTTTGATAAACGAGGAAAATTCTGTGTCCATTCACCTGTGTGAAAAGCTTGGTGGCATTTTGCAGGATACCGTTGATGCCTATAACGATACTGAAGGGCAACATTTGTTGAGACGATATTGGATAACCCTTTGATTGTCAAATTCCAATTTGTCAATGAGAATGATCATTGAATATAGCACAAACTTTAAAAGCTCTGCTTTCGCAGGGCTTTTTATATTATATTAATGAGTTGACAAACTAAATTTTGTGTGATAAAATTAAATTAATAGAAAAAATTGGAGGTGTATTTATGAAGAGAATAATATTAGGTATAATTGCAGTTCTTTGTGCCTTTTTGTTATTGAGTTGTTTTAAGGAGGAGATTCCTCAAAAAGAAAAATATAAATTGACCGTGGTTGACAACTATGGTTTACTTTTGGGTGCGCTCGAAGAATATTATGAAGAGGGAGAAGAGGTAAGGGTTTATGTCAAATCCTTATCAGGTCCTCTTGCTGGAATCAATGTGAACGGTGTTGAGTCTGTTTGGCAAGACAAGAAATTTGATACCGAAATCTTCTGTGAATACTACACCTTCATTATGCCAAGCCAAGATAGCATACTGTATCTGACACACAACGAAAGAACGGGATATGCCCCGATAGATTGCCCCAAGGGTTATCATTCGTGGGATGAGGGCAAATTTATAGATGGCGGAGAAAATAAGATTTTTCACTGTACGGGCTGTGATAAGACAAAAACTGTAAGTTCAAATTCATTGGTTCTTGAATGGTATTTCCTTCCTTATTATTCCGAAACGGATCCACATTTGATTACTTTATATCAGGGGGATGCGTGCGAAATAGAAATTATTCAAGGTAACAAAACCTACTATCAGGATTACTATATACAAAACGGAAAGTTATATATAGATATTGATACCGCACCAAAGTATCACGTGTTTTATATGACTAACAATGCACTTATCTTCGACCCTGTGGAATCTACAGCGAATTTGTGGGATACAATGGCAATGAGAGGCCCGGTCGTGTATTTTAAATCGGGCATTTCAACAAGTGAAAAATTTGCAGTGATTACTTGGGTGGGAAGAAATTTAGAAACTCCACCAACCGTTGAAAAGATTTACGGTCCATACAAAGTTGGAAACAAATATAATGAAAACACCGCTGATTTATACGCATTTGTTGCAAAGGGCGTTAACGGTAAGGAAGCTTGGAGCGACAAGATTTTAGGAACGGATTATACCTTTTCGTATACTGAGGGTAGGGAGATGCTTGTCTACATTCAAGGAATGCTCCTTTCCTTGAACGAGGCATTTGACAGGGAGTTGATTACACTTCAAATGCTTGAAGAGTGGTATGAAGGATACGGAGACTGTTCCGTTGAGCATGCATACGATGAGGGTGTAATTGTAGAAAACGACGAGGGCGAAGAAATTATTCTTTATACCTGTTTTTCTTGTGGAGAAACAAAAACTGTTGATTTACCCGATGATTTTTCATTTTCACTCACTTGGGGATTTGACGGAAAATACGATTCAGCGTCAGGTCATTTAGAAAACGGCTATAACTATGAGCTTGGTATAAAATGTGAAACGACATTGATCTTGGAGCACAATGAATTGATGAACATTTACAAAATGTTCTATAACGGCGGACTTTTTGAAATCAAGGATAACTTTTATGCGAGTGAAGACCTTGTTGTCCCGTCATATAATATAACTATGTCTTACAGTGTGGATGGAAACGAGGAGGATTTTGTAATATACGGAGCATCTTATTTGTCCTATAGTCAGTGGGAGATGCATTCGGAGCTTGCTTTTGCTTATGATAAGGTGATAAGTGAATTTATTACAAGCAGTGAAGAATATAAGGCAATGCCACCCAATACTAACATGTATTATTAATATATCTTTGGTATAGAAGGATAAATTTACGATGTTAGAGCTTAGAAAAATGAATTATGAGGACGCATTTTTACAGTGGGAATATGTTAGTGCGCTCCCCGAGGATGAAAACGGATTGACAAACAAATATAATGGAATTTCATTTGAAGAATACAAGAAATCGGTCTTTCCTGAGATGATGATGCACGAAAATCCTGTTAATATGCCCGATTGGTTTGTGCCGGAGACTTACTATTATCTCTATGATGGTGGGGTATTGATTGGCGAATTTAGAATAAGGCATTATTTAACTGATACATTAAAGAATGGTGCAGGTCATATAGGATATAGTATAAAAAAAGAGTATAGAGGTAGGGGCTATGCAACAAAAGGACTTGCTCTTACCTTAGATATTGCAAGACGTATCGTGCTTGAGGATGAGATATATCTTCGTGTGCTTAAAAGCAATATTGCATCCTTTAAGGTTATTACCAATAATGGTGGTTACCTTGTAGGAGAAGACGAGGAGCATTATTTGTTAAGAATAAAAAAATGAGGTTTTTATGGCAGGAATTATTATTTGGTGCATAACAATTTTTGGCTGCGCGATTTTGTTCTTTAGCTTGGGAATTTATGCAGAAAGACGCGAAAAACCAATGCATTTTTGGTCGGGCACAACTGTTGATGAAAAGAAAATCACTGACGTGAAGGCATATAACAAAGAAAACGGCAGAATGTGGAAGATATATTCCCTGTGGTATTTTGCCTCGGGTGTGGTATATTTTTGGAGCACATGGATTGCCGTTGCTATTTTGGTTTTGAGTTGTACACTAGGAATGGGCATTTTGATTGCTACTTTTAATAAAATCGAGAAAAAATATAAGACTAAATAACCATATGAATTTATGACAGGCGGTGAATTAACCAATATGGAACAACTTAATATACATCTTAACGACGAGGAATGGGAATTTCAAGGTGTGACGCACGATAGACAAATTGTGCGCGCAATAGTTTTTGACGATGACGGATATTTTTATTTCGTGCGTGTTGACCGTGATGACGATTTTGGCAGAGCAATTTGCATTGAAACCGCGGGCGGTGGTGTTGAGGACGGTGAAAATCTTGAAGTTGCGATTCATCGCGAGCTTGAAGAGGAGCTTGGCGCGTCCGTCGAGGTAATTTGCAAAATCGGTGTGGTCAGTGATTATTACAATCTTATTAAAAGGCACAATATTAATAATTTCTACCTTTGCCGTGCGCTTTCTTTCGGTGAGAAGCATATGACTGAGGATGAGATTCATCATTTTCATCTTTCAACATTGAAGATTACTTATGAAGAAGCCGTTATGGAGTATGAAAAGCGCAGAGAAACACCACTCGGCAGAATTATTTGCAACCGCGAGTTGCCAATTTTGAAAAGAGCAAAAGAAATTTTGAATAAAATGTAATATAATATTAAACCCACCCACATCAAACGATGTGGGTGGGTTTTTGCGTGTAAATTGTTAAATTGGGATTTAGCGGTGCGAAGCACCGCAACTAAATCCGCCTTCTGCGGAATAAATCCACAAATGGTGGATGAAATCGCTTGCGCGATGAAATCTGCCTTATGGCAGGTTAATAAAAGGCGGATTTGATTTCATCC
>JAZTYY010000032.1:0-3079 GCA_045637205.1 Eubacteriales bacterium | reverse complement strand
ACGGTTGGTCAGATCTTCAACTGTATCAATGCCTGCGCGCTTCAAGCAGTTGAAGCTACGAACAGACATGTCAAGTTCCTCAATGGTCATCTCAAGAACCTTTTCCTTGATGGTTTCTTCTCTCTCAACCATAATGCTTTCATTTCTTGCTTCTTCAGACAAATCTACAAACAAGTTGAGATGCTCGTTGAGAATCTTGGCTCCGAGGGAAACCGCCTCTTTTGCGGAGATAGTACCGTTCGTTTCAATCTCGATTGTGAGCTTGTCGTAATCGGCAACCGTTCCCACACGTGTGCTGTCAACAGTGTAACGTACGTTATAAACGGGTGTATAGATAGAATCGGTGTAAATCGTTCCGATGGGCGCAGAAACGTTAGGACCGAGAAGCGAGGTATGAAGCTGCTTGTTGCGTTCCTGGGAAACGTATCCACGGCCGTTGTCAAAGGTAAGCTCCATATAGAATCTTTCACCCTGAGCTACTGTTGCGATGTAGTGGTTAGGATTAAGAATTTCAATATCTGTATCCTGCTTGATGTCGCCGGCTGTAACAACCTGCTCACCAACAACGTCAATCACAACTGTCTTGGGAGAATTTGTGTGAAGCTTTGCTGTAATGCCCTTAACGTTAAGAACGATTTCTGTTACATCTTCTTTTACGCCTGTGATTGTTGAAAACTCGTGCAAAACGCCATCAATCTTGATGTTTGTTACTGCAACACCGGGAAGAGAGCTGAGAAGCACTCTGCGAAGTGAGTTTCCAAGTGTTGTGCCGTATCCTCTTTCAAGGGGCTCAACAATAAATGTACCAAATTTTCCGTCTTCACTCAAGTCAACCGTTGTAATATTAGGTTTCTCTATTTCAATCATTCCAAATATTCCTCCATTAATAATTTTTTCACTGTGTCTTACAGGGGATAAATTGCGTCCGCTCTAAAATTGTCATCCACAATTGCCAAGCAACCACGGGTACAACTTTTGCGGCACCCGGGTTATTACTTGGAATAAAGTTCGACGATGAGCTGTTCCTCGAAGGGGAAGTCAATGTCTTCACGAGCAGGCATGGTAAGAACCTTTGCGCTCATGTTTTCCTTATTAACTTCAAGCCACTTAGGAGCAGACTTTGTCTGTGCGCTCTCAACGAGTGCCTTGCACTTTTCAGAACCTCTGAAGTTTTCACGAATTGTGATAACGTCACCGGGTCTTACAAGGATGGAAGGAACGTTAACCTTCTTACCGTTGAGTTCGATGTGCTCGTGAAGAACGATCTGACGAGCTTCTTTATGGCTTTCTGCAAAGCCCATTCTGAATACTACGTTGTCAAGTCTTCTTTCAAGCAAGCAAAGAAGGTTTTCACCTGTGATACCGGGCTTTCTTGCAGCTTCTACATAGTAGTTCTTGAACTGCTTTTCAAGAACACCATAGTATCTCTTTGCTGTCTGCTTCTCACGAAGCTGACGACCGTATTCTCTAAGTTTCTTATTGTTTGCACCATGCTGACCGGGAGCAGAATGTCTGCGGTCAAGTGCGCATTTACCTGATGTGCAGCGTTCGCCCTTGAGATAAAGCTTTTTGCCTTCTCTACGGCAGAGCTTACATGCAGGACCTGTATATCTTGCCATTTTGTAAATCCTCCAATATTAAACTTTTCTACGTTTAGGGGGTCTGCAACCGTTGTGAGGAATAGGAGTTACGTCCTTGATCATTGTGATCTGAAGACCAACTGTTTCCAACGCACGGATTGCGGATTCACGTCCTGAACCGGGACCTTTTACAAACACTTCAACAGTCTTAAGTCCGTGTTCCATAGCAGCCTTACCTGCTGTCTCTGCTGCAGACTGAGCTGCAAAGGGAGTTGATTTTCTGGAACCCTTGAAACCAAGTTCACCAGCGGAAGCCCAAGAAATTGTGTTTCCGTTTACGTCGGTGATGGTTACAATAGTATTGTTGAAAGTTGCACTGATATGAGCCGCGCCTTTTTCAATATTCTTACGTTCGCGGCGTTTTCTGACTACTTTTTTAACAGCCATCTTATGCTACTCCTTTATTTCTTCTTGTTAGCGATTGTCTTAGCAGGACCCTTACGAGTTCTTGCGTTTGTTTTTGTTCTCTGACCTCTTACGGGGAGACCTTTTCTATGTCTGATACCGCAGAAGCAGTTAATTTCGATCTTTCTCTTGATGTTCATAGCAACATCACGGCGAAGATCACCCTCAACTGTGTAGAAGTTTTCGATCTCGTCACGAAGCTTTGCAACTTCAGCGTCTGTAAGATCCTTTGCACGAGTGTCGGGATTGATGCCTGTCTTTGCAAGAATGTCATTTGCACTCTTGCGGCCTATACCGTAAATGTAGGTAAGAGCGATTTCAATGCGTTTTGCATTTGGAATATCAACACCAGCTATACGAGCCATTTTATTTCACCTCTTTAATTCGGTTATTTTTAGTGTGTGGTTTGTGATTAACCCTGTCTCTGTTTGTGCTTCGGGTTCTCACAAATTACCATGATTTTACCTTTTCTCTTGATGATCTTGCACTTGTCGCAGATCTTCTTTACGGATGGTTTAACTTTCATTGTACTACCATTCCTTTCTTTATTATGGTTTTATTGGTTTTTATATGAGTTACCCAACGGCATTTTGCCGTCAGCGTTTTTATAAATTATTTTGCTCTCCAAGTGATTCTACCTTTATTAAGGTCATAAACGGAAACCTCAATAGTTACCTTATCACCGGGCAAAATTCTGATATAGTTCATTCTAAGCTTTCCTGAAATGTGAGCAGTAACGATGTGCCCATTGGGAAGCTGAACCTTGAAGGTTGCGTTAGGAAGTGCTTCAACTACCGTACCTTCGAATTCGATTACATCATCTTTAGCCAAAGTATTTATCCTCCTCAAAAATATTTGCTTTAAAATTCTTTATCAATAAGCGTTAATATCTCTACTCCCTCGGGAGTAATAGCAATAGTATTTTCATAATGAGCCGAAAGACTTCCGTCAGCAGTTTTCACCGTCCAGCCGTCTGGCAACATGATAACCTTTGCCGTACCCATATTAATCATGGGTTCAATAGCAAGTGTCAT
>JAZTYY010000031.1:0-4838 GCA_045637205.1 Eubacteriales bacterium | reverse complement strand
GCTCCCGACGAAGTCGGGTGGAGGAGAGTGCGAGATTATATTTCTATTGCAAACAATATGATAAAACATTATCAATAGTTTCGCAGGCTCCCTCCGTCACCTTCGGTGACACCTCCCTCTCGGAGGGAGGCAAGAGTTTATACTCAATCTATAAATTTTAATTTCTAAATTTGATTTGTCGGTTAGTTAGTTTTATATAATGGCGGGTCGTCGAGGACGTCGACCCCTACGGAGTATGATATATTTTTATAGCATATTCGTAGCCATTTTGCTTAATTTACGGCTATTGTTTAACAAAAAATACCGCGATTGTTGTAGGGACCGACGTCCTCGAGGGTCCGTTCCAAAGGTAAACTAAATTATAGCCTTCTCCAGCGGAGAAGGGGGACCATCTTTGATGGTGGATGAGGAGAGCACCATTTAGTATAAATGAAGGAATTTAACATAAAACAAAAACCTTGATTTTTCAAGTAATTTCTTTATGTTAACAAAGGAAATTTGGTTGAGAAAGACGATAGTTTTCACAAACCGTGTTCTCCTCATCCACCGCAAGCGGTCCCCCTTCCCCGCTGGGGAAGGCATAGTTAAATCCCAATTTATATAAAAAAGCACCCACTCACACGGGTGCTTTTTTCTTATTTTTTCTTAACAGGTACCCAAATAACACAAAAATAAAAACCCTTCCCGACTTTTTGTGCTTTGTCTGAAGGGCTTTTTATTTTTTATCGTTCTTTTCTCAAATTAATTATTTTTTGATAGAAATATCCGGTGCAAAGCACAAGGCAAAGTCCCAAGAAATATGCAATCGCAGAAACAACTCCATTTTCAAAGAATCTAACATTATAAATATTATGCTCACCGTAAAGTGAAAGGCCAAAAAATGCCTTGTGATATATCAAATTCAAAACAAACATTATAAATGCCACAGATACGATAATCGCGCCTGAGCGAATCGCCTTTTTGGGTGTCAACTCAACTTGACCACTCTTTACAATATAAACTCCCCAAAGAGAGATGAGGATATGTGCCAAGCAGTCCATTGTTGTATGCCAATGAAATTTATAATTGCGCAGCATAAATCCAAGCGCACCACCAAGACCTGCAACAGCCATTCCAAATGACAAAAGCGCAACAAGTGTCAAAAGATACTTACGAATTGCCTTTGGCATTATCAAAATAAATGGTGTCAAACAAAACATAAATGGGCTAACATTTGCAGTTGGCAAAGTGTTTTTGAAATTCTAATCATTAGGGCCAACATCATAATACATATATCTTGCAATATAGAAATATGACAAAAAAATTCCAACCACAAACAACAAATTAACAATAGTTTTATACTTTGCCAGATAATTTGAAAGCAATACACCCGCTATGTAAATAGCAAGCAATATCGCAAAAGACGATTAAGTATTCTATAAATTACTGTGCTGCATCAACAATTGCTGTGAATTTTTCAGCAACGAGAGAAGCACCACCGATAAGACCACCGTCAACGTTTGTCTTTGAAAGAAGCTCAGCAGCATTCTTGTCGTTCATAGAACCACCGTACTGAATAATAAGCTCTTCTGCAACTTCTCTGCCATAGAGATCAGCAACAACGTCACGGATTACACCACAAGTCTCGTCTGCCTGCTCGGGAGTAGCTGTAAGACCTGTTCCAATTGCCCAAACGGGCTCGTATGCGATAATTACGTTCTTAAGCTCTTCAGCGGAAATTCCGGCAAGGTCGAGCTTTGTCTGCATACCAACAACTTCGTTAGTGATGCCTGCAAGTCTTTCTTCCTTAACTTCACCAAGGCAAAGAAGAACCTTAAGACCAGCTGCAAGAGCTGCCTTTGTACGAAGGTTAACAGTTGTATCTGTTTCACCAAAGTACTGACGTCTTTCAGAGTGACCGATAATAACGTATTCAACACCGATTTCCTTGAGCATCTTAGCGGAAATTTCACCTGTGAACGCGCCCTTTTCTTCAAAGTGAACGTTCTGAGCACCAATCTTAATATTTGAGCCCTTTGCAGCTTCCATAGCCGCGCCAATTGTTACAAAGGGAGCGCAAAAGATGATGTCACAATTATTCTTACCCTCAACCATGGGTTTGATTTCATTAATAAAAGCAGTTGCTTCGGAAGGAGTGAAATTCATCTTCCAGTTGCCTGCGATAACGTATCTTCTCATTTTATTTTCTCCTTTAGCATAACTTTGCAGTGCTACATTTGTAGCACTGCAAAAATAATTTCAATTATTTATCTTCAAGACAAGCGATACCGGGAAGCTCAAGACCTTCAAGGAATTCAAGAGATGCACCGCCACCTGTGGAGATGTGTGTAATCTGGGATGCAAAACCAAGTGTTTCGCAAGCAGCTGCTGAGTCACCGCCACCTACGATAGTTGTTGCGCTTGACTGTGCAAGAGCATCAGCCATAGCAACAGTACCCTTTGCAAGAATGGGGTTTTCGAACACGCCCATAGGACCGTTCCAAACAACTGTCTTAGCATCAAGTACTGCCTGTGAGTAGAGTGCCTGTGTCTTTGTACCGATGTCGCAGCCTTCTCTGTCAGCAGGGATTGCATCAGCATTTACTTCAAGAGTTTCAACAGGAGCATCGATAGGATTGGGGAATTCAGCGATTGTTACAACGTCAACAGGAAGAAGGAGCTTAACGCCGTTAGCTTCAGCCTTTGCCATCATATCCTTGCAGTAATCAATCTTTGTTTCGTCAAGAAGTGACTTACCAACGCCATAACCCTGAGCAGCAAGGAATGTGTATGCCATACCACCACCGATGATAAGAGTATCAACTTTTGTGAGAAGGTTATTGATAACGTTGAGCTTATCTGCAACCTTAGCACCGCCAAGGATAGCAACGAAGGGTCTTTCAGGAGTTGTGAGAGCCTTACCCATAACGCCGATTTCCTTCTGAATGAGGTAACCGCAAACTGCAGGAACGTTTCCGTACATAGCAACACCTGCTGTTGTAGCATGTGCTCTATGAGCTGTACCGAAAGCATCGTTTACGTAGATATCGCAGTATTTAGCAAGTTCTTTTGCAAAATCTTCACCATTCTTTTCTTCTCTTGCGTCAAAACGAACGTTTTCAAGAAGAACTGCACGACCGTTTTCAAGAGCAGCAACCTTTGCCTGTGCATCTGCACCGATGATATCTTCAGCAAATGTTACCTTGCCGTCAAGGTATTCGTTAAGACGAGCAGCTACAGGAGCAAGAGTGAGCTTCTTCTTGTCATCCTTAAGAGCCTTTGCAAGAAGTTCAGCTTTAGCTGCTTCTCTTTCTTCTTCAGGAAGAGCCTCAACCTTCTTCTTTTCCTTCTTTGTAAGACCAAAGCCTTCTGTCAAGATATTGTGGGGCTTGCCCATATGAGAGCAAAGAACAACCTTTGCACCCTTTGAAAGCAAATATTTGATTGTGGGGAGAGCTTCAACGATTCTCTTATCGCTTGTGATCACTCCGTCTTTAAGAGGAACGTTAAAATCGCATCTTACAAGCACTCTCGCGCCTTCAACGATTTCGATATCCTCAATGGATTTCTTGTTGTAAGTCATAGTAATTTTATCCTTTCATTACATTATTCGGGCAGGTATTTTTATTAGCCCAATCTTTACCAATTAATAATATACCACACTTTTGTCAATTTATCAATAGTTTTATTAAAAATTGTGAAATTTTTGGCAAGAAGTAGAACACAAGAGCTTCAAATTTTGATTTATCAAACAGTTAGTTTTATTGAATATCGGGTCGTCGAGGACGTCGACCCCTACGGTTTCCTAGTTTATTTTTGCTAATTTGTAGCCATTTTAATAGCAATATGGCTACTATACAACTTAAAAATTTCCAAAACATTGTAGGGGTCGACGTCCTCGACGACCCGTTACAAAAGAAAAGCGGCTAAACCCTTTTGGTATCAAGATTTGTTAGACGCTTTTTCTTTTGCCACAAGAGGCACAAAAGAAAAAGCTTTGCAAAAAGAAAATGCCGTTTTTGCGCTAACGCCGCGCAGACGCGCGCTTTTAAAAAAGCGCGGCAAAATAATCCGTTTGGTTTGTGCGAACAAAGTGCTCGATAAACCCCCAATTAATCGCCAAGCGCAAGCAAAAAAGAGAGCCTTGGCTCTCCTTTTTATGTCTATTCATACTGCGCCCTCGGGCCACCTATATACTTCGGTCTTGTGCGCGCGAAGGTCACGTTTGCCTCTCCGAGCTGCTTCATTGAAAGGCGCACGGGCACGGCTACTGCACGAAGGTGCATGCCAATAAGAGTCGAGCCGATGTCAACCCCTGCGTGCGCTTTGATTGTTTCAACAACTACGGGCGCGTTGAAATTTTCGTAAGCTGTAGTCGCAAACGAGCCGCCCGCCTTTGCCTTGGGCACTACGCAAACAACGTCAAGACCGTATTTTTCGGCACATTCCCTTTCCACCACAAGTGCGCGATTAAGATGCTCACAACACTGTGCCGCAAGGAAAATTCCCTTCTTTTCAAGAATGGGAGAAATACCCTCAAAAACCGCCTTTGCAGCATTGAAATCAGAGCCCTTGCCAATAGTTTCACCAACAATTTCACTTGAGGAGCAACCGACAACCAAAATTTCACCCTTGTTCATCGGCACAACTGACAAAAATTCCTCTATCATATTTTTAGATTGTTCAACTATTTTTGAATACATATTTTTACCTCTTGTATAAATTGGGGTTTAGCGGTGCGAAGCACCGCAACTAAATCCGCCTTCTGCGGAATAAATCCACATTCGTGGATGAAATCGCTACGCGATGAAATCTGCCTTATGGCAGGTTAATAAAAGGCGGATTTGATTTCATCCAAG
>JAZTYY010000030.1:0-26500 GCA_045637205.1 Eubacteriales bacterium | reverse complement strand
CAAATCTTTTTGCTACTGATCTAACTGTTGATTCATTTTCAATCATATAGGATGCTATTGTTACACAACGTTCTTTATTTGATGAGATATACATAAAAAATTTCCTCGCTATAATTTTATACTGATTAATTTTATGCAAACAACTTTCTAAATATTATTAAAGGATGTATTATATGCAAAATTACGTATTCGATAAAGAAATTTTTGATGTCTTTGAAGGTATGACTAGTATTAGTTCTATCATATCTGCCATTCAGAATAATTCATCTAATAGAAAAATTCTTAAGGTGCTCTATAACGTCGACAAGAAAAAAAGCAAATATAATGAGTTGAAGTTTTTAGAAATTAAATCTCAGGAGCTTTCATTTGAACTGATTGGTGTTTCACACTCTATCATTGATGAGCTTGCAAATGGTAAAACTCATGGTGGTATCATTGCTATTTGTTCAAGGACAAATATTCCTGTATTGAGCGACTCTAATCAGATTATTGATAATGGCTTTTATATTATATTGGATGGCATTGAGGATCCGTTTAATTTTGCTTATGCTATACGCTCGGTATATGCCTCTGGCGCTGATGGAATTATAGTTCCTGCTTACCGTTTTAGCAATGCTCAAGGGCTTATTTGTAAGGGATCTGCAGGCACTTCTGAGTTAATCAATACCTTTGAATGTGATATTAGCAAGGCTATTGACTTATTCAAAGCTAAGGGATATAAGGTTGCCTCTGCGGGTATTCGTGACTCAGTATCCCTTTATGATGCCGACCTTAAAAAGCCACTTCTTCTTATTGTGGGCGGCGAAAAGCGAGGCATTTCCGCTGAAATATTAGCCAAGTCGGACATGATTGTTCGCGTTGATTACGGTAAAACCTTTAAGGGCTCTTTAACAGCTTCTGCAGCAGCTACCGTGCTTGCTTTTGAGGTATATAGACAAAATAGATAACAAAAAAGCTGAACAATTGTTCAGCTTTTCTTTATTTTGTATAGAATTTATATATGGTTGTATAGTTGTATTTCTCTTCGGGATTTAAGATAACATTGGTAAAATATGGATGATTTATTGAATCAGGCATATGCTGTGTTTCAAGGCAAAAAGCCATTTGCTTCTCTTGCGAACAATTGTTCTTAAAGGGGAATTTGGAATTTGTTAGAAAATTGCCTGTGTAAAATTGTACGCAAGGTTGGTTAGTATACATTTCCATGGTTCTTCCCGATTTTTCGTGGTAAACTTTAGCTCTAAGCTTTGGAATTTCAGTTTCACCACCCATAAAATTAAAGCAATGGTCATATCCACCTGCATATATAAGGTCTTGGTTGTGGGTGTTAAAATCTCTACCAATAGTTTTAGGGAGTCTAAAGTCAAAAGGTGTACCCTCTACACTTTTAATTTCTCCTGTGGGGATTAAGGTTTCGTCGGTTGGCAAGTATGTATTTGCATCAAGCCAAAGCTCATGGTCAAAGATTTTGCCTGAATTGTATCCACCAAGATTAAAATAGGTGTGATTGGTAAGATTAATGATTGTTCTTTTATCGGTGGTTGCCTCATATTTAATTGCAAGCTCCCCATCATTATTAAGCGTATACGTTACTGTAACAGCCAAATTTCCGGGATAATTCTCTTCTCCATCTTTTGAAAGCAAGAAGAATTTAATTGAAGGCTCCTCGCAATCGCTCGTGGATAAAACCTGCCAAACTCGTTTGTCAAAACCGATTTTACCTCCGTGAAGGTGATTGGGACCATTGTTTATATACATGTTGTATTCAACGTCATCCAGTACAAATTTACCCTTGCAAATACGGTTTCCAACCCGTCCTATTATAGCGCCTTGATACCCATCGGCATCAATATAAGATTGCAAATCGTCGTATCCACAAATTACGTCAGCTACTTCCCCACTTTTGTCGGGTACATTTATGCTAATAATAGTAGCGCCGAAGTTTGTCAATGCCACACTCATACCATTAGTATTTTGAAGTGTGAATTTATATATATCTTGATTATGGTGTTTCCCAAATAGTTCTTTGATTAAACTCATATGTATTCCTTTTGCAATTTTACCAAATGATTTTTGGCTTTAATTGTGTAAGCAGCAGCTCTTTCTTTGTTGGCAGTAGAGTATTTGTTACCAAGCATAATCCATTCACAATACTCGTAAAGCAAAAACAAATCTAACGTATGCATATATTCATCGTACGAGATATTATGTTTAGCAATAAGATTATCATAATAGTATTGCTTAGCAAATTCTTTGTCATCTTCAGACATATAAAAAATAGCATTTTTATCATCTTCGGTGTGTGCAAGCAAGCGTGCGATTGAGGTAGCATATGGTAATATGCCCGCGTATTCCCAGTCAATTATTGAGGCAGCCTTATCATTAACAATAACGTTAAATGGTAAAAGGTCATCGTGACATAAAGTTTTTGGGAGTTTTGAGTATATAGATAAAAACTCGTCATATGCCTTTTCTATATCTGAGTCACCCAAATATTTACCTCTGTTTACACGGCTCTCATAGCTTTTGGGGTATGTATAGCCAATATTTTCGTGTTTTTGGTCATCCCAATATTTTTCTTGCAATGAAATTAGCGCATCAAGTACTAATGTTAATGAAGATTGCTCGCATCTGCACAAATCTTTTCCCTCAATATACTCAATAAGAATGAATTTTTTATTCTCATATTCAGTTGATGCAATAAGTTTAGGCACGCCTGGTGTCTCTTCTCTAAACAACGCTGAATAAATTTCAAATTCGTAATTTTTTTCCGGCTTGAGTACGTATTTATTGTCTATAGTTTCAACTAACCAAATGTCATAATTGGTATCATCCTCAAATGATTTGAAGGGAGAAATTTTAAGCGCTGAAATACTTAATTCAGCAAGAATTTCTTTGATTTGATTCATATTAATCATAAAGATGATTCCTCCTTCTAACAACCAAAACGGCAATAGAAATTGCCGTTTTGAAAATCAAGTTAATCGTTATATCCGTTGGGAGGGTTTGTATGCCAATTCCAAACACTTGAAATTATTTTGACATAATATTATCTACTTATTTCCAAAGATGCTCAGGATATACACCCTCTTGAATAAGCTTTTTAATTCCTGCAACAACTGCAGGCTTATCTTCAGCATAAGTTACGCCAAGCCAACAAGCATTTGTATTATAAACAACAACGTCACAAGAGTCGCTCTTAATCATAACGTCAACAACGTCAGTAAGATAGGACTCATCTTTTAACGGATTTTTAATGTTTTTCAAGAATCGTTCGAATTCAGCTGTCAGATATGGAAAAAGATCTGGTGTGAATCCCCAACAGTTCATTGAAACAACTGTATCAAGGTCAAGACTTATTTTATTATCCCCGTCAGGATATTCTGCTTTGCCGTTTCCAACAGGAACAATTTCTTTTGCTTCTACGATATTAATAAGATGGCCTTCATCATTTATATTGCACACACCACGATTTACAGCACCGTGCTCTGTAACAGTGTTTTTAAGACGATATCCTGCCATGCAAAACTGGGGTTTACCAGTGCAACCATCAATTGTTTTAAGATGATTAGCAAGAATTTCGAAAGCCTCACGACCATAAAAGTCATCTGAATTAATAACTGCAAATGGTTCTTTGACGATATCAATAATGCTCATCATAGCTTGAGTAGTGCCCCATGGCTTTGTGCGTTCTTGGGGAACATTAAACCATTCAGGAACGTCCTGCATTCTTTGAAAAGCATATTCAACGTCAATATATTTATTTATTCTATTTCCGATTGTTTCTTTAAAATCTTTAAGATTTTCTTCTTTAATGATAAATACAACCTTGTTAAAACCAGCTTTAATAGCATCAAATATAGAAAAATCTATGATGAAATCACCGTCATCATTCATGGGGTCAATTTGCTTCATTCCGCCGTAACGTGAACCCATTCCGGCTGCAAGAATTACAAGTGTCATTGGGTAATCTCCTTTTTAATTTAGAATTTTATTCTTGTTACTGAATTAATTTTTGCACTATCGGGATTAATATCAAAAATAGTGCCGTTAACTCTTACCTCTCCTTCAGCAACAGTAAAAAATTGAGGTGTTTGCATAGTAAATTTATCGACTATTGTTTCAATTTTAGTACCTAAAATACTATTAATGGGACCTGTCATACCAATATCAGTAATATAAGCTGTGCCGTTGGGTAAAATTTGCTCATCTGCAGTTTGAACATGTGTATGAGTACCAAAAATAATAGCAATCTTACCATCAAAATAATGTGCTATAGCAAGCTTTTCACTTGTTGCCTCGGCATGAAAGTCCAAAATTGCAAAGTCATAGCTTCCCTTTTCTCTTTCAAGTACCCTATCAATAGCTTCAAAGGGTGAGTTAAGGGGAGTCATATACATTGTGCCAAGAGCATTGATGATAAGAATCTTATATCCATCTACGTTTACAATACTATAACCACTTCCCGGAGATTTAATGGGAAAATTACAGGGTCTGATAATTTTGTGGTCATTGTTATCGAGGAATGAATAAAGATCTTTTTTGCCAAAGGCATGATTACCAAGTGTAATAAAATCAACACCTAAGTTGTAAATGGCTTCAGCATCATTTTTTGATAAACCTTTGATTTCGCTTGCATTTTCACCGTTTGCAATTACAAAATCAATTTTGTTATCTCTAACAAATTTTGAGAGATTTTTTGCAAGATAATCTATGGCAATGCTGCCAACGATATCACCGATAGCTAAAATTTTCATAATAAACTTTCTATAATATTAATATTTGTATAAATACAAAATAATTATACATCAAGCAAAATAAAAAGTCAATCTATTAACAAAAAAATATGATTTTTCTATTGATTTTTTCCAATAATATGATATAATTAAAAAGTCAAAAATATGGAGAAGTACTCAAGTGGTCGAAGAGGCGTGACTCGAAATCTCGTAGGGCGTTTGCGCGTCGCGTGGGTTCAAATCCCACCTTCTCCGCCAAATTAAAAGAGAGCAACTTTTGTTGCTCTCTTTATTTTTTATTAAGTTCCTGTGCTTTCGTATTTTTTTACCATGATATTCCATACGGTTATGCAAATCCCTGCAAAAACGAGTGTAAAAGCAATCATGCCACCACTGAGCAATAATGGATTTTCTACCGGACGGAAAAGATTTTCGAATGGGAAAAATAAGCAAAGACCAAGCGGTATAATAAAAGTTAAAATTGCTTGAATTACTTTAGGATAAATCGTCATAGGATATTTTGTGTATCCTGAGAAATTGTAAATAAATTGGAGCAACGGGCCACTACGTTGAAATTTAAATGCCAAAGAAGCTACCAAAATCTTGAATGATGAAATAATTATTGCTGCACAAATAATGCCTAATACAACCAATAAAATAGCTCCCAAATTGAAGGTTATATTTAATTGACTTGCACAAAGAGTAATAAGTGCTGTTGCTACTATGAGCTCTCCCAATGCTTCTAGCTGAACTTCAGATGCTATTACCTGGAATAACACAGGAACAGGTCTTAAAAACATGTGATCGAGCTTGCCCGATCTTACTTCCCAATAGGCTACATTCCAAAGACGGTCGGTAAGAAGATGGTCGATACCAACAGCTAAATTTGTAATACCAAAAAGCAAGCCGATTTCAAAGATTCCATAGTGAATATCCCCTACCCTAATCCTATTAACGCTATTTACTAAAATGTATAGCGTACATAATGATGTTGCCTCAGTAAATAAGAAAGCAATAATACCAATAATTACGTTTGCTTTATAAACAAGCTTGCTCATAAGTGAGAGCTTTGCATATGTGAAGTATAGTTTCAAATATCTCATATTTAACCTCCCTGCACTGTGATTTTCTTAAGCGCACGGCTAAAGATGAAATGATTAACTAATTCAATGATAATTATCCATATAATTGCAATTCCAAGATACATAACTATATCCAGAATACTCAATTTGCCCATTAATGTCAATACGGGAATTGAGTTCATAAATGCGAATGGTGTGAATGAAAATACTACCCCAAGAGTTCCCATATATGCAAGTGGTACCATTTGTCCACCAAGAAATCCTTGAAGCGCATTTCTTGCCATATTTAAACCAAACAAGTGGTCAGTATAGAATACTAACATTCCCACAAAATAGCTTACCGCATTGTTAATAAATCCTGCAATAATACTAAAAAGTATAAAGAACAAAATGTTTAATGCGAATTCACCTATATTCACAGTTAATAAACTAAGTGATATGAATATTGCATAAACAATGGACAAGAAAGGGATTATAATTACCGCAAAGTCAAATACTAAAACGCCAAAATAAGTGAATAAATGACGAAGACGGTATGAAACCGGTTTTGTTAAGGTATTAGCTATGGTTCCCTCTTTAATATCCGTCCAAATTTCATAGCTTGTATCCCCTGCTCCCATAATAAATGAGAAGAAGAAAGAGGTTATCATATAAAGCACCATGTCATTAAATGTGAATCCGTTAATCACAGCATCTGGTGAACTCTCGTATATCGCTTTGTACAAAAAGAATACAAAGAAGATTTGAATAAACGAGATGGCTATCCACATTACTATTTGTGCCTTATATGAAAGCTCTATTTTAATGCCTGCTTTTGAAAAAGGCATGTAAAGTTTGAGAATTTTTTTAATGCTTTTCATATAATTGTTTTGTTATATCTTCAATAGAAATATCTTCAATTTTGAAATCTTTTACATGGTATGTATTTATAAGATATACTAACACGTCATCAAGATCAATTTCGTTAAGAGAAAATTTGATTGCAGTTGTGGAATCATTTTTTTCAAGAACGATGCCTGGAAATTTCCCGATTAACTGTTCCTCATTAATATCAACATTTGAAGGAACGTAGATGGTTTTTGTGTTGCCAAATCTATATTTTATGTTAGCCAAGCTGCCGTCATAAAGAATCTTACCTTTGTCAATAATGATGATTCTATTGCAAAGCTCTTCAATATCCTTCATATCGTGAGTTGTGAGTATAACTGTAATGTTATACTTTTTGTTAAGCTCTTTAATTGCACCTCTTATTTTGTCTTTAACAAGAACATCAAGACCGATTGTAGGTTCATCTAAATATACAATTTTAGGTGAATGAATAAGAGCTGCTGCAAAGTCCGCTCTCATTCTTTGACCGAGAGAGAGGGATCTTACTGTTTGGTTAAGGAAGGGCTTCATGTCAAGGAGTTCGCAAAGATATTCAAACCTCTCGTTATAGTCTTCATCAGATACTTCATAAATGCTTTTAAGAATTTTAAAGGTTTCTATGAGAGGAATATCCCACCACAGCTGTGTTTTTTGCCCGAAAACTACACCCATTTCTTTATTGATTTTTTGACGATCCTTTTCAAAACCCATGCCGTTAACGGTTACTGTACCGGAGGTAGGAAAAAGAATTCCACACATCATTTTAATGGTTGTAGATTTACCTGCACCATTAGCGCCAATATATCCCACAATTTCGCCTTGCTCGATGTCGAATGAAATATCATCAACGGCTCTTACCTCATCATATTTGCGAGAAAATAATGCCTTAATCATTCCCTTTAGACCTTCTTCGCGTATGGGCTTTTTAAATACTTTTGTTAAATTTTTTACGCTTATTATTTTCATGATGCTCTCCCAATTTAAATTTATTTAATAATACCATGAATCCGTTGAAAAATCAATAGTAATTATATAAAAAGTCAAGCCCATTTTGATAAATGGGCTTGTTGTATTATTGTTTTGTTGTTTTGAATGTTTTTTCTAACATGACTATCATTAAGACTGCAAAAATCAGCATATACACAGGAAGAAGGTTAAAACCAATGTATTTGCCAACAACCCCGAAAAATGGTGCCATTAGAGTAGATCCAAGATATGCACAAGCCATTTGAATACCTATAATCGCGCCTGAGTTCTCTGCTCCAAAATTGTTCGGAGTGGAATGCACGATACAGGGGTAAATTGGAGCACATCCAAGGCCTGATACTATAAGTGCGATAAGTGAAATTACATAATTGGAGCTTGGAATCAGCAAAATTAATATGCCAAGAGTCAAAACTGATGTTCCAAGTAAAATCATTTTTCTATCACCAAGCTTGTCCATCACAAATCCGCTTAAAAATCTTCCAACTGTCATTCCAATAAAAAAGCTTGATGCGAATGCTGCAGCGGTAGGCTCGTCAATTCTTTTAGCCTCGACTAAATATGTACAAGCCCAAGCCATTACTGTTGATTCAGTTGCGCAATAACTGAAAAAGCCAATCAATAAAGTTGCTACACCCTTGATTTTTATGGCATCAATAATTCCAATGCTTTTTACTTTTTCAGGTTTGTTTTCTGGTTTAGTATCATTAACCTTCCAAAGAGGTAGTGTTATCAACATAATAACAGCAATAGCCAACTGAATGAATGATATGATACGATATCCCAAATTCCAATTTGCGTTAGCAAGACTATAGCTCATAACAAATGGACTGATTATTGTTCCAACTCCCCAAAAGCAGTGCAGCCAACTCATGTGTTTGGATGAATAATGTAGTGCTACGTAATTGTTTAGGGCAGCATCTACACCACCTGCTCCAAGACCATATGGTATTGCGAAAATAAGTATCATCCAAATATTTGTGGAATAAGAAAATCCAAGCAAGGCAATTGCGGACAGGAATACACTTATGGTTGTAACCCATTTCGTGCCGAATTTATGGGTAAGTTTGTTTGATAACAAGCTTGAGATAATAGTTGAAAGGGATACCACCATGGATATTATTCCCATAAATGAAATTGATACTCCAATTTCTTCATGCATGATGGGCCATGAAGCTCCTAATAGTGAATCAGGTAATCCCAAGCTTATGAATGCGAGATATATGATTGAAATTAATAGTGTGTACATGATTTTATTCTTTTATTGTTAATATTTTTTCTTCGGAATAGCAATAGACTCCGTTTATACCTTGATATCTATATCTGACTTTAATCGTATCAAAATCATTTGATTCAATAGAGTCTAAATTTACGATAAATTCATTAAATCCGGGTGTTATGGGCGTCTCAATGATTTCATCACCAATGTATATTAGGAATGTTATACTATCAACTAAATGTGTTTGCTCAGATAATTCAACAAAGTATGGGCTTAAACCTGAATTGTGATAGTCCTTAATTTCTAAGTTATATCTAAGGTTATTCGTGCTTATAGTCAAAGTGTTTTGATTGATTTTGTTGACCTTATGCGTTACATCATTAGCATTTATTTCAGCATCAATTGATAAATAAACGTTTTTCACATAAACCTTCAAGGTGTATTCTAAGGTGTTTTGTGAGTCATTGGAAATACACTTAACCTCATATGAACCAGGAGCTGAAGGCAATAACTTGTTATCATCAATTAACATATTGCTATTAAACGTTATTGGCAACGTATTTCCTTCGCAATCATGGGCTGAAATTATTTTTGAGAGGTCGACCGAATGTGCTTTTAAGTTATTTGATTCATCCTTAGAAATGTATATATACAGATTGTTATTTTGAGTATATGAGCATAATTGTTCGTCAGTATTCTCAAAAGTTTTAACGGGTTCAAAAGCTTCAAAATAAGTTTTGCTAATGTTGAAGGTGGATAAATTAAAATAATAATTCAAGTTTTGATATTTGTCATTAACTTCACTATTAGACATTACTTCAAATCTTTGTGTATCAGAATTATAGTAAATATCCATATCATACTCCTTGGTTTCAACTGGAGTATTGCGGTCAAAATTGGCTTGGATTATTTTAGCTATCTCATTATCGTTTTGAAAATCGGAAGTAGTTTTTTCAATATTAAGATGAGCGTTTATTTGCTCAGCCAAAAGATTATCAGTTGTGATGGCACTTCTTTTTATTGAGTGAGAATAACCTATGATTACTACAGTTGACAAAACAGCTAAAATTGCAATTACAACCAACAATTCAGTTAAGGTGAATCCCCTTTTACTTTTAGAAAATTTTGAATTAATCATAAAAATTCCTTGTCGTATTATTAAAATAAGAGCTCACCAAATATAATTCGGCGAGCTCATATTAGCTTTAAATTATTAAAACATTTTGGCTATAACAGGTACGATATTCTTAATAACAACGTCCGTTGTGTTAACACAAAGGTCATAATTATTTTTATCTCCCCATTTGTTTCCAGTATAATAGTCATAATATTTTGCTCTGTTTTTATCAATTGATAAAATTTGCTTTTTGATATCTTTTTCGGTAAGATTCTTTTGAGAATCAGTATTTCTTGCGATGCAACGTCTTACGCGACTGTCAATGTCCGCATAAACAAAGATTCTGTATGGTTTAAGATCTCTTAAGATGAAGTCAGCGCAACGTCCTACGATTACACAGCTTGATTTTTGAGCCAGTTCTCTGATTATCTCACATTGAGCAAGATAAATGGATTGCTCTTGCTGAATATAGTAATTGTTAGTAACAAACATACTTTGACCAATAGTGATTGGATAAAGATGATGTGGTTTTCCTTCCAACACTTCCTGCACATATTCCTGTGACATGGATGTTTTTTCGGCTATAGCAGCAATTATTTCTTTGTCATAATATTCAATTCCAAGTTCTTCAGCAAGGCGTCGACCAAATTCACGTCCACCACTACCAAATTCACGTCCAATTGTAATAATCTTATTCATATGAACCCTCCATTAATTAAAAGAAATCTTATCCTTTATCAACTTATTTTAATTATAGCACACAAATTTATGAAATGCAAGAGCAAAAAAATAAAAAAGCCAAGTCTGTTTGACTTGGCTTTTTGGCAGGGGCAGGAGGATTCGAACCCACGACCCACGGTTTTGGAGACCGGTACTCTACCAGCTGAGCTATACCCCTATAAATTTGTGCCGCCTTTTGACGACTTTGATATTATAACACATTCAAACAAAAAAATCAATAGGTTTTTGAAAAAATATTGAAAAATTGTGTCATATATGTTAGAATATAATAAAGTTATTTTTTATGAGGGCGTTATGAAGCTATTTGCACCAGAATATTATCAAAGTTTTAAATGTATAGCCGATAAATGCAAGCACTCTTGTTGCATAGGATGGGAAATTGATATTGACCAAGCTATGTTGGATAACTACGCTTCCCTTTCTCATCCCTATGTTGATGTAATACGCAAAAGTATTGATTATAACGGTACACCTCATTTTAAGCTTAAAAACAATAATTGCCCACATCTCAACGAAAAAGGCTTGTGTAACATTATTTTAAACTGTGGTGATGGTTATATTTGCGATATTTGTCGTGAACACCCACGCTTTTATAATTTCACCAATTATGGCAAAGAGGTTGGCATTGGTATGTCGTGCGAGGTGGCTTGTGATTTGATATTGACTTCAGACGATTTTAATCAAATTATTCATATTGATGATATTAATGGCAATATTGAAGAGTATGAATATGATGCCGTTTTAGATAGAAGCAAGGTATTCCAAATACTTAAAACTGATTTGGATATTGACTTAAAGATAAACTTTTTGAAAAATGAGTTCGAGATTGATATTACTGATTTTAATTTTGATAAATTGGTAGATAAATTTGAATATTTATATCCCGAAAATAAAGAATTCTTTGCTTTTACAAACAAACTAATTTGGAACACATCTTTTTCAAATGAGTTATCACGAATTTTAGCGTATTTTGTATATAGACATTGTAGTGAGTCTTTTGATTATGAGGAATTTAGAGCTAATCTTTTCTTCTCTATCATTTGTACGGGATTAATTTCAACACTTTCGTTTGACAATTTAATTAACGACGTTGCAAGAATTATATCTGAAGAAATTGAATATTCAGACGAAAATACTGAAATCATTAAATCTTTATTTTATTAACTTTACTCTTGTTTAGGAGATTATATGAAAATTACCGAAATCATTAATGGGAAAAAACCATCTCTATCATTTGAGGTATTTCCACCAAAAACAACTGATAAATATGAAATAATTTCTAAAGCTGTAAAAGAAATTGCCGCATTAAATCCTTCATATATGAGTGTTACATACGGCGCTGGTGGAGGCACATCTGAATACACCACCAAAATCGCAAAGGAGGTCCAATCTTATGGAGTGACATCCCTTGCACATCTTACTTGTATTTCCTCTACCAAGGAAAGGGTTAATCTTGAATTAAACAATTTAAAAAATCTTGGCATTGAAAATGTACTTGCTTTAAGAGGTGATAGACCATCTGACCTTAATGATTTAGATTTGGATTTTCACTATGCCTATGAATTGATTGATGCTATTAAGAGTTTTGGAGACTTTTGTGTTGGTGCTGCATGTTATCCTGAGTCGCATCCGGAAAGTACATCTATGGAAAAGGATTTGGAATATCTGAAAAACAAAGTCAACCACGGCTGTGATTTTTTAACAACTCAAATGTTTTTCGATAATACTATTTTTTATTCTTTTATTGATAAGCTTTACAAATATGACATTAGTGTTCCGGTTGTTGCTGGACTTATGCCAATAACAAGCACGTCACAGCTTGAACGAATTGTTTTTCTTTCCGGCAATGCACTCCCCAAAAAGTATATGGATATAGTTGAGAAATATCAAAACTATCCAGATTCTTTTAGAAAGGCAAGTGTTGATTATACAATTAATCAAGCAATTGATATCTATTCAAACGGATTTAAAGCAGTTCATATTTATTCTATGAACAAGCCCGACGTGGCAAAAGAAATTCAAAATAATCTTTGGGAAATTGTAAATGATTAGTAAAGATGTTACATTTGGTACAACGGCTTCCAATATTGTACCTATAGATAAAATTGAACTTGCTGCAAGGCTTGGGAAAGGCATCTTAGTCGATTCCAATATTATTAAGCAGCATATTGATAAATTTAATGAGAAAGTAATATATAGATATGCTTATGTTAAAGTACCTTGTAAATGCGTGGACAACGTGTGCTACATTGATGATGAAGTAGTTAGTTCTTCTTCACTTTCAAGAGTTTTGAAGGATTCAAATCACGTCATTTTATTGGCTGTAACTGCAAGCATTAACGTGGATCAGCTAATTGCCAAAGCAATGCTTCAAAATGCATCTTCGGGCTTTTACATCGATGCCATAGCTTCGGCTGGCATAGAAAGTTATATTGAATATATTACACACGATATATGCAATGGATTAAACGTTACTAATAGATTTAGTCCGGGTTATGCTGATTTTCCTTTGGAGTTTCAAAAATTCTTGCTTGAAAGACTATCTGCAAAAGAAAATTTAGGAATTATGCTATCCAGTGATTATTTAATGATTCCAACAAAATCCATTACTGCTGTGATTGGTGTAAAATAATTGAAAGGAGTTCGCTATGAATACTATTTGTGATTTAATTAAGCAAAAAAGAATATATTTTGACGGCGGAATGGGCACAATGCTCCAAAAACGCGGATTAAAAGCTGGTGAACTTCCTGAATTATGGAATATCAATCATTCTGATATTATTGAGGATATTCACCGTCAATATCTTGATGCGGGGGCGAATATAATTACCACAAATACCTTTGGGGTTAATTGTCTTAAGCATTCAAATTATGAGGAGCTGATAAAGGCTGCTGTTACCTGCGCTAACAAAGCACGTAATGGATATAAAGACTCATTTATAGCATTTGACATTGGCCCAATTGGTAGATTTATTGAACCCATGGGTGAATTATCATTTGACGATGCCGTTGAAATATTTGCTAAGAATATTCGAGTAGCTAATGGCTTAGACGTTGATCTTATTATCATAGAAACTATGACGGATGCTTATGAAACAAAGGCTGCAGTAGTTGCTGCTAAAGAAAATTCCAATTTGCCTATATTCGTTACTAACGTATACGATGAAAATGGCAAAATGCTTACAGGCGGAAATCCTGAGGTTATGGTTGCTATGCTTGAAGGACTTGGCGTTACGGCTCTTGGTGTAAACTGTTCATTGGGACCCGACAAGATGGTTGATATAGTTAGAAGGCTTAGTGCTTGCTCTTCTCTTCCAATTATTGCTAATCCAAATGCAGGGTTGCCTAAAGTAATTGATGGAAAGACTGTATTTTCAATGAGCCCTGAGGAATTTTCTGATTCAGCAATAAAATTAGCCAATGCAGGTGCTAATATTCTTGGTGGATGCTGTGGTACTGAGCCTGAATATATTAGAGAAACCATCAAAAAAACTCACGATATTCCCTTGAGTGCTTTGACACAAAAAAATAAAACCGTTATATCATCATATGCTAACGTTGTTGAAATTGGTGAAAATCCAGTGCTTATTGGTGAACGAATCAATCCCACAGGCAAGCCCAAATTTAAAGAGGCATTATATAATGGTGATATTGCTTATTTACTTAGATTAGGGCTTGATCAAGCCGATGCAGGTACACATATACTTGATGTTAATGTTGGCCTTCCTGGCATTGACGAATGCGCGATTATGTGTGAGGCTGTTAAAAAATTGCAAGGTATATGCGATATTCCTTTGCAGCTTGATTCAAGTAATCCTGCAGTTATTGAGAAGGCAATTAGAATATATAACGGTAAGCCAATGATTAACTCAGTAAACGGTGATGATGAGAGCATGAATGCAATATTCCCTCTTGTAAAGATGTATGGTGGTGTCGTAATTGCTCTTACACTCGACAAAAATGGTATTCCTGATTCCGTGGATGAAAGAGTTGAAATAGCTAAAAGAATACTTGCAAGAGCACAAGAATACGGCATTGATAAAAAGGATGTTATTTTTGATCCGCTTGCGATGACAATATCCTCAAATCCACAAAGTGCTAAAATCACACTTGACACAATTGATATACTTAAGCAAATGGGATTAAAAACCAGCTTGGGTATTTCAAATATTTCATTTGGATTGCCTAATAGACCAATTATCAATGCTGCATTTTTGACTATGGCGTTGCAGAGAGGTCTTTCCTGTGCTATTGTGAATCCCATTTCTAAAGAGCTTATGGATGCATATTATTCATTTAGGGCTCTTAATGTTATGGACAGCTCTTGCGAAGATTTTATCAATTATTCTCTTAAATATGCAAATTCTAACACTTCAAACACTTCTAAATCCGATTATTCATTGTATGAAATAATTGAAAGAGGCTTGAGTGCGCTTGCAAAAGATAAAACAATTGATTACTTGAATAATAAAGATGTACTTGATATTATTAATTTAGATATTATTCCTGCACTTAACAAAGTTGGTGAATTGTTTGAACAAGGCAAAATGTTTTTGCCTCAGCTTTTAAACAGTGCCGAAGCCGCAAGTGTTGCTTTTGGTGTTATCAAGGATAAATTTCCACAAGAAAAGTCCAATGGTAATTCGGTAATTTTGGCAACGGTTAAGGGTGATATTCACGATATTGGCAAAAACATTGTTAAGTTGCTTTTAGAAAGCTATGGTTTTACGGTTCATGATCTTGGAAAAAATGTGCCTGCCGACAAAGTCGTTTGGGCAGTAAAGACATACCAATGTAAGCTTGTTGCACTTTCAGCGCTTATGACCACCACTCTAAATGCTATGGAAGATACTATTGTGGAGCTAAAGAATTATGACTCCGAGATAAAGGTTATTGTTGGAGGCGCAGTATTGAATCAAGAAATTGCCAGCAAAATGGGTGCCGATGCATATGGCCCCGATGCAATGAGTGCCGTTAGATATGCACAAGAATTTTATAAATAATATAAAATAGCCGATGAAATTTCATCGGCTATTTTTCATATCTATCTCCACTGTCCGGAAAAATTAATAAAGCTTTCTTGTTTTGATTTTTAGGGTCTTTGATAAATGAATTATAAGCGCATAAAACTGCGCCTGAGGATAAACCTACATAAAGACCGTATTTTTTATATATCTCTACTTTTGCTTCGAATACGTCTTTTTCATTTACATAAAATGTCGTATAATGCAAATTATTCAAAAATGGTGGATTAAACCCTGGGCCTATTCCCTGTATATTATGAGGAAAATTTATTGGCAAAACGCCAACAATTTCAATTAAGCTTTTTATTTCATTAAAAAAATTGTATAAGCCGCAAATTGTTGCCCCTGTTCCTATTCCAACAAAAATCACATCAATACTTCCTTTGGTTTGAGAGTAAATTTCAGGGGCTGTTGTTGTTTCGTGAGCAATCACTGAAGTATAATTATTGAATTGATCGACAAAATATGAATTTTTATATTCAAACAATAATTCTTTTGCCTTATTTATAGCACCAGTCATACTGGTAGTTCTATCAGTTAAAATCAAATCTGAACCATAATTTTTTATTAATAATTTTCTATCCTCAGACATATTTTCAGGCATTACAATTTTGCAATTGTAGCCTTTAATTTTGGAAATTGCAGCCAATGAAATTCCCATATTCCCCGACGTTGCCTCAATAATAGTGTTATTTGGATGCAATAGTCCTTTTGTTTCTGCTTCTTCAATTATTTTTAATGCTACCCTATCTTTAATAGAGCCAAATGGATTGCAAAATTCAAGCTTTGCAAATAGATTATTGCTAAGCTGTACTATTGGCGTGTTTCCAATTTGATTTAGTATATTTGTATGAATAACATCACCTCAGCAAATAATAATATAAATCTATATACGAGAGGAATTATGAAGAGTTATAACATTTATATTCTTGCTGTAAGTATTTTATTAATAATAACTGCTATAAGTTCTTTAACGATAAAATCAAATATACCAATTGTAAGAAAAATTTCTTTAAATCATATAACTGAGGAAAATGTTTTGTTAGATTTAACTGAGGACAAGGGTGATGAATATATAAATAAAATATATTTTGTTGGTGATTCAACAACATATCATTTTATTAAAGGGGGTATTGATGAGTCACATATTTTGGTGCCTAGTAGTTATACTCTTACACTTAATTCAAATATAACAAACGTAAAGGTTGGCAATCAAGGATTAACAATCGCAAATGCAATTAGAAAAGCTGAATGTGAGATTGTGATTATTACAATTGGAGTAAATGGAGCTGATAATTTTACGGAAACTCAATATAAGAGTTATTATAAAAAATTGATTCATGAAATACAATTGGAGTCCCCCAGTACTAAAATAATACTTCAATCAGTTTTCCCCGTTACTAAAGATTACAGTGACTATCCCAACGGAGTTAGTAATGATGGAATTGATAGATTGAATGAATGGGCTAAAGAAATTGCTTTTGAGGAGGAGCTATATTATCTTGATACTCAATCAATCTTAAAAGGAGAAAACGGAGCTCAACTTGAATGTTATAGCGTTAAAGATGGTGTTCATATGAATTCCGAAGCATATGATGCTATAATAAATTATATTAGAACTCATGCAATTGAGTAAGGAGGTAGAAATGAAATTAAATAGAATTCATTTTATTATATTAGTTGTTTTAATGGCTACCATTGTTAGCGCGTGCACTATCAAAAACGATATGTATAGAAATGATTATGATAGCTTAATACTATATAATACTGTATCTAATAGCTTTTATACTGAAGGTGGTGTAAATGTGATGGATAATGACGTTTTGCTTGAATTTATTGATATAAAACCCGAATATCTAATTGATTACACCGTTGTAAAAGCCAAGGATGCAAAAAATATCAATGAAATAGGTATATTTAGAGTTAATTCTGATGGAGTAAACGAGATAAAAGACATGGTTAATAATTATGTTGCCAATCTAATGCAGTCTTACAGAGCAATGGATTATTTTCCGGAAGAAATTGAAAAAATAGATTGTGCTAAAGTTAAAGTGTTTGGAAATTATGTTATATATTCCTTTTTAAATGAAAAAGATAGTGAGTCGTTTTACAACTCTATTGAAGCTGCAATTAGAAAATAAAAATGCTCCGCACCATCAAGAGATAGTGCGGAGTTATTTATTTGGATAATATTTTTTTTAAATATGCACCTGTGAAACTATTTGGATTTTCAGAAACCTCCTCAGGAGTTCCCTTAGCAACTATTGTTCCGCCACCATCTCCACCTTCAGGGCCAAGATCTATAATATGGTCAGCACTCTTTATTACATCTAAATTGTGTTCGATGACAAGCACAGTGTTGCCACCGTCAACAAGTCTTTGTAAGATAAGCAAGAGCTTTGAAACGTCTTCAGTGTGAAGACCTGTGGTGGGTTCGTCAAGTATATAAATTGTTTTGCCTGTACTACGCTTTGCAAGCTCCGTTGCAAGCTTAACTCTTTGAGCTTCACCACCGGAAAGAGTTGTGGATGACTGTCCAATTCTTATATATCCTAAACCGACATCATAAAGTGTTTCAAGCTTTTTGCGAATCTTGGGAAGTCCATCAAAGAAATCCAATCCTTCTTCAATAGACATTTCAAGTATATCGGATATGTTCTTTCCCTTGTATTTTACTTCAAGAGTATCTCTATTATATCTCTTTCCTTTGCAGACGTCACAGGTTACGTATACGTCGGGCAAGAAATGCATTTCAATACATTTAACACCGTCACCCTCACACGCCTCACATCTACCGCCTTTTACGTTAAATGAAAATCTTCCTGAAGAATATCCTCGTGCCTTTGCATCAGTTGTTTGTGCAAAAAGATTTCTAATGTCAGTAAACAAACCAGTATAAGTAGCAGGATTTGAACGAGGAGTTCTACCAATTGGGCTTTGATCTATGCAAATAACCTTATCGAGTGTTTCGTAACCCAATATCTTATCGTGGTCACCAGGAACTTGATATGATGCATGATTGAGCTTTGTTGCAAGCTTTGGATACAAAATTCCATTGACTAAAGAAGATTTTCCAGATCCTGAAACACCACTAACTACAGTTAATGTTCCAAGTGGGATTTTAACGTCTATATTTTTCAAATTGTGTTCACGTGCGCCTATAATTTCAAGAGTATTTCCATTTCCTGCGCGTCTTGATTTTGGAACGGGAATTTCTTTTCTTCTTGCGAGGTATGCTCCAGTGATAGATTTCTCAGATTGCATAACCTCTTGTGGCGTTCCGGCAGCAACGATTTCACCACCGTGAATACCAGCGCCCGGTCCAATATCTATAATATAGTCGGATTCAAGCATTGTTTCTTCATCGTGTTCAACTACGATAACGGTGTTACCCATATCTCTAAGTTTTTTGAGCGTTGCAATCAACTTTGAGTTGTCACGTTGATGCAAACCAATGCTTGGCTCGTCAAGTATATATAAAACACCCACTAATGAAGAACCAATTTGGGTAGCAAGACGAATTCTTTGTGCTTCACCACCGGAAAGCGATCCTGCTTTTCTTGATAGGGTTAAATAATCAAGTCCCACGCTTGCCAAAAAATTAAGTCTTGATTTAATTTCCTTAAGAATTTCGTGTGCAATAGTAGCTTCAGTTTCATTCAAATCCAATGCATTAACGAAAGCATATGAATTTTTAATAGGCATATCGCAAAATTCATCTATTGCAATATTACCAACAGTAACTGATAAGGGCGCAGGAGCAAGGCGTCTACCAAGACATTCAGGACACGGTGCGTCCTCAACGAATTCATCGTAGTAGTCTGCATTATTTTGCATATTCATTCTTTGCTGAATGATTTTAAGCAAGCCGTCAAATTTAGCTTTTTGCCTATGCGCTTCTCCACCGAAATATCTTACAATTTCATAGGTTTCATCCCCAGAGCCATTAAGAAGAATATCCATAGCTTCTTTTGAGAATTTCTCAAGAGGTGTATCAAGGTCAAAACCAAATCTCTCTCCAACTGCTATAAATAAAGGGCCGTTCCAGCTCTCTTCATCAAGTGACTTAAAGCCGTTAACGGCTATACCACCCTCATGAAGTGAAAGCGATTTATCGGGAAGAATTTTATCAATTGATAATTTTCTTAATGTACCAAGTCCAAAGCATTTAGGACATGCACCCGTGGGGTTGTTGAATGAGAACATTCTTGGCTCCAACTCACCGATTGAAAATCCATGCTCATCACATGCATAAGACTGTGAAAAAGAAAGCTCTTTAATTTCTTCTGTATCGCGTGGAACTGTTACAATGAGTAAGTAGCCATCCGACGCTGAAAGTGCGCTCTCGACTGAATCTGAAAGGCGTGAGCGTATATCAGGACGCATAACAAGACGGTCAACAACAATTTCTATATTATGCTTTTTGTTTTTATCAAGAACTATTTCCTCGTCAAGCTCATACATATTGCCGTCAACTCTAACTCTAACGTAGCCACTCTTTTTAGCATCGGCAAATATCTTTTCATGTCTTCCCTTTTGTGTTCTTACAATTGGTGAGAGCACCAAGAATCTTGTGCCCTCCTCTAAGGTCATAATTCTATCAATTATTTGGTCAACAGTTTGACGTCTGATTTCCTTGCCACATACGGGACAGTGAGGTATACCGATTCTTGCATAAAGCAATCTAAGATAATCGTAAATTTCGGTCACTGTGCCAACTGTTGAACGTGGATTTTTTGACGTAGTCTTTTGGTCGATTGATATTGCGGGTGAAAGCCCCTCTATTGAATCAATATCGGGCTTGTCCATCTGACCTAAGAACATTCTTGCATAGGAAGACAAGGATTCAACGAATTGTCTATGTCCTTCTGCATAAATAGTATCAAAAGCAAGAGAGGTTTTTCCTGAGCCCGATAGACCTGTTAATATAACAAGCTTATCACGTGGAATAAAAACGTCAATATTCTTTAAGTTATTAACTCTTGCTCCTCTAACAACAATGTTTTTTACCATTTTATATCCTTTAAGTTATTTATTTCTAATTTCTGAAATCTTATCACGCAAAAACGCAGCCTTTTCAAATTCGAGATGTCGAGCAGCTTCTTTCATTTCTTTAGTAAGCTTTTCTATAAGTGCATCCTTTTCTTTTTTGCTCATTTTTGCAGTACTATTTTTCTTTTTATTTATTTTTTCTTCTTCAGAAGATCCAATTTCAATAAGATCACGAACACCTTTGACGATTGTCTTGGGAGTAATTCCGTGTTCAAGATTGTAATCTCTTTGAATCTTTCTACGTCTATTGGTTTCAGCAATTGCACGCTCCATAGAGCCAGTGATTTTATCAGCATACATAATTACCTTACCATCAGCATTTCTTGCGGCGCGTCCAATTGTTTGAATTAATGACGTTTCGGCTCTTAAGAAGCCTTCCTTATCAGCATCAAGAATGGCAACAAGCGAAACCTCTGGGATATCTAAACCTTCTCTAAGAAGATTAATGCCGACAAGTACGTCAAATTTGCCAAGACGAAGATCTCGAATAATTTCCATTCTTTCCATTGTATCAACATTAAAATGAATATATCTAACTTTAATTCCGTTGTTTTCGAAATATTCAGTTAAGTCTTCTGCCATCTTTTTAGTGAGGGTTGTGACAAGAACACGCTCATTTTTCTCAACTCTACATCTAATTTCTCCCATAAGGTCATCAACTTGACCTTCTATAGGTCTAACACTGATTTCCGGGTCAACAAGTCCTGTTGGACGAATAATTTGTTCAACAATTTGTGTAGAATGCTCTTTTTCGTAATCAGCAGGTGTTGCACTTACGAAAATTGCTTGATTAATTTTTTCTTCAAATTCGTCAAATTTGAGGGGTCTATTATCGTAAGCGGAGGGCAAACGAAATCCAAAATCAATCAAATTCTTCTTTCTTGCAATATCTCCACCACTCATTCCCCTTACTTGAGGCAAAGAAACGTGAGATTCATCAACTAACAGCAAAAAGTCGTCAGGAAGATAATCGAGCAAGGTATATGGTGTGCTTCCGACAGGACGACCGGAAAGAACTCTTGAATAGTTCTCTACTCCCGAACAAAATCCTACTTCACGAAGCATTTCCATGTCATATTTTACTCTATCACTAATTCGTTGTGCTTCAATATATTTGTTTTGACTTTGGAAAAACTCAACTCGTTCATTCATTTCCTGCATGATTTCATTTATGGCTGCTTCTCTTTTGTCATCGGATACGGCATAGTGAGTTGCAGGAAAAATCGGAACGTATGACATAATCCTCAATACTTCACCAGTGACAATATTAATTTCAGAAATTCTATCAATTTCGTCACCGAAAAATTCAACTCTTATTGCTTTATCATGGGTTGAAGCTGGTAATATTTCAACAGTATCACCACGAACACGAAAATTATCTCTAACAAAGTTTATATCGTTTCTATCATAACTTATGGAAATCAGCCTTCTTACTAGCTGATCCCTTGTCATTTCCATTCCTGGACGAAGATCGATAACGAGATTTTTATATTCTTCAGGGTCACCAAGTGAATATATGCAAGAAACTGAAGCAACTATGATAACGTCGCGTCTTTCAAATAATGATGAAGTTGCACTGTGTCTAAGCATATCAATTTCATCATTTATCAATGCATCCTTTTCAATGTACACGTCTTTTCCTGGAATATAAGCCTCAGGTTGATAGTAATCGTAATAAGATACAAAATATTCAACTGCATTTTCAGGGAAAAATTCACGGAATTCAGAACAAAGCTGAGCAGCAAGTGTTTTGTTATGTGCCAACACAAGTGTGGGACGATTTACGTTAGCAATTACGTTAGCCATTGTAAATGTTTTTCCTGAGCCGGTTACACCTAAAAGAGTTTGCATACGGTCACCGCGCAAAACACCATTGGTGAGCGCCTCGATAGCTTGTGGCTGGTCTCCTGTTGGCTTATATGGAGAAACAAGTTTGAATTTATTCATTTACTTCCCTCCAAATTTCAGTATATTTTGCATCGGGACGTATTTCGGTATAGTAAACATCCTTTACGCGAGCTAAATATTCTCTAAAATTGTAGAGGGGCTGCTTGCTATATGTAGCTAATGCTGCATCGATGCTATCTGCATGCATACCCAATTCATTTGCAATATAGATTGCTCGGTTTAAATGATATTTTTGACTGATAATCAATATTTTATTATATCCATAAACATACTTAGCTCTCCAAATGCTGTCATATGTAGACAGTCCAAAACCATCACAAAGTATATCATTTTCGGGCACACCATGTTCAATAAGAAATTTTTTCATTGTAACAGTTTCGGTATAGCTTGCATCTTCACTGTCACCTGTTACAAATATCGGAATTTTTGAATTGTTATATACCTCAATACCCGTTAAAAGTCTATCTCTAAGCATTGGTGTAGTAGAACCGTCTTTTTTTACTCCTGCTCCAAGAATAAAGATACAGTCATAATCATTGGATAAGGTTTCCAATTCATCAAGAGTATATATATGGTTATCAGTTTTCTTAACGATATTTAAATTAATAATTAAAGCAAACGTGAAAATAAGCGCAAGGAGATAGCCGATAAAAATCATGGAATGTGATATCGGCTTTTTATATTTAGTTAACGTAAATTTTATCTTATCTAAAATCTTGCGCATATATTCTCCCTATAAAATCTTAATAAAACGTTGCAAGCTCAGGGTTGGGTTTAACTGCAAAAGCAGTTGATTCGGCATAAAGCACAGGACCAACTCTTTGATAAAGTGGATGAAATTCGACTTTAATTTTTGCTGTTAACAAAATCCAATCACCCATATTGAGCTTGGGATCTTTTTTGAAATTGCAAATAAGTCCTGCAAATGTAATATCATCAGCACAACAAGTCATAACGTGTCTACCTGCGATAATAGTTTTTTCATTCATTTGAGGGTCGCGTGCTACAAGTCCCTTGAATTTAACAGTTTTACCATTGTATCTTTCAAGGTCCTCACCCATATCGCGATACCAAATTGCATAATCCTTGTCATCGATTTCGATTACTGGTGCATCGATGTCAAAAGGAAGCTCATCTTCTATATCATCGTATTCGATATGACCATCGGGAAAATCGTATACGATTTCACAACGAGGGTTGACACCTCTTACAATTTTATGAATATTTTCTCTATCAGCAAAAAGAGTTGCTCTATTCAAAACGAGCATTTCACAAGCTGAGAGCTTATCAAACATCAATGAACGCATATTTGCATTAAATAACTCAAAGGTTGAGCATTCAGCGCTCATAACACATTGATAAACGTCCCAGTTTTCAGGTATATTCATAAACAATGTTTCAAGTTGCCACATACCATTATATTCAATGATAATTCTATCAATAATGTGCTTGTTTGCTATATTATTGAGATTTTCTAAAGTTAAATCACTTTCGTTTTCGATATTTTCAATATATACGTTCTTTCCCCAAAAGCGAGAAATATCATATTCATCAATACCTTCTTCGCAAGAGATAATCATGGTTTTTTCACCCGAATTAAATCTCTCATCCTCCATAGATTCTTGAATCATATGAGTTTTTCCGCCCTCAAGAAAGCCGATAAACAAATAAACAGGAATTTGATTTTTCATTTTTGCTCCTATACGTTAAAAAGTTCTTTAATTTTATCTTTGTTTATGTTAGAGCCAATTACGCAAAGCTTACCAATTACGTCTGCTCCACCGCGACGAATATCGATGCTGCCAGGAATATAATCAAAGTAAATCCATTCACCATCAATTGAATCAACGATGCCCTTTGCTCTAAGCACTGTTCCGATTTCTTCGTGTTCAAAATGATGAATAGCATGCTTGATATCGTCTTCGGTATATTTTTTAGCAGTTTCGATACCCCAAGAATCAAACACCTCATCCGCATGATGGTGGTGATGGTGATCGTGATCATGGCAACCACAGTCACAATGCTCGTCGTGTTCGTGGTGGTGATGCTCATGGTGTTCATGGTGATGTTCTTCATGATGATGTTCGTGGCAATCACAGTGGTCATCATGTTCATGATGATGGTGCTCGTGGCATCCACAATCACAATGCTCATCGTGATGATGTTCGTGATGGTGATGCTCGTGCTCGTGGCAATTGCAATGCTCATCGTGGTCATAGTGATGGTGATGATGCTCGTGCTTCATCTCCTCAAGTTCTTTTGCAATAGAATTGCTATTTTCAATAGCGGACAAAATCTGTTCACCGCTGAGCTTATCCCAATCAGTTGTAATGATGGTTGCGTGAGGGTTCTTTTCTCTTAAAAGCGCAACGCATTCTTCAATTTTGTGCTCAGTTGCCTTTGAAGTATGGCTAAGAACTATGCATTTTGCTTCTTCAATTTGGTTATTGAAAAATTCACCAAAGTTTTTCATATACATTTTGCATTTGTTAACGTCTGCAACAGTTGTGAGACCGTTGAGAACAACATTTTCGTTAAGCACGCTCTCGGTGGCTTTAATCACGTCAGAAAGCTTTCCAACGCCCGAGGGCTCAATTATAATGCGGTCGGGGTTATATGTTGTTATAGCTTGTTTAAGAGCCTCTGAGAAGTCACCTACAAGGCTACAGCATATGCAACCCGAATTCATTTCAGTAATATTGATGCCTGATTCCTTCAAAAATCCGCCGTCAATACCGATTTGACCGAATTCATTTTCAATAAGCATAAGCTTTTCATTTTTGTATCCTTCAGAAATCATTTTTTTGATAAGAGTTGTTTTTCCTGCACCCAAAAAGCCGGAATATATATCAATTTTCATTTTGTGTATCTCCTTTTTGAAATAATAATATACCAACTTATATTTTACCTCAAATATTTATTAATGTCAACATTATGAAAGAAAAATTATTGACTTTATTTTATATTTATGTTAATATAAATTAGATAATAAATTTAGGAGAATTTTATGAAACACGTTGATATATACACTGACGGCGCGTGCCGTGGAAACCCCGGTAAAGGCGGTTGGGGCGCAGTTTTGGTTTACGGAAAAACCGAAAAAGAGCTTTCGGGTGGTGAACGTTCCACAACCAATAACAGAATGGAGCTTACAGCTGCAATTAAAGCTCTCTCCGCACTTAAAGAAAAATGCGAGGTAACTCTCTATTCTGACTCAAAGTATATGATTGATGCTATTGAGAAAAAATGGGTTTATTCTTGGAAAGAAAAAGGCTGGAAAAAGGCAGATAAATCCCCTGCTCTCAATCCTGACCTTTGGGAAAAGCTTTTAAAGCTTATCGAGCTTCACGATATAACATTTGTTTGGGTTAAGGGCCATGCAGGCCACTCATATAATGAAAGATGCGATAAACTTGCAACTGATTTTGCGGATTCATTTGAATAAAAAATAATAAATAGTTATCTACGGTTAATACTATCAATTGTTCGCGGGAGCATATAAAAAAACGAGCATATTTGAAATTTCTTACAATGCTGTTTAACAGTGATTATAGGAATTTCAATATGCTCTTTCTTTTTTTGCTTAGAATAGATTAGTTAGTGTAATATCCAATGTCCTAGGTATTACGTTCATTTTTACTAATAATCTTCACATAAAAATCCCCAATGCTAAATTAATAGCATTGGGGATCAAGTTAATTTTCAATTACATATTTATCGAAGTATTTATCTAACAATATTTCAAAAGCAGGTTGACCATCCAAGGGTCC
>JAZTYY010000029.1:0-3700 GCA_045637205.1 Eubacteriales bacterium | reverse complement strand
TATCTGTGGCCTTTACGTAGGCGTTAATCAAACGAATTTTACAAGCATTTGAAATACAAAAGGAAAACCCGCCTCATCTTGGGGCGGGTAACAAACTGGTAACAAAAGATGAAATTAAAAATCGAGCACAAGTAGAAACTTACTCCAGAGGGTTTTGGGCAATTTATCACAAAAAGCGATGCACAAGCTACCAAAGTGAGGCTTCAACGAAAACTCAAGTATAAAAAAACGGGTAACAAAACTGCCAAAAACGGGTAACAAACGAGTAACAAAATGTGTGGAAAACAAAAAAAATCGACATTCGGAAGAGATGCAGATGTACCGGACACCAGTGTGTACCACGCCCGGAAATAATTGCGAAAATAATAAACAAAAAAGAGAGGAAAAGAATTCTTTTCCTCTCTTGTACCTCAGTCGGGAATCGAACCCGAATCTAATCTTTAGGAGAGATTTATTCTATCCATTGAACTACTAAGGCATTTTGCTGCCGTGTGGCAAATCCGGTGCGAAGATAATCATTTTCTTCGCAATCTTAATGCTATTTCGAAACAAAACTTGCAAAAACTGTTATTTTGTTTTAAAGTTTGCAGTCAAATGACGTGCTCTTGGGATAAATGAGCTATCTTAGCGCCCTGTTTAAGAATTATTGCTATGAGACATCTGTTGACTTTCATATTGTCATTATATACTTTTCTGGGGCTTGCGCAGGACTACAATGCTCTTTATAAAGAGGGTGTAAGGCTTGTCGACGCGAAGGAGTTCGCGCAGGCTGCCAAGGTTTTTGAGCGGGCTTTACCGCTTGCCGGTGAGGCTGCAAGGTTCAAGACTCTTGTAAACCTTGCTTACTCTCAACTGATGACGGGCGCAACAGAAAGAGCAGTAGACAGCTACACCAAAGCCCTTGAACTGAAGCCCGGCGAAACTGCCCTGCTGTTCCAACGGGCAAATGCATACCTGCAACTGGAACGATATGACAAGGCCATAGAGGACTGCAACGGCATAATGGAGCAGCACCCGGACAACAGCGCAGCATTATTGATTAGCGCACAAGCTTACATGCTAAAGGGTGAATATGACAAGGCAAAGGATGGATTCGTAAAGGTGATGACACTTGAGCCGGAGAACACCAATGCCAAGCTGGGGCTTGTACAGGTGTACCAGAAGAAGGAGATGTTCAACGAAGCGCTTGCCCTCATCGGGCTGATGATAGAGGAAGAGCCAAGCAACCCTACGCTCTACATTGTGCGTAGTGACATCGAGCGCGAGATGGGACTTTATGAGCTTGCCCTGCTGGACAACGACGAGGCGATAAAATTGTGGCCCGAGAACCCGGAATATTACACACTGAGGGCCATATTGTACGAGAAGTTGGACAACAAGAAGGAAGCGGAGGCTTGCCGCAAAAGAGCGACGGCCCTGAAACAGAAATATAGTTTCTGACACGATAGCAATATGTCAAGCCAAGAGAGCTGCGGTTCTTGTGCCAAAGCACCTTTTCTGTAAAAAAATACTATTGATTTAACGATTTGTCAAAAATTCAGCATAAAAAATCCTCTTTTTATTGGGTAGACTATTTTTAATTTGCTAATTTTGGGAGCACATTGGAAAACAGTAGTCATGACAAAATCAACTAAACCTTACAACATCAGAGAAAAGCAGGACAAGAACGCTGCATACCGTTCGCTTATCCGCGCTGAACTTGCAGATGAACTTTACGAGAAGATTTTGAACATCGTTGTCATCCAAAAAAGATACCGCGACAAGGACTTCTCGGCAAAGGAACTGGCACAGGAGCTCGGCACCAATACAAGATACATCTCGGCAGTAATAAACTCACGTTTCAACACCAACTTCTCGTGCCTCATCAATGAGTACCGCGTGAAAGAGGCGTTGCACCGCATGACCGACAAGAGATATTTGGACCTCACCATCGAGGAGATAGGTTCGCTTGTGGGCTTTGCCAACCGCCAGTCGTTCTACGCATCGTTCTACCGTATCATGGGAGAGACACCCAACGGATACAGGAAAAGACATACCGAAATAAAATAATTGAACCGCATATCCTACACTCTCCGGGGGTACCCGGAGAGATTTTTTGCAGCTCTTACACAATGGAAGATACACGGGAAACCATAAGAAACATAAAGAAGGAGCTCCGCCTGTTCATGAACGGAGTAACCTCGGCACAACAACGCAAGTTGGGAATGAGCTATAACATCATTTTCGGTGTAGACATTCCTCACCTGAAGGAGATTGCAGCCAAATTCCCCGTGGATGCCGACCTAGCCAAGGAACTGTGGAAAGAGAATATACGCGAGAGCAAGCTGCTTGCCATCTTCCTGCTCCCCGAAGAGAGTTATCAAGAGGTTGCCGAGACATGGATTGGCGAGTGCCGTTACCGCGAAAACGCCGACCATCTGGCGCACAGGGTGCTGTGCAAACTGCCGGACGCCACGGCGAAGGCACTCAAGTGGGCTCATAGCAGCGAGGAACTCTACCGTTACTGCGGCTTCACCACACTGGCCCATCTGTTCAGGGGCGGCCAAGGACTGACAGACGAGCAGGAGCAGGAGTTCTTTGCCATCGTTTCAGGCATTTTCAAGAATGACTCCACACACAGCGCCCAGGCCATGAAGGCCCTTATCTTCTACTGCGACGAGGACACAGACAAGACCGACCGCTTCAACACCTTCCATGGCGAGGAGGTGGTATAACGTTTAACGAGGAAGGCTGCGGGTAAGCAAGTAAGAGCCAAGCTTGCTTGAGCTCTTGCAACGAGCGGGAGCAGACTCAAGCCTGAAAGGCTTAACGAGCCCCTCTCCGCACTGCTTCCAAAGCCGATACACATTTAGCCCCTCACCGCTTCGCGGAGCTCCCCTTGATTACAAACAAGGGGAGCAGCTGTTTGTGTTTGACGCCAAAGTTATAAGGTCTTCAGGGTCTATAATGGGAGCTATTAAATCCGCAAGGTGGGGTTAAATTTGAAGTTATGGTTTTAGCTCCTCAGTCACTCCGTGACAGCTCCTCTTAATTACAAATAAGAGGAGCACTTTATAGGTTACCCGTTGCCTTCATCGTTAAGCCTTTTAGGCTTGAGCCTGCTCCCGTTCGCAGTGAAAGTAAAATACATTTTGCTTTCGCTCGCTTACCCGCAGCCTTAACCTTTCACCCTTAACCCTTCACCCTTCACCCTTCACCCTTCACCCATAATCCCCTTACCAATCTTTCCGTTACTTTATGACATTTTGATATGTTGCAGATCCTGTGCTGTCTTTTTTTTGGTCTTATTTTACGCCTGATACTGTTGTAATGTACTGAAAAAAAAGTACGAATTGTTGTGCAAAAACCCCGTTTTGTGATAATTTGGTCGCTGAAATTAGTTTTTTTTTATGATAATTTGTATTTTTGCAAAATTGTAAAAAATAGTTTGTTGTTATACCTTATTATGTAATAAGGGTTTACGCAGACAAATTTAAACATTAATATGAAGAAGACACTATTTAAACAAATGCTTGTTGCCTTGGTAATGATATTAATCGCATCGGCAACATATGTTAATGCACAGGATTATGCATCTAAGATGAAATTGTGGTATTCGAGTCCTTCGGGCTCTTCTGCTACAGCAAGCAATTGGATGGAGTATGCATTGCCCATCGGTAATGGTCAGCTTGGTGCTACCTTTATCGGTAATGTGGACAAC
>JAZTYY010000028.1:0-19940 GCA_045637205.1 Eubacteriales bacterium | reverse complement strand
TTCGAGCTTTATCTTAGCTTCTTTTACTTTTTGTTTGAGTAGTATTCTCTTTCAGAATTTAACGAGATCTTTTTTCGCACTATACTTTTTTTCGCTTTGTACTTCTTCAATCTCTTGTTGTTCAATTTTCAATGACCGATTGACGTTTTTTGTAACGTCCTGGCTATTATATCACTTGAGAATAAATTTGTCAAGAGGTTTTTTAAACTTTTTTTAACTTTTTTTATAAATTTTGAATATTTGTCATTTTCAACAAAAATAATATTTTAAAACCCATATAGGAGCACTTAATGATTACTATTTTTGTAAGAACTGTTATAATATATCTTCTACTTTTATTAACAATGAGGATACTTGGCAAGCGCCAGCTTGGTGAACTTGAAATCTCGGAATTAATCACCACTATACTATTATCAGAAATAGCTTCAATACCGATCGCTAACAAAGATGCGCCCCTGCTTTCTGCAATTATTCCATTAGCAACAATTATGAGCATTGAGGTATTATTCTCCTTCCTTTCTAGCAAATCTCCCACATTAAAAAAGCTACTATCAACATCGCCAAGCACATTAGTCATTAACGGCACTATACAACAAAAGGAGCTTGCAAAAAATCGCATCTCACCGGAAGAATTAATTAGTGAATTGAGATTGAAAAATATAAGTGATATATCAAGCGTTAGATATGCAATACTTGAGCCCAGTGGAATGCTCAGTGTATTCCCCAAGTCAGAGTATCAGCAAGTAACATTAAAAGATTTAGAAATTGAATCTAATGACAGCGGCATTATACACATAATAATTTCTCAAGGTGTTTGGAATGATTACAATCTAAAATTCTTAGACAAAAAACGAGAGGAATTTGAAAAGTATATGAGAAAAAAGAACGTCACCTTAGATGAGGTGTTTTTGTTAACCGTAGATGACAACAACCAAAAGAGTATAATAATAAAGGAAAGAAAAAAATAGCTCGCACACGCGAGTTATTTTTTTATACTATTTTCTTCTTCATCTTTACAAAAGAAAATAAGTGTTGCAATAGGTAAAAATATCATGCCAAGCAACCCAAAAAGTCGATATCCGATATATATTGTTATCAAAGTCAAAATTGGGTGCACGCCAAGACTTTTACCAACAATTTTAGGCTCTATAATCTGACGTATTATCGTCATCAAGACAAACAATACAATAATACCAATTCCTAAAAAGTAGTTTTTCATCAGCAATGCAATAATTCCCCACGGAACCAAAATTGCTCCAGTACCAAAAACGGGCAAAAAATCAACAAAGGCGATAATAATTGCAAGTACAAAGGCATAATCAACTCGTAATATCAAAAAGCCAACAAACAGCTCAACAAAAGTTATTACAAAGAGAATAAAATATGCCTTAAGATACTTTTTAAATCCCACAACAATTCGATTCTTTATTTTAACGGCAAATTCACTAATTTGCGGAGGCAAAAGCTGACGGATTTTGGCATTGACCACATCAATATCCATCGCAAAGTAAAAACACGAAATAACTGTTATAAGACTAACAAGCAAGATGTTGGGCAATGCCACAACAAAGCCTGTAGCAACGTCTGGGACTGCAGAGCCCAAGGATTCAAGCAAGGATTTCCACGCGTTATCAATAACAATGTTTATATTTTCAGTTAATGTTTTTGCAAATTCTGTGTTTTGTATATTATTTAAAATAGGAAGTCTTTCACCCAAAGAATCAAAAACAGCAAATACGTTTTCAAAATACTGTGCTATTTTATCGGTATTGTTTGTAAGATATGCAACCAAATTTTGAACCTCATATATCAATCGATTGCCAATCAAAAGCAGCAACGAGAGCAAAAGCATCAATATAATTAACACAAGCACAAACGACCATAGCTTTCTTGATATTTTTGTTCTTTCACTCATTTTCTTGGCAAACGGATATATAAAATATGCTATTCCCCACGCGAGAAAAAACGGCACCGTGTAAGAGAATAAATATTTAAAAAACAATATTCCAATCAATGCAAATATTCCAAAGCAAAAAAGTCTTGACGCCAGCTCTTTATAATCTATTTTATCCATACAATCTCCTTGTTTTTTTATTATTATACTCATCTTTGATTTGATTTTTTCAAATCTGCGTATAAATTTATAGATAAAACGGAAAATAATATTAAGAATTTTTATTGGAGTAATTATGAAAAATCAAATATTGAAAACAAATGCCAAAATACTATCCACCGCTTCGGTAGTTGGTCACAAGGAGCATGATGGACCAATTGGAGCTTGCTTCGATTTATACGACAAAACCGACAAATTTGATCAAAAAAGTTGGGAAAAGGCAGAAAGTGAAATGCAAAAGCGCGCATTGACTCTTGCTCTTACCAAAATGAATCTTAATGAAGAAGATATCGACGCTATGTTTGCAGGAGACCTATTAAACCAATGCATTGGATCGGCTTATGGGTTGCTTGATTTTGATATTCCCTATTTTGGACTATATGGAGCATGCTCAACCGCGGTTGAGGGACTTATACTTGCTTCCCTTTGCATTTCCGGAGGATTGTTCGACAAATGTGCAACTGTATCTTCTTCACATTTTTGCTCAGCTGAGCAACAATACAGAACACCGCTTGAATACGGTGGTCAGCGCTCCCCCACTGCTCAATGGACAGTAACGGGATCAGGCGCGTTTATTCTCGGAAATCATAAGGAAAGTGGAGTTTGCATAAGCGAAGCAATGCCCGGTATAGTTGTTGAAAAAGGCATAAACGACGCGGCAAATATGGGGGCAGCAATGGCTCCTGCAGCACTTGACACGCTGTGTAGATATTTCAAACAATCCAACACAACTCCCAAAGATTACGATGCGATTTACACAGGTGACCTTGGTCTTGAGGGGAGCAAAATTTTAAAGGAATTGATGTTTATTGAGGGCTATGATTTAAGCGAGATATATAACGACTGCGGAAATATTATTTTCGATGTAGAAAATCAAGACGTGCACTCGGGTGGCTCGGGATGTGGATGCTCTGCCGTGGTTTTAGCATCGTATATATTGCCCAAGCTAAAATCGGGAGAGCTAAACAATGTTTTGCTTATTGGTACCGGAGCAATGATGAGTCCATCAAGCTTAAAGCAAGGATTATGCATCCCTGCCGTTGCACATCTAATCAAGCTTGAAGCTGAAAAGGAGTAAGTATGGATATTACAAAATATATATGGTCATTTTTGGCAGGAGGTGTGCTGTGTCTAATAGCGCAACTACTAATTGACAAGACGTGTTTGACTCCTGCAAGAATTTTGGTTTCATACGTAGTTGCAGGAGTTATTTTAGGCGCAATCGGAGTTTACAAACCCTTTGCCGAATTTGTAGGTGCGGGCGCGACTACTCCTCTGACAGGATTTGGATATACAATTTCAAAGGGTGTTCGTGAAGCAGTTGAGGAAAAAGGGCTGATCGGCGCACTAACGGGCGGACTAACCGCCGCCGCAGGTGGCACAACCGCTGCCCTATGCTTCGGATATATAGCTGCGATTTTTGCTAAAGGTAAGTGGAAAAAATAATTATTCAAAAAAGAGCGTAAACACGCTCTTTTTTGATTTGTTATTAATTATTTGTTATTTGATACACTTGACAAAATCATTAAGCATCGGTATAATGAAATTGAAAATATTTGCCTATTGTGGAATACAAGGCAGATACTTATACTTAAGAGGATACTATGAACATCAAAGATTATTTTCGTTTTGTAAAATGGTATTTTATGAAGAAGCAAACAATTGGAATTAACAACTAATTGGGGAGGTAACAATGAAAAAAACATTTTACCAATTTAGCTTTTATGCTTTTTTTCTTAGATTTGTAGTTATAGCACTCATTATAATGGGACTGTATATCATCGGTGAATCAATATCAAGAGCAAATATCTTGGGATTAATAGGACTATTACCTCTTATACTCGGTGCGACAAGTTATTACGTAATGTTTTATAATCGCATTATATTTTTAGATGAAATTATTGATATTACTGGTGATAAAGGTAAGGATTCGGAACGTATTCAATTCAAGGATGAGATTGCGTATTCAGATATATCAGATATCAGACTTGTATATGCAAATTTGAATTCTAAAAAGAAAAGGAAACCATCACCAAGTCTAGGCAATCTACAACCAAACATGTTTTTTGAATTTGTGTTAATAAATCAGAAAACAAAATGGGTATATGTTTCTGTATTTTCAAAAAAGCAAAGAAAAGAAATGCTAGAAATAATTAACTCCAAAACAGGTAAAAACTTTTCTTATGATACTCTTGAACGAGAAAACTTGTCAATATACAAGATGCTCAAGAACAAAAAGAATAAAAAGAGTAAATAAACTAAACCTCCGCAGTCTGCAAAATATGCGGGGAGAGATATGATGAACTAAAATATAACTTTCTATCATATTTTTCAAATGTTATTAATATTGCCATATTAATATTATACATTACAAGTACATCAAGTAGCATAACTAATATTTTTTGGAGAGGTAAAAATGAAAAAAACATTTGCATTTTATGATTTATTATTTTATGCGATTATTTGTGGTCCATTGATTGTGATTGCGGTGTTTTTAACGTTTAAGCTGTTTAATGACAAATGGACACTTGGAGAAACATGTATTTTTGCATTTTCGTTTGCGATATCATATTGTACGGCAAGGCTAGGGATGATTAGATATTACATGATTCAAATTGATACGATATATTTTCATTATTTTCCATTTGCGACGCGTTTGGAAAAAGCAGCCAATAATATTGATTCAGCATGGAATCAATATACATTTATTTCTGAAATCAAAGATATTGAAATAGTTAAACTTACAGAAGAAGAAAAGCAATCAAAAGTTTATTTTAAGCATTGGTTTAATAAATATTTAAAAATCAATTTAAAATATGGTAATCCTAAGTATGTTTATGTGGGAAATTATTCGAATTATCAGATTCAGAAATTAATTAAAACTCTTAATACTCTAAAGGAATCACAAACTTATTCAACTACTCAATAAATTTGTCTACTGTTAAAAATATTATTAATATAGCCATATTAATATAAATTTAAGGCGAGGAGAAATCCTCGCCTTTTCTTATTAAAACGGTCTTTTAGCCACGGTAACAACCCTAGGTCGTTCGGATATAAACGAAGTTAGCATTGCAAGGCTATCGGGTGCGTCGTCGTGGAGGTTTTTCGCCGTGAAGCTGAACTACACAATTATATAAAAAAGCGGGAGCAAGCTCCCGCAATACTATATCCAATTTTATTGTAAAATATTTTACTTCAACTTGACATCAAAATCTTCTTTTCCCTTTTATAGCAGAAGAAGAACATTATAAACAAGGTTGCTGCGGTGATGAACCATGAGATTGGGAATGCGAGATACAAAACGCGAACATCGTGGATTTTTTCAAATACCGTGAACACCCATGCAATTCTAAACACGCACGAGCCGAGGAATGTGATGATAAGTGCTTGGAATGAATATCCAATTGAACGCAAAAATCCTGAGCCGACGTCCATAAATCCACAAAGGAAATATGGCAAGCCAATAATCATAAGTCTATATTTTGCATATTCAAGCACCTCTTTGTCGGAGTTGAAAATTCCAACGAGTGGCTCTGCAAAAACGTATGCGGACACACCAAGAACAATACCGATTACAAACACGGCACTTGTGCTTGTAATGAACACCTTTTTAACTCTATCAAATCGCTTTGCACCAAAGTTTTGTGAGCAAAACGTAAGACTTGTATGATAGAACGAGTTCAAAATATTATATATATAACCGTCAACGTTAAATGCCGCAACGTTTGCATTTACCACAATTGTGCCAAGAGAGTTATATCCTGTTTGCAAAAGCATATTTGACAAAGAGAAAAGCGAACCCTGAATACCTGCAGGCAAGCCAACCTTAACAAGCTGCTTTAAAACTGACAAGTCAACCGTGAGTTTCTTAAATTCAAGGCGGCATTCGTCATCCAAACGGCAAACGTGTAAAATCACCAACGTTGCTGAAACAAACTGTGCCGCAATAGTCGCTATCGCAACACCCTCTACGCCCATATGGAATACAAGCACGAAAATGAGATTCAAAATTATATTTAGAATTCCACCAGCCATTGAGAAAATAAGCGGACGAACTGTATCTCCCCTTGAACGAAGGATACCCGCAAAGAAGTTATACATTATATTGGCAATTGAACCAAGAAAGTATATTTTTACGTATATAGTTGCCCCCGAAATAAACTCTTCGGGAGTATTCATTACCTTTAAAATGGGCGATGCAACAAGATTGCCAAGCACGGTTACAAAAGCACCCAAAACAATAGCAACACAAAAGGATGTGTGCACTATTTTATTTGCTCTTTCTTTATTCCCTGCGCCAAGGCTTTGAGCCAAGGTAACGGCAACACCTGCACCAAGACCAATAAATACACCGAGTATCATATTAATCAGCGCGCCTGTACAACCCACTGATCCCAAGGCATTTTTGTCCTCACAAAAGTTACCGATTACAAACATATCAGCAGAGTTATAGAAAAGTTGCAATATGTTTGTTACCATTATTGGCAATGAGTATTTTATCATATTGGGGAGTATTGGCCCCTCAGTAATTTTTATATCTTTTTTCGAAAAAATTGACATCTTTTCACCTCTAACCGAAATCCGATAAATTATAACACATTATATAATAAAATTCAACTATATTTTTGAATAAAAAATATAATTTTTATTATTTTTTACACACAAAAAGCAAGGGACGAAATTCGTCCCTTGCTCCTTAGAAAACTTTAGCAATTTATATATATTATGTAATTAAAATCTTAATTAGAATGTATATCAATCTCTAGCCTGTCTTCTCTTTGCGAAGCATTCACTGCAATAAACAGGTCTGTCTTCAGAAGGCTGGAAGGTTACCTTTGCCTCACCACCACATTCAGAGCATGTTACTGTGAAGTATTCTCTGGGCTCTTTCTGTGCGTTCTTCTTGGCATAACGGCATGCCTTGCAAGCTTTAGGTTTGTTTACAAAACCCTTTTCCTTGTAGAATGCCTGCTCACCGGCTGTGAATACAAATTCATTTCCACAATCCTTGCAAACAAGTGTTTCGTCCTGGAACTCAACTGCTTCTACAACTTTTTCTTCGTTTTCGTACATGGGTGTTTTCCTCACTTTAGTTGGATTTTTTATTGCCCTTGGTGGATTTTAACCACCATCTCTCTTGCGAGCGCTTTATTTAAGCTAAACGGGTATATCAATCTGCTATTAGCAGAGTTTTTAACTTTTTTCTTATTCTGAAAATAGCATTATCGATTGACTTTTCGTTTGAGTTTAGTTTTGCGGCAATTTCCTTGGTGGAGGCACCGTTTACATAGTAAGACCAAACCTCGTTTTCATAGGCAGAAAGAGTTTTTTCAATCTGCTCGCCAAGCTCTCTTTCACTTTCGCGCATTTCAAAAAACTTGGGCACTTCACCCTCGGGGTCGGTGATGCTATTCATCTCCTCATCCCCAATAAGAGATTCGTTCGGTTTCTTAGCAGCAGCGCGCTTATATGAAATCATGCTATTAGTTATGCAAATCTTTGCATAAAGTCCAAATTCAACGTCGGTTTGCTCACCATCAAAATTGATTACAGCACGATAAAATGCAATAAGCTCCTCTTGACTAAGATCCTCGACATCTTCTTTTGACATTTCTTCAGTAGTATAAGAATTAAGTATTTTCTTTAGCAACGGATTATATATTTCTACCAATTTGGTAAAAGCATCGGAGTCACCCGAAACCACGAGATTTATCAATTTATTTACTTCTTCATTCATTTTAATTGATTTTTCTCTCATATTATACTTCCATTCACTAAAAAACACTAACCTATAAGTCAATTATACTATATTTTTCTAAAATGTCAACAAAAATTTGTCGAAATTTCTGAAATTTTTATGTTTTTTGAACAAAAATTTCAAAAATTCACAAAAAATTAATCAAGCAAGAAATTTACATTGCCCGCAAGAAGTGCCAAGGTTGCTTTATATATACCCTCTGGCCTTGAATAAAAGTTCTCTTTCATACGTTCAGCTCGCGCAAGAGTATCCACAATTACCTTGGTTGAATAAATCAATTCACCCTTTTCAAGCATCTTACATTCTATTTCATATCTGCCGTCATCTCTTTTATTGATTGTAGCTTTTGCCTCAACTCCGCGCTTTCTAAAATCAAGATAGCGAAGAGCAGCTGACAAGCTCTTATCAAGAATTGACGTTAAAATATCGGAATTCAATTCTCTTGCAACAACCTTACCCTTTTCAGAAACAATATACATGGGTATATTCTCTTCTTCACCCGGAACCTCAACGATAAGGCCTGCATCAATCATCTCATGAAAGCTCTCAGCAAAATCGAGATACATAACGTAGTCAGTTTGCATAATTATGTCATTCAAGGTTGCATAATCCAAGGGGTAGTTTATATTCTCCATAAGGTAAAGAACAAATATCTTTACGTTTCTTTTACTTCCAATAACACTAGAAGCCATTTTTATCCTCCGAATATATTAAATTATTCTTATATACATATATTTTACCATAAATTTTATTTTTTTCAATAGTTTTATTTGCTTTTTTGTGATTTTTGTGATATGATATTATTAATTATGATTATATTATCAATTTTTGATACGAAATGGAGAATTTTATGAAAAAAATCGCTATTTTGGGATTTGGTGTAGTTGGCAGTGGTGTTGCCGAGGTATTAACCGAAAACAAACATCTCATCGAAAAAAGACTTGGAGAAGCAGTTGAAATAAAATACATTCTTGATTTGAGAGATTTCCCCAATTCACCCTTTGCTGACAAAGTAATCCACGATTTCAACGTCATTTTAAATGACCCCGAAATTTCTATTGTTGCTGAAATGATGGGGGGCTCACATCCTGCATACGATTTCTCAAAGGCATCCTTGCTTGCGGGTAAAAACGTTGTAACATCAAACAAAGAGGTTGTTGCAAAATTCGGAACTGAGCTTTTAGCAATAGCAAAAGAAAACAACGTAAGATATCTTTTTGAAGCAAGTGTTGGTGGCGGTATTCCAATCATTCGTCCCATAAACAACGACCTTGTTTCAAACAAGATTACATCAGTTGATGGCATTCTCAACGGAACTACTAACTATATTCTTACACAAATGAATGAAAACGGAACGTCATTTGCAGATGCGCTTAAGGATGCACAGACAAAGGGCTATGCCGAAGCTGACCCGACTGCTGACGTTGAGGGCCTTGATGCTGCAAGAAAGATAGTTATTCTTTCTTCCCTTTCATTTGGCAAATGCATTTCCCCCGAAAAGATTTCTTGCAAGGGTATTACCGACATTTCAACTGAAGATTTTGAGATTGCTAAAGCATTGGGATACACGATAAAATTAATTGGTCATGCTGAACAAATTGACGGAAAGATTTATGCTTCGGTTTCACCAAGATTCGTTCCACTCTCCAATCCCTTGGCACACATTTCGGACGTATACAATGGAATTTTGGTTGGTGCAAATATGCTTGACAAGGTTCTTTTCTATGGCAAGGGTGCAGGCAAACTCCCAACAGCAAGTGCAGTAGTTGCCGACATTATGGACATAGTTGAAAAAATGTCTAACGAACAAGCGCCCGTTATTTCTTGGGTTGACGCAACTGACCTTGACATTGCAAATGAAGACTTATATATTACTAAGAGATGCATTATCCTTGAGGGACATGCAGCTAACGGTGATTATTTTGAAGCAATTAACAAAACTGCAATTATCACTGAAGCAATATGCAAGAGTCAATGCGAGACATTGGCAAAATCATTTGGCTTAAGCTATAAGACGTATCCTATTGTTTAATACTCAGAGCTTCCTTCGGGAAGCTCTTTTTTTAAAATATATTGAGGTTTCATTTGAAATTTCACCACTCATTTTTAGCAAAATATATAAATTCATCAACGTCATTACCGCTACTGCAAAATCAGCCGCTTGCCAAACAAAATCAAGAGATATATACGAGCCCATAAATACGGCAATGATATATAGCGCATAGTACAGTTTTTCAATATTTCTATTCTTTGTGATAAAATATATACACTCTTTTCCATAATATCCCCAACAAATGATAGTAGCAAAGGCAAACAAAAAGACGGAAATACTTAAAAGAATACCCGAAATATTTCCCAAGGAAGATTCAAAAACTGAGAACACCATAAGCATGGGATTATCTATAAAATTATATGCGATATCTTTGTTTAGCAATATAACCAATGCTGTCAACGTGCAAACAATTATTGTATCAATAAACACCTCAATTATTCCCAAAAAGCCTTGCTCACAAGGCTCACAAGTATTGGATGTAGCATGTGCTATTGGAGATGTTCCACAGCCTGCTTCGTTAGAAAAAAGCCCCCTTATTGTTCCATATCTCAATGCATTTGAAATTAAAAATCCCACTCCACCACCACTAATTGCCTTAAAGGAAAATGCGTCGTTTATTATTTCAAAAAGGATTTCAGGAACTCGTTCATAAGACATACATATAACCACAAGTGACATACCCAAATAAAGAATGCTAACGAATGGCACTAGCTTTTCACACAAAGAAAAAACCTTTTTTCCATTAAAAACAAACACAACAATTGATAAAATTGCCAGTAGTATTCCAACATATATAGGCTTGACTTCAAAGCTTGCCATAAAGGATTGTGATATTGCATTTGACTGAATGATCGAGCCCATTGTAAATCCATTGACAAGGCATAATACGGTAAAAATTAATGTATAAATAATACCGATAATATACCTTTTCTTTGATGTAAAAAAATCCTTCATATAATACATCGCACCACCATAATTTTCACCATTTCTTGTCCTGCGATGTAATACTGCCAAAACAACCTCACTATACTTTAATATCATAGCAAGAAAAGCACTCACCCACATCCAAAACACTGCACCCGCGCCACCAAGGGCAATGGCTGATGCTACACCCACGATATTCCCCACTCCAAGTGTGCCAGCAAGAGCAAATATGACCGCACGAATTGGTGATGTGCCACCATCATGTTTTCTTTTGAAAAGCGATTTTATTATAACTATAGGATTCACCATCGGCTTGCCGCGAAGCTTTATAAAGAAAAAAACTGAGCACAGAAAAAGTGCTATGGGCACTAGTGTTCCCGATAAATATTCATTAACAGTATCCATTTTTTACCTCAATTTCATCTTTTTTCTATATCTTATTGAATTTTTTAAAAATTTATGATATAATAATAAAGTTAGCATAAAATATTATGAACTTACTCATATTAGGAGGATTAAATAATGACTATTAGACCACTTGCAGACAGAGTTGTAATTAAACTCGTTGCTGCTGAGGAAAAAACAAAATCAGGCCTTATTCTTACAGCTTCCGCACAGGAAAAACCTCAGATTGCTGAAGTTGTTGCCGTAGGTCCCGGTGGACTTGTTGACGGTCATAACGTAGAAATGACAGTTAAGGTTGGTGACAAGGTTATCACAAGCAAATATTCAGGAACTGAAGTAAAGGCAGACGGCGTTGAATATATTATTGTAAAACAAAGCGAAATTCTCGCTATCGTTGAATAATTTCGGAGGTATTTTACTATGGCAAAAGATATTATTTACGGAATTGAAGCAAGAAATGCCCTTTCTCGCGGTGTTGATAAGCTTGCTGATACAGTTAAAATCACACTTGGTCCTAAGGGCAGAAACGTTGTTCTTGATAAGAAGTTCGGCGCTCCCCTTATCACAAATGACGGTGTTACAATTGCTAAAGAAATTGAGCTTGACGATGCGGCTGAAAATATGGGTGCACAGCTTGTAAAAGAAGTAGCAACAAAGACAAATGATGCAGCAGGTGACGGCACAACAACTGCAACTGTACTTGCTCAGGCACTTATTCGTGAGGGTATGAAGAACGTTACCGCAGGCGCTAATCCCATGGTGCTTCGCAAGGGTATCAAAAAGGCAGTTGACAGAGCTGTTGAATGTCTTGTGGCTAACTCAAAGAAGGTTAATGGCTCTGCAGATATTGCAAGAGTTGGAACAATCTCCGCAGGAGATGAGCTTATCGGTGCACTTATTGCCGATGCTATGGAAAAAGTTACATCCGACGGTGTAATCACAGTTGAGGAATCCCGTTCTGCCGACACATATTCAGAGGTTGTTGAAGGTATGCAGTTCGACCGCGGTTACCTTTCTCCCTATATGGCAACAGATATGGATAAGATGGAAGCAGTTCTTGACGATGCTCTCATTCTTATTACAGATAAAAAGATTTCTAATCTTCAAGATATACTCCCTGTTCTTGAGCAGGTTATTCAGGCAGGTAGAAAGCTCCTTATTATTGCTGAGGACATTGAGGGCGAAGCACTCACAACACTTGTTCTCAACAAGCTTCGCGGAACATTCACTTGCGTTGCAGTTAAAGCTCCCGGCTTTGGTGACAGAAGAAAAGAAATGCTTAAGGATATTGCCATTCTTACAGGTGGCGAGGTGATTTCAAGTGAAATCGGTCTTGAACTTAAGGATGCATCCATCGAATACCTTGGTCATGCGCGTCAGGTGAAGGTTAATAAGGATACAACTATTATCGTTGACGGTGCAGGTCATCCCGCTGATATTTCTGCAAGAGTTCACCAGATTAGAAATGCTCTTGAAATCACAACAAGTGAATTTGATAAAGAAAAGCTTCAAGAACGCCTTGCTAAACTCTCTGGTGGTGTTGCAGTAATCAAGGTTGGTGCTGCTACTGAAGTTGAAATGAAGGAAAAGAAGCTTCGTATTGAGGACGCACTTAACGCAACTCGTGCTGCAGTTGAAGAAGGCATCGTTGCAGGTGGCGGAACCGCTTATATCAACGTAATTGCTGAAGTTGAAAAGGTTGCTGAAACTGTTACAGGCGACGAAAAGACCGGTGTTATGATTGTTCTTAAAGCACTTGAAGCACCCGTTAGACAGATTGCTGACAACGCAGGTCTTGACGGTGGCGTTATCGTGCACACAATCAAGAACTCCGGAAAAATCGGTTGGGGCTTTGATGCTTATAAGGAAGAATATTGCGATATGGTCGCAAGTGGTATTGTTGACCCCACAAAGGTAACACGCTCTGCCCTTCAGAATGCGGCATCTATTGCTTCTACAATCCTCACAACCGAATCCGTGGTTTGTGATAAGAAAGAAGAAAATCCCGCACCTGCTCCCCAAGGCATGGGTGGGATGTATTAATTAAAACAATTAAGGCACTCGTAAAACGAGTGCCTTTTTTCCTCTTTTATACAGTAATAATTTATTTTGAAAATTGTGTTGACTTTTGTCGAATTTAATAGTATAATTATCGCAAGAATTTAATTACTTAAATTATAAGGAGAGCACTATGAAAAAGACTAAAAAAGGTTTTACTCTTGTTGAATTGCTTGTTGTTATTGCAATTCTTGCTGTACTTACAACTGTTACCATTATTGGATATGTTTCTTTTGTTAACAAAGCAGACCAATCTGCAACTCAATCAGAAGCACATCAAATTGATACACTCATTGAAGCCTCTCTTACAACTGCAGATGCACTTAAAATCAAAAATGGTCTTTGGATAACTAAAACAGAAAATGGTTATGTAGCAATCACAACCGAACCAAGTGATGCAATTGATATTTCAACTGATCTTTCCGATTTTGCGAGCAATCTCACTAATTCAAACGGCGCACTTATATACACCTCGCGTGGTTACGTAGTTAACGTTGACACAGGCGAAACTAACAAACAATAATGATAATAGTAATAATAATAACAATAATAAATCCCGACGAAAATTTCGTCGGGCTTTATATTTTTAGTTTGTAAACTTCTCTTCGTAATCTGTAATTGCCTGCTGAATGATTTCAATTGCTTTATCTCTATCGTAAAGTGATTTAACAGCAGTTTTCTTATTTTCAAGCTGTTTATACACCTTGAAGAAATGCATAATTTCATCAAAGATATGTGAAGGAAGGTCATTTACTGAATGATAATCCTTAGCTGTAGGATCATTCACAAGAACTGCAATGATCTTATCGTCAATATCTCCACCATCAACCATTCGAACAACACCAATCGGTCTTACCTTGCAAAGTGTCAAGGGATAAAGTGGAGGTGAGAAAAGAACAAGAACGTCAAGGGGGTCCTTATCGTCAGCATAAGTTCTTGGAATAAAACCGTAGTTTGCAGGATAGTGAGTTGATGTGTAAAGAACACGGTCAAGTTTGATAAGACCTGTTTCTTTATCAAGCTCATATTTGCATTGGGAATCGCGGGGAATCTCAATTACGACAGTAAATTCCTCGGGAGTGATTTCTCTTGGGTCAATGTCATGCCAAATATTCATAAATACTATCCTCCTGTATTTTTATTTCACAAAGTCAAATTCGAAATCGTAAATAGATACGGTGTCACCGTCTACACAACCGTGTTTTTCAAGCTCCTCAAAAACTCCACTTCTATAAAGAATTCTTTGGAAATAGTTGAGTGACTCATAATCAGAGAAGTTGATTTGTCCCATAAGATTGAAGAGCCAATCACCCTCAACAATGAACACACCGTCTTCTCTTCTAATGGTTGTTTCCTTGCCACCACCAACATATGCATCCTCAGGCTCATATTCTGCCTCGTATATTATCATAGGAGGCAATTCGCGAAGCACCTCGGCTGAATACTTGATAAGCTCAGGAAGTCCCTCTCCCGTTGCCGCGGAAACGTACATAAGCTGCCAGTCATTCTCTTTTATGTATTCTTCAAATGCTTTAATATCAACAAGCTCTTGATCTAAAGCATCCACCTTATTTGCAACAATGATTTGCTCACGCATTGCAAGTGCTGGGCTATATCTTTCAAGCTCTGTATTAATTTTAATAATATCTTCAATGGGGTCGCGTCCCTCAAAGCAAGAAATATCAACAACGTGCCAAAGAAGTCGGCATCTGTCAATATGACGAAGAAATGCATGTCCAAGACCTGCTCCGTCAGCCGCACCCTCAATAAGACCGGGTATATCCGCTGCGATAAATCCAGTTTCACCACCTGTTGAAACTACACCAAGATTAGGTGAAAGTGTTGTAAAGTGATAATCCGCAATCTTGGGCTTTGCAGCACTTATACGAGCAAGGATTGATGATTTACCAACACTTGGGTAACCAATAATACCAACGTCAGCAAGCATCTTAAGTTCAAGAATAACTTCCTTCTCTTCACCCTTTGTACCATTCTTTGCAAAATTGGGCACTTGACGTGTGGGAGTTGCAAAATGCTTATTTCCCCATCCACCTCGTCCGCCCTTGCAGCAGATGAAATCTTCATCGTCGGACATATCCTTTATAATTCTTCCTGTAGTGGCATCCTTGATAAGCGTTCCGCGCGGAACCATAATTACAAGGTCATCAGCAGTTGCTCCATGGAATTTTGCGCCCTTACCATTGCCACCGTTTCCTGCAACAAACTTTCTCTTATAACGGAATGCAAGTAAGGTATTTGAGCCTTCGTCAATACGGAAAACAATGTTACCACCGTGTCCACCATCGCCGCCGTCAGGACCACCTTGAGCGACGTATTTTTCACGTCTGAAAGAGATTGCGCCGTTTCCGCCGTCTCCTGCTTTAATGTAAATTTGTATCTTATCAATAAACATTAAACCTCATCCCCCTTCTGACGAATTATTATGTGAATGGGTGTACCCTTGAAACCAAAGGTATCTCTTATGCAGTTTTCAATGTATCTTCTATATGAAAAGTGGAAAAGCTCAACGTCATTACAGAAAATAACAAATGTGGGAGGAGCAACGCTAACCTGAGTCATATAGTAAATCTTCAAGCGTCTTCCCTTATCGGAGGGAGGCTGAACTCTCATTGTTGCTTCGCCAAGAACGTCATTAAGCATACCTGTGGGTATTCTTGTATTTGTCTGGTTGAATACGTACTGAATATGCTTATAAATTTCTCTTACTCTTTGTCCTGTCTTTGCAGAAACAAAAAGGATGGGGGCATAACTCATATAGGCAAGTGCTGTTTGAATATCTCTTGTGAATTCGTTAACTGTGCTATTATCCTTTTCAATTGAGTCCCACTTATTAACAATAACAATGGACGCCTTACCTGCTTCGTGGGCAATACCTGCAATTTTTTCATCCTGCTCGGTAATTCCCTCGTTTGCATCAACAAGAATAAGACAAACGTCAGCTCTTTCAACAGCCATATGTGCACGAAGAACACTATATTTCTCTATCTTATCGTTAACCTTTGAAGAACGACGAATACCAGCGGTATCGATAAAAGTAAACTTTCCGTATTCGTTTTCAACCTTGGTATCAACCGCGTCACGCGTTGTGCCTGCAATATTAGAAACGATAAGTCTTTCTTCACCAATAAATCTATTGATAATTGAAGATTTGCCCGCATTGGGTTTACCAATTACGGCAACCTTAATGCTATCATCCTCTTCATCATCAAATTCTGATTCTTCAGGCAATGCTTCAAGAACCGCGTCAAGAAGATCACCTGATCCTGTTCCGTGAACGGAAGAAACAGCTATCGGTTCACATTCAAAGCCCAACTCATAAAACTCGTAATATTCATAGGGTACGTGTCCTACGCTATCACATTTATTAACACATGGAACAATGGGCTTGCCACTCTTTTTAAGCATAGTAGCAATATCTCTATCATCAGCTGTAAGCCCTGTTCTAACGTCACACATAAAGATGATTACGTCAGCAGTATCAATAGCAATTTGCGCCTGAAAACGCATTTGCTTCAAAATTATATCATTTGTTTTGGGCTCAATACCACCCGTGTCAATAACAACGAGCTTTCTTGCGCACCATTCGGTTTCACCATAAATTCTATCTCTAGTTACACCGGGGGTATCTTCAACGATTGAACGGCGCTCGCCGATCAACTTATTAAAGAGAGTACTTTTGCCAACATTTGGTCTGCCGACAATTGCAACAATTGGTTTTGCCATATTAATACCTCCTTTACTGTATTCCGAGCATTGCCGAGATAAATCCTGACCCATCATTGCCCGAAAGTCCTATCTTAACATTCAATTTTTCTGATAATTCATCAATACTCATTCCACAAAGGAACAAGTCACCCTCAGAACGAAGAACATTTGGCGGGAGAATAAGTTCATCCAAAAGCTCCTTGTCCTTTAGTTGATCATATATATCCACGCCAGTCAAAAGTCCTGAAACAGTAATTTCATGGCCAAAGAAATTATTAACAACGGGATAAACCTTAATCTCAAGCCCGTCAATTATCTGGCAAAGTCTATCACACATATCAATTATTTGATCCTTGGCTGCCATTCCCGTAACAACGGAAATTTTTCTGGGTGCAGTATATTTCTCAAGGTATTCTTCAATATACTCAGTTTCAATGCCAAATTCAGTTAACAACGAGGTTAACATTCCAACACCGTTTTCAATTTGAGCATATCCTTCATAATATTCGTCATCATGCAAGGGTAACTCACCCTTGATATAAAACTCATCAGCACAGAAGAAAAGACGTGAGCCATATTTTTCAAGACATTCTTCAGCAAAAGCCTCAACCTGTGCAATCACCTCTTTACAATCCTCCTTTGTGAAGCTTTCAAGAGGAAAGAGGTTATCTCTAAATTTTGTCTTACCTGCAGGAACAATTGACACGCTTTGAAGTGCAGGAAAATATTCGGTCAAATCCATCATAGAACGAGTAAGCTCTTCACCGTCATTAATCCCCTTACAAAGAACGATTTGCCCACAAATGTTTATTCCTGCATCTGCAAATCTCTTTAAGTAAGAAAGCACCTCACCGGATCTTTTGTTTTTCATCATCTTAACGCGAAGCTCAGGATTTGTTGTATGCACAGAAACGTTTACGGGAGAAATGTGCATTTCAATTATTCTATCAATATCCTTATCGTCAAGATTTGTCAAAGTAATATAGTTACCGTGAAGGAATGAAAGACGTGAATCGTCATCCTTAAAATAGAGAGTTTTTCTCAAGCCCTTGGGCAACTGATCAATGAAACAAAATATGCATTTATTTTCACAAGAATGCTTTTTATCCATAAGAGGAGTTTCAAAATCAAGACCGATATCATCGTATTCTGCTTTTACAATATTAAAATGCAATTCTTTTCCGTCTCTTAAAATACAAATGTCAATGTTCTTATTTGCAAGATGAAATCTATAATCAAGAACATCATTAATTTCTCTGCCGTTAATAGATACCAAAATATCATTTTCGCATATACCTGATTTTTTTGCTCTTGAATTAGCATCAACAGTAACGATTTTTACCATAAGCTCCTCCTATCTTTAAATTTTGACATTATATTATATCATAAATATTTATATTTGTAAAGGAGTATTTAGAAAACATTTGTCAAAAAGATGAATAATATTCATATAGCTTCAAAAAACTGTCCAAAAATGCCTTTTGTTAACAAATTGTTTACAATTTAAAGCAAAAAAATTATAAAAACCTATATTCAAAATGGGAATTTTATGGTATAATGTCGGGTGGAATAAGCGTAAACTTTCGCTTGGCATACACTAAGTATGCCTTATCGTCTTGCTTTTTTACAAGACAACCACTTAAAAACGCTTATAAAAACATTTTTATATTTTAATTTTTGGAGGAATCAAAAATGGCAAAAAAGTATTGTTACCTCTTTACAGAAGGTAATGCAAGCATGCGTGAGATCCTCGGCGGTAAGGGTGCAAACCTCGCTGAAATGACCCACATCGGTCTTCCCGTTCCCCAGGGCTTCACAATTTCCACAGAGGCATGTACTCAGTACTATGAGGACGGCCGTCAGATCAACCCCGAAATTCAGGCTGAAATTGCTGAATACATCGTAAAGATGGAAGGCGTTACAGGCAAGAAGTTCGGTGATCTTGAAAATCCCCTTCTCGTTTCCGTTCGTTCCGGTGCTCGTGCATCCATGCCCGGTATGATGGACACAATCCTTAACCTCGGTCTTAACGAAGAGGTTGTTGAAGTTATGGCTAAGAAGTCAGGCAATGCTCGTTGGGCATATGACTGCTACAGAAGATTTATCCAGATGTACTCCGACGTTGTTATGGAAGTTGGTAAGAAGTACTTCGAAGAGCTCATCGACGAAATGAAGGAAGCTAAGGGCGTTAAGCTCGACGTTGAACTCACAGCTGAAGACCTTAAGGAACTTGCAAATCAGTTCAAAGCTGAATACAAGGCAAAGATTGGTACAGACTTCCCCTCTGATCCTAAGGAACAGCTCATGGGCGCTGTTAAGGCAGTATTCCGTTCATGGGACAACCCCCGTGCAAACGTTTACCGTCGTGACAACGATATTCCCTACTCTTGGGGTACAGCTGTAAACGTACAGGCAATGGCATTCGGTAACATGGGTGAAGACTGTGGTACAGGTGTTGCGTTCACACGTGACCCCGCTACAGGTGAAAAAGTTCTTATGGGTGAATTCCTTACAAATGCACAGGGTGAAGACGTTGTTGCAGGTGTTCGTACTCCCATGCCCATCGCTGAAATGGCTAACAAGTTCCCCGCTGCATTCGAAGAATTCAAGAAGGTTTGCGAAATTCTCGAAAACCACTACCACGACATGCAGGATATGGAATTCACAGTTGAAAATGAAAAACTTTACATGCTTCAGACTCGTAACGGTAAGAGAACAGCTCAGGCAGCTCTCCAGATTGCAGTTGACCTCGTAGAAGAAGGCCACAAGACAAAGGAAGAAGCAGTTCTTATGATCGATCGCAGAAACCTTGATACACTCCTTCACCCTCAGTTCGACGCGAAGGCACTTAAGGCAGCTACTCCTATGGGTAGAGGTCTTGGTGCATCTCCCGGTGCTGC
>JAZTYY010000027.1:0-12264 GCA_045637205.1 Eubacteriales bacterium | reverse complement strand
TGTTCAATTTTCAATGACCGATTTCGCTGCCCTCAAAATGTACAGCTTTGTTATTATATCACAAACTCTTTACATTGTCAAGTACTTTTTTTAACTTTCCTTAACTTTTTTAGCTTTCCTTGCCTTCCGCGTTCGCGACTTTGTTATATTACCACATCCAATTCAGTTTGTCAAGTGGTTTTTTAAAAAAAGTTCAAAAAATATTCAAATTTTTTTAAATTGCAAATCCACCGTCGAATCCAATGACTTGTCCTGTTAAAAATCCACTTTTTTCAGTTGCGACCAAAAAAATAAAATCCGCAACTTCTTTCACATCTCCTATTTTTCCCACAGGTGTTTCATCGCAAAGTTCACAGATAGTCGCCTCATCAAGTTCGGCATTCATCTCAGTATTAATAACTCCGGGTTCTATACAGTTAACTGTTACACCCGAAGGGCCGAGTTCTTTTGCGAGTGCCTTTGTGAAGCCTTCAATTGCAGATTTAGATGCAGAATAAGCAACCTCGCAAGAAGCACCAACCTTGCCCCACATCGAACCAATATTTACAATTCTTCCGAAATGATTTGAAATCATATTTCTTGCAACCTCGCGAGTAACGAAAAACGTTCCGCCGAGATTTGTATTCATTATATTATAATAGTCCTCGTCGGTGGTGTCGGTAAAGAGTTTTATGAGGGAAATTCCCGCATTATTGATGAGAATATCAATGTCACCCATTTCACCAATGGCATTGGCAACCGCCACGCGAGCTTCATCGGGATTGGAGATATCTGCCTTAATTGCGTGCGCACCCGTTTTTGTAGCGAGCTCGCTTGCCGCAAAGTCACTATTATTATATATGAAGGAAACCGTATAGCCTTCACTTGTAAACTTCTCTACACAGGCACGCCCAATGCCACGCGAGCCACCTGTTATAAGTACGTTTTTCATCAAAATACCGCCTTTTTGTGTATTGGATATAGTTTAGCATTTTTTAAGGAGTTTGTCAAGAATAATATTTTAATCAAAAAGGAGAGCCTAAGCTCTCCCTTTTATTATATAAGATTAATTTCGTGTGACATTACCTTCTTTATCGACCGTTCCATCAGTACAATAAGCTATATATTTTGGGCTATTACTAGAAACATAGTATGAAGCTTTTTCAATAGCCAACCATTCATCAACAGTACCAGCAAAATTAATAGTTTCAAGGTCATGGCACCAACTAAATGCATTGGAACCGATAGATTTAACGCTATTAGAGAAAGAAACTTCTTTCAACGCAGTATAATGAAAAGCATATTCCGGAATATCCACAACCCCATTACCTATAACAACAGTTTCAAGATTAAAACATCTTTCGAAAGCTCTATCTCCAATATAGATGATGGAATCAGGAATTACAACATGTTTAAGTGTTTCGCACTGATAAAAGGCATCCCACATAATATACATAACTCCATCAGGAATAACAAACGTGGATTCCTCTTTTCCTATGGCATAGCACATCAATGTCTCCATACCCTTGCTATACAAAATTCCATCAACTGATTCAAAGTATTCACTCTCAGGGTCAACATTGATGTTTTTCATAGCTCTGCACTCATAAAAAGCTCTAGTTCCTATAGCAGTTACAGATTTCGGTATATTAATGCTTTCAAGATGACTACAGAAATAAAAAGCACAATCACCAATGTAAGTCACGCCCTCAGGTATTACTATGTCAATCAATGAATAGCAACATAAAAAACTTTGGTGTCCTATTTTAGTTACAGTTTCAGGAATAATAATGCTTTCAAGGGAGCCGCATTCCCAAAACAGTCCCTCAGGAATTTCAGTTAATTCATCAGGCAAAACAACAGTTTTAAGAGAACTGCAATACTGAAACATATAATTGCCAAGTTCTGTTTTAGAATTCAAAAAACATACTTCCTCAAGACTAGTACAATAATAAAACGCGCCTACACCAATACTAATCAAAGAACTTGGAAACTCTATCTTCAAAAGATTTCTGCACCCTGAAAAAGCAGAGTCTCCTATTGTTTCAACACCATTTGTTACATTGATATATGTTAATTTATAAGCACCTTTAAACGCATTCTCAGAAATCGATACAACTCCACTCGGCACTTCGAATGATTGTTCATCTTTGGCGTTCGCATATTTAATCAACACTTTACCGTCTTTTGAATAAAGATTGCCGTCAATAGAGGAAAAATACATATTTTCAGAAACAACGTATATATTTTTCAAATTGCTTGAGTTGACAAATGCGTCGGGTGCAATATAGGATATATTTTCGGATATCGTTAAATTAATAGTACTAGCACCAAAAGTTCCACTAGCTATTCCAGTTACCGGCTTACCTTTATAAAATTTGGGAATAACAACATCATTATCAGAGCAGTATCCTTTAGATTTCAAATAATAAGTTCCGTCATCATTCTCTTCATATTCCATGCCTTGAGTACCTGCATAAATTATTTGAGTATCGATAACAGTTTCGCAACCTCTACAGCACTTATATACTTCTTCTCCATCCTCAGTTGTTGTTGGATACTTTGTAGTGTACCAAGTATATGCACATTCATATTTTTCAATTTCTTCTTGTGGAACTGTAATTTCACCGCATTCAACACAATGTCTTCCTTCAGTCCATCCAACATGCTGACAAGTAGGCCATACCATAGGATCAACAACCTCTATATGCTCATGATTAGGATCTACCATTAAAGAAGTTTCATTATTTTTATTGCTATCTTTGTCACAAGACGTCAAAAGAACAAGCGACATCAAAACAACAAACGACAAAATGCCAAATAAAATTTTTTTCATAGTGTTTTCTCCTTATTTATTATCATACCAAGTTTCACCAATGGTAAGCTCAACTGAAAGTGGTACAGGAAGCAAAATCGCATTTTCCATTTCCTCGCGCAAGATTTTTGCGGCAAGGTCGGCACAATCCTTATGGGATTCAACAATAAGCTCGTCATGTACCTGCAAAATAAGGTGGGCATCAATTCCCTCTTCCTTAAGGCGTTTATTGACGTTTATCATTGCCACCTTGATTATATCCGCAGCAGTTCCTTGAATCGGGCTATTCATTGCCACTCTTTCACCAAACTTTTTGAGCATTTTATTCTGCCCCGAAAGCTCGGGGATATATCTTCTTCTGCCAAAGAGGGTTGAAACAAAGCCGCGCTCATATCCTTCGGCAACTATATCCTTAAGATATTTATCAACAAGGGGGTAGCTTGCTTTATAGCTTTCAATATATTCCTTTGCCTCCTTCATAGAAATATGAAGGTCATCGGAGAGTGAAAATTCACCAATTCCGTAAACAATGCCAAAGTTAACCGCTTTTGCGCGTTTACGAAGCTCACTTGTAACCATATTTTCGGGAACACGGAACACCTTTGCGGCAGTTGATGTGTGAATATCAACACCCGAAGCAAAAGCTCCTATCATATTTTCGTCACCCGAAATCGCCGCTAAAAGTCGCAATTCGATTTGTGAATAGTCGGCATCAACAAGAACGTAATCTTTAGTTGTCGGAACGAAATAATGACGAAGCTCCCTACCAAGAGTCGTTCTAATCGGTATATTTTGCAAGTTGGGTTCAGCCGAGGAAAGACGTCCCGTTGCCGTGCCCGTTTGCTTGAACGTGGTGTGAATTTTATTATTTTCAGTGAGTAGCTTAATAAATCCGTCGATATATGTGCCCTTGAGCTTCATCACTTGACGGTAATCAAGAATATCCTGAATTATCGGATGGTAAACGCGAAGCTTATCAAGGATGTCCGCATTGGTTGAATATCCCGTTTTGGTCTTTTTGCCGTGAGGGAGCATCAATGTTTCAAAAAGAATTTCTCCAAGCTGCTTTGGTGAGTTGATATTGAATTCCTTACCTGCGTAGCCATAAATCCTTTCGGCAAGCTCGTTGATTGTTTCATCAAGCCTGATCCCGTAATTTATGAGCCCTTCTCTATCAATTTTAAAGCCCTTATGCTCCATTTCAAACAAGACTTTAGCAAGGGGCATTTCTATTTCATAAAAGAGCTTGTCAAAACTACTTTCTTCAATTTTGGACTTTATAGTCTTATATATTTCATATATTACGGTAGCTTTTTTTGTGTTTTCATCAATTACCAACGAGAGATTTGCCATAGCAAGACGTTCAAGGTCAAAAGAGCCCTCTCCAGCATTGAGCACGTACGCAGCAAGCATAATATCAAAATAACAATTTGTAAATTCGATATTAGAGAGCATATGATATGCGCTCTTGCAATCGTGCATTACGAATTTGCGTTCACTATCACACAAAAATTCGCGCGCGGACTCAGGTGTGCCGCAGTAAACAAGTAAATCGTCAGCGTTTGCAACATAAATTTTATCATTTTCAAAGGCAAGTGCGCAAGGGGTTGATTTAGGAAGAGCCAAAAGCTCAGCCAAGCTAATCTCCTTCTCATCCTTTTGCACCTCGGTTTCGGAAATTTCAGTGAAAAAGCCAAGCTGCTCACCCTCATTTACAACGGATTGTACGGTATGTGCATTTGATGGCTTTTTTAATCCAAATTTCTTAATAAAGCCCGAAAATTCAAGCTCGGTGAAAAGGTCATAAGCACCCTCACGAAAGCCCTCAAAAACAATATCGTCAATACCTTCTTCAAGGGGGACGTCAGTGCAAATGCGCGCAAGGGTTTGTGAAAGATATGCCTTATCTTTATTCTCAGCAAGCTTAACGTTAACACTCTTGCCAATCTTATCACTTGGAATATTGGCATAAATATTGTCAAGTGAGCCAAAATCCGAGATGAGCTTAAGTGCTGTTTTCTCACCAACGCCTGCAACACCGGGAATGTTGTCAGATGAGTCTCCCATAAGCGCCTTTACGTCAACAAATTGACTTGATTCAACTCCGTATTTTTCAAAAAATGCGGCTCTATCCATAATAAGTGTATCCTTATTTGTCGCAAGAAGCACAGTTGTTTTGTCAGTTATAAGCTGAAGTGAATCGCGGTCACCTGTCAAAACGTATGCCTCAATATCCCTCTCCTCGGCTCTCTTTGCGAGTGTGCCAAGAATATCGTCCGCCTCGTAGCCTTCCTTTTCAAGCACCGCAAAGCCCATCTCGTGTAAAACACGCTTTGCATAGGGAAACTGATCGCGAAGCTCATCGGGCATAGCATGTCTGCCTGCCTTATACGCGTCATACATCTTATGACGGAAGGTGGGTGCCTTAAGGTCAAATGCCACCGCAGCGTAGTCGGGCTTTACCGCTTCAACCTGCTTGTTTATTATGTTAATCATACCAAAAATCGCGTTTGTGTAAAGTCCGTTCTTGTTTGAAAGAAGCTTAACACCGTAAAACGCGCGATTGAGTATAGAGTTGCCGTCAATTACAAGTAGTTTTTTCATAATTGTCCTTTTCTAAGAAAGGGCAAATTAGAAATTTGCCCCTTTAGTTCTATTTGTTTTTAAGATACCAAACCTTAAGTATGGCTGTTTGAGTTTTGGAGTCCTCAATTTCACCGTTCATTATCATTTCAACAAGTGTGGAAAGAGGAATTCTAACAATTTCAATAAACTCGCCCTCGTCATATTCCGTTTCGGTGAAGGTGAGCCCCTCAGCAAGGTACATTGAAATTCTCTCGGTCAAAATTGCAGGAGAAGGAACAATATCACCAATGTGAGTCAAGCTTTCACAAAGCGCGCCCGTTTCCTCACGAAGCTCACGGAGTGCCGCTTCCCTTCTATCTTCACCTGCATAGTCAAGCTTTCCTGCAGGAATTTCAAGAAACATTCTATGGTGCGCGTATCTGTATTGCTTAACGCAAATAACTTCATTTTCTTCAGTAAGAGGAACAACGCACACAGCACCAAGGTGCTTAGCATATTCACGCTTTGCCTCCTTACCGTCGGGCTGGATTATATCGTCACAGTAAACATGAAGAACCTTGCCGTCAAAGATTAGGTTTTCTTTTTTTGTTTTTTCTTCAAAATTCATATTAGATTGTGTCAACCTTCAAAAGATTTGTATTGCCACTCTTTCCGTTAATCTGACCACCTGTAATAACAATTTGGTCACCCTTTTTGAGATTGAATATATTCTTTGCAGTCTTGTATGCTGAGTAGAAAAGAACGTCAGTTGTGGGAACGGGTTCACCAAGCACGGGCGTAACACCCCAAGAAAGTGAAAGCTTACGAACGGACTTTTGGTCAATACAAATACCAATAATGTCAACGGGAGGTCTGAAACGGCTTACCATTCTTGCAGTTCTTCCTGAAAGTGAGCAAACAACAATTGCCTTTGCATTGAGGTTGATTGCCATTGAGCAAGTTGCGTGTGAAACCGCGTCAACACTATTTTCAATATCAAATTCGGTATTGAAGAATCTCTTTTTATAGTTAATATTATTTTCAGTTGTTTCAGCAATCTTTGCCATTGTTTGAACGGCAAGAATGGGATATTTACCCATTGCGGTTTCACCTGAAAGCATAATTGCACTTGTTCCGTCATAAACAGCATTTGCAACGTCACTAATCTCGGCTCTTGTGGGACGGGGATTATAAATCATTGATTCAAGCATTTCAGTTGCTGTGATAACGCGCTTGCCAAGAAGACGGCACTTTGTGATAAGGTGCTTCTGGATTTTTGGAAGCTCTTCAAAAGGAATTTCAACACCCATATCACCACGGCCGATCATAATGCCGTCGCACTCATGACAAATCTCGTCGATATTATCAACGCCGTGCTGATTTTCAATCTTTGCAATAAGTGAAATGTTGTCGTCAGTTGTATATGGCTCAAGGAAGTTCTTAACGTCCTCAAGATCCTGCTTACAGGATACAAATGAGCACGCGATAAAGTCAACGTCCTGTTCAACACCGAAAAGAAGGTCTGCCTTATCAACCTCTGAAAGATATTTCTGCTTAAGCACCTTGCCGGGGAAGCTCATGCTCTTTCTGTTAGAAAGCTCACCACCTGCAGTCACCTCACAAATAATGTCGTGTCCCTTGATTTCTTTAACAAGGAAGTGTACAAGACCGTTGTTAACGTAAATCTTATTACCAACCTCAAGATCGTTGTGAAGATTCTTATAGCTTACGGCAACTCTCTCCTGATTACCAACAATTTCGTCAGTTGTGAAGGTGAATGTGTCACCGTCCTTAAGCAGTATTTTTTCATTTTCAAAGGTTCTAATTCTATATTCGGGTCCCTTAGTATCGAGAAGAATTGCAACCGGAACGCCGAGCTCCTCTCTAACCTTTTTAATTCTATCAATTCTTACCTTATGCTCCTCATGAGTACCGTGTGAAAAGTTAAGGCGAGCAACGTTCATACCTGCAAGCATAAGAGCGCGAAGCTGTTCTTCACTTTCAGTTGCAGGGCCAATCGTACAAACGATTTTTGTCTTTCTCATATTACTATTTCTCCTTTAGTTAGTAAATGCAATATTATTCCATTTAAATTATATCACATAAAAGTCAAGATTACAAGGATTTTTTTATAATTATTTATATTATTTATTGAATGTTATTCATATTTTAGAGTTTGACATAAATGGTAGAATAATTCCGTTTCAAATTTTGATTTATCGTGGAGATAGTTTTATATAATGGCGGGTCGTCGGGGACGTCGACCCCTACGGTTTGCAAATTAATTTTTTCACATTTTAGCCGTTTCGATAACTAAATGTCTGTAATTTTATTATAAAATAATTACAATCATTGTAGGGGTCGACGTCCCCGACGACCCGTTACAAAAGAAAAGTAACTAACCGCTAAATCCCAATTTATCAGCTAACATCAATAAAAAAGAAAAAGCCCGTCGCAATTGCGACGGGCTTGGTGCTCCATCGGAGAGTCGAACTCCGGACACCATGATTAAAAGTCATGTGCTCTACCTTCTGAGCTAATGGGGCATATTGATTGGTTACCAATATATAATAACACAATTTACGCGTTTTGTCAACAATTAGTTTTTGCAAAATTATCACAAAATACATGGGGCAATTTTTGTGCAAGTTGCATAAAATTGCCCCTATATATTAGTTAATTAGTTAAGTCCCTTCATTGTAAGAGAGATTCTCTTTTTCTTGAGGTCAACGGAAAGCACCTTTACCTTAACCACGTCACCAAGAGCAACCACCTGTGAGGGATGCTTTACAAATTTATCAGAAAGCTCGGAAATGTGAACAAGTCCATCCTGATGCACACCGATATCAACGAAAACGCCAAAGTCGATTACATTTCTAACTGTACCTGTAAGCACCATCTCGGGCTTTAAGTCTTCCATACCGAGAATGTCATCGCGAAGCACGGGCGCTGGGAAACTGTCACGAATATCACGTCCGGGTTTTTCAAGCTCGGTAATAATGTCAACAAGAGTTGGCTCACCCACACCAAATTCTTCGGCAAGCTTTCTCAAACCATACTTCTCCGCCTTTACACGAAGCATTGAAAGCTTATTCGCCTTTACATCCTCTTGAGTATATTCAAATTTATTAAGAAGCTTGAGCGCTGCCTCATAGGACTCAGGGTGAACACCCGTATTATCGAGAATGAACTTTGAGTCGGGCACTCTCAAGAAGCCTGCGCACTGCTCATATGCCTTTGCGCCAATTCTTGGAACCTTAAGAATCTCGGCTCTTGACTTAAACGCGCCGTTCTCTTCTCTATATTTAACGATATTCTTTGCGCTTGTGGAGTTGATACCTGCGATATAAGAAAGAAGTGAGTGAGATGCCGTATTTACGTCAACACCAACACTGTTTACACAGTCTTCAACAACACCTGTAAGCGCTTCGTCAAGACGGGCAGGCTTCATATCGTGCTGATACTGACCAACACCAATGGATTTTGGGTCGATTTTAACCAATTCAGCAAGGGGGTCCTGCAATCTTCTTGCGATGGAAACGGCACTTCTTTGCATAACGTCAAAGTCAGGGAATTCATCGGCTGCGAGCTTTGATGCCGAGTAAATTGAAGCGCCTGCTTCACTAATTACAATATATTTTGTATCACCTTCAACCTCTTTAAGAAGATCGGCAATGAAAATTTCACTTTCTTTAGAAGCAGTACCGTTACCAATTGCAATAACGTCAACCTTATGGGCACGAATCATGCTCTTTACAATTCTTTTTGCTTCGTCAATTCTCTGTCGAGGCTTTGTGGGATAGATAACTCCCGTATCAACAACCTTACCAACGGGGTCAACAACAGCAAGCTTACAGCCGTTAACGTAACCAGGGTCGAAGCCAAGAACAACCTTGCCCTTGATGGGAGATTGCATCAAAAGATGCTTCAAGTTGTCAGAGAAAAGTGCAATCGCACCCTCGCACGCGTTGTCAAAGAGGTCGTTATAGATTTCTCTTTCAACGCTTGGAGCAACAAGGCGGTCATAACCGTCGATAATAGCCATTTCAACATATTGCTTTGCTTCGCTCTTGTTGGGAAGAATAACCTCGTTATAAAGATAATTGAGAATAAGATCCTTATCAACAATAATTCCAACCTTTAAAAAGTCCTCTTTTTCGCCACGATGAATAGCAAGAATTCTGTGTGAAGGAATCTTCTTAACGCCCTCACTATAGTCATAATACTGCGCGTAAACGGAGTCTTCTTCAGTATTTGCCTTACTTGTTACAAGACCAAACTGGAAGGTAAGACGACGAATTTCTTTTCTATATTCAGCATTATCAGAAATGCTTTCAGCAATAATATCGCACGCGCCTGCATATGCCTGCTCTCTATTTTCAACACCCTTTTCGGCATCGATATAAGTATCGGCAATTTCGTCAAGGGAGGGCTCGTAAGCATCTTTTTGCTCAAGAATAAGGAGTGCCAATGGTTCAAGTCCCTTTTCTTTAGCAACGGAAGCTCTTGTCTTTCTATGAGGACGGAAGGGACGGTAAATGTCGTCAATTTCAGTAATTGTTACTGCATTTTTGATTGCTTCTTCAATTTCGGGAGTGAGCTTGTCTTGAGCACGAATAAGTTCAATTACTTCTTCTCTTCTCTTTTCGATATTGCGAAGATAGTTTAATCTCTCATCAAATTTACGAAGAATTTCGTCGTCAAGAGATCCTGTTACCTCTTTTCTGTAACGAGCAATAAACGGGATGGTGTTACCCTCGTCAATAAGCGCAACGGTTTTTTCAACCTGTGTAAGTGTAATGTTTAATTCTTTTGCGAGTGTTTCAAAAATGTTCATTTGTGTTCCTCTAATCTTTTTATTTCTGTATCCGTCAAAAATCTCCACTGTCCGCGCTCAAGATTTTCATCAAGCACTAATGGTCCAAATGTAATTCTTTCAAGATAGGTTATCTTATTGTTTACCGATTCAAGCATACGCTTGATTTGGTGATATTTTCCCTCAACAAGCGTGATATATCCCGATTGCTTATTCTCAAAAAGCTCAATTTCAGATGGCTTTGTTACATAGCCATCCTCAAGTGTTGCGCCCTTTTGGAGATAGGCAATTTCTTCTTCAGTTAAGGGGAATTTACTTTCAAAATAATACTTTTTCTTTACGTGGTGCTTGGGTGATAGCAAACGGTGAGCCAAATCTCCGTCATCGGTTAGCATCACAAGTCCTAAGGTGTGCTTATCCAGTCGCCCACACGGAAAAAGGTTTAGCTTTTGCAATTCCTCGGGTAAAAGGTCGATGACCGTTTTATCCCTACCGTCTTCTGTTGCGCTAACAACACCGTCGGGTTTATTCATCAAAATATAGGTGTATTTTCGATATTCAATCGTGCGCCCACAATAAACGATAACGTCTTTTTCGGGGTCGATGTGAATATCCGCTTTCTTTACCGCCAAACCGTTAACCAAAATAAGTCCTTGACGAGCCGCTTTTGAACTTTCGGTGCGACTAGCAACACCCATATTGCTTAAAAATTTATCTATTCGCATTATGTTAATTCTCCTGCGATGTTTTTCTCCATAAGGCGCTTGATTTCTTCCTTGGAAAGCTCCAAGCTAAAGAGATGATAGAGCTTTGCAACAGCCGCTTCGGTTGTCATATCCTTGCCACTGACTGCGCCTGCACTCTTAAGTGATGAGCTTGTTTCGTACGCACCAAGAGTTACAGTACCTATGGGACATTGTGAGCAAACTGCTACAACCGAGCCCGATGCAAATGCCTTTTTGATGATGGGCAAAAGCTCATCCCCACCACTCGGGATATTTCCTGAGCCAAAGGTTTCAAGCACAATGCCGTGGAGCTTTTCGGTCATAATGTCCTCAAAGAGTCCAAACTGAATTCCGGGGAAAACCTTGAGAACACCAATGGGCACGTTGTGGAAGGGCAAATATTCAAGTTTTGTTTCTTCTTTGTGTTTAAGAAGTGCGCTTTTGTTGTATTTAACCGTAATTCCAACCTCTGCAAGAAGCGGATAATTGGGAGATTTGAAGGCAACAAGTCCGTCCGCACTCATTTTGATCGCACGGTTTCCGCGAAGAAGCTTTCCCGAAAAATAGAGACAAACCTCGTTTGCTACCCCCTCGCTTGCGATAAGAACGGAAGTTATAAGGTTATCACGTCCGTCGCTTCGAAGCTCCGACAAAGGTATCTGCGAGCCCGTCAAAATTACGGGCTTATTAAGTCCACGCAAAATAAATGACAGGGCGGATGCAGTGTAAGCCATCGTATCCGTTCCGTGAAGCACTACAAATCCGTTATATTTTTCATAATTTTCGTATATCACGCGCCCGATCTCGTTCCACTCTTTGAGTGTCATATTAGACGAGTCAAGAAGCGGATTCATTTCGTGAAGCTCCCACGCAGGAAAATCCTCACGAGAGAGGTCGGGAATGCTGTGCAATTCCTCGTCCAAAAAACGAGGTGCAGGACGGTAGCCCTGCTCGGTCTTTTTCATGCCGATAGTGCCACCCGTGTATATGATTAGTACTTTTTTATTTTCCATATATTCTCCTTTGAGAAGTTAGTGGGTTTTCAAATCCTCATTATACCACTTGGGCACAGCGGAATTAAAACCATCATAATTTTCAAAAGCTCTTTTGCATCTTTCAACCATTCCGTCAACATCCTTTTGACCGAACTGCTCTGCCCATTTGATTGAAAAAAGTGCCGACCACGCACAATAAACTGCGAGTGTAGCCCAAAAATCTTCGGGAATTTCACCGTCAAAATACGCATCAATCTGCCCTATGGAATACGGAATGCTAACTTCAATTCCAAAGCTTTCGAGCTTATAAAATTCCTCATAAGGATCTCCGACTTCCCAACGGTTAAAATCAATCACACCAATTTGTCC
>JAZTYY010000026.1:0-27096 GCA_045637205.1 Eubacteriales bacterium | reverse complement strand
TGTACATCAACAGGTCTTACAGAAGGTTCACATTGTTCAAGATGCGACCATAAGGTAGCACAGGAAACAGTTGATGCTCTTGGTCACGATATGATCGTAGACAAAGCAGTAGCACCCACATGTACAGCAACAGGTCTTACTGAAGGCTCACATTGTACAAGATGTGATCATAAGGTAGCACAGGAAACAGTTGATGCACTTGGTCATAACATGGTAACTGACGCAGCAGTAGCACCTACATGTACAGCAACAGGTCTTACTGAAGGCTCACATTGTACAAGATGTGACCATAAGGTAGCACAGGAAACAGTTGATGCTCTTGGTCACGATATGATTGTAGATGCAGCAGTAGCACCCACATGTACAACAACAGGTCTTACTGAAGGCTCACATTGTTCAAGATGTGACCATAAGGTAGCTCAGGAAACAGTTGATGCACTTGGTCATAACATGGTGACTGATGCAGCAGTAGCACCCACATGTACAGCAACCGGTCTTACTGAAGGCTCACATTGTACAAGATGTGATTATAAGGTAGCACAGGAAACAGTTGATGCACTTGGTCATAATATGGTGACTGACAATGCAGTAGCACCCACATGTACAGCAACCGGTCTTACTGAAGGTTCACATTGTACAAGATGTGACCATAAGGTAGCACAAACAGTAGTTGATGCACTTGGTCACGATATGATCGTAGACGCAGCAGTAGCACCCACATGTACAACAACAGGTCTTACTGAAGGCTCACATTGTACAAGATGTGATTATAAGGTAGCACAAGAAACAGTTGATGCACTTGGTCATACAGCAGGTGCTGAAGCAACATGTACAACAGCTCAAACATGTACAGTATGTGGAGCTGAACTCGTTGCAGCACTCGGTCACGATATGATCGTAGATGCAGCAGTAGCACCTACATGTACAGCAACCGGTCTTACAGAAGGTTCACATTGTTCAAGATGTGATTATAATGTAGCACAGGAAGTAGTTCCTGCAACAGGACACAACTACGAAACAGTAGTAACTGCTCCCACATGTACAGAAGTTGGTTATACAACATGCACATGTGCTTGTGGTGATACTTATACTGATAATGAAGTTCCCGCAACAGGACACCATTACGAAGCAGTTGTAACAGCTCCTACATGTACAGAAGCAGGTTACACAACTCATACTTGTGTTTGTGGTGATTACTTCATTAAGGACGTAACTGAAGCACTTGGCCATAACTTCGTTGATGGTAAGTGTGAAAACTGTGGCGCTGAAGATCCTTCAGTAGCTCCTCCCGTTGAAGACGATGATGATCAGCCCGTAGCTGACGAACCCAATGCTTGGGAAAGACTTTGGGCAGTAATCGTTAAGATTCTTCAATGGTTCGTTGAGTTCTGCAAAAACATATTTTCAATGGCATAAACCTATAAAATATAGTGTTTAGATTTCGAGCAGGCGCAAACGCGCCTGCTCTTTTTTAAAAATTTTGTTAGTATTTTGAATAAAAGTATGATTCATTTGTCTTTTTGCTCATTATTGAAATGTTGTTTTTGTGCAATATGATGAAATTGTAGATTTTTATTAAAATATATTGTATTATTATCTACAAAATGCTATAATACAGTATGGTACAAACGTGTACTAAATTTTCATTTTAAGAAAGGGTTTTTTCTATGAAAAACACATGTAAGATTTTAGCTCTTGTGCTTGTTCTTATGACAGTACTTATGAGCGTTTCTGTTCTTGTTGCTAATGCTGCTGCAGGACAGACATGGACAGTTGCTGGTGTTAAGGCTCTTTGTGGTACCGACTGGGACACAGCTAACACCAATAACGATATGACATATGATTCTGAAACAGATTCATACGTTAAGGTTTACTATAATGTTAAAGCTGGTACATACCAGTTTAAGTGTGCTAAGGATCACAAATGGGATACAGCTTATCCTGGATCCAACTACAACCTTAAGGTAGAAAAAGATGGTAGCACAGTAACTATCACACTTAAAGGCACAACAGTAACAGCTAAGGTTGAAGCTCCTGCTTGCGATCACGCATATGAAGTAACAGCTGCTACAGTAACTTGCCTTACAGGTGGTTCAAGAACATGGACATGTTCAGTATGTGGCGATTCTTACACAGAAGAAAAGCTTGATGCACTTGGACATAGCTACGATGCAACAGGCAAGTGCATCAGATGTGATGCAACAACTGAATTCGTAAGAGTTTACGTTGAAAACGCAGCTAAATGGACAGCTGTTTACTGCTATACTTGGGATACAAATCCTTATGTAGCTTGGCCCGGCGCAGAAATGACACTTGACAGTGAAAGCGGTCTTTACTACTACGATATTCCTAAGAATTTCGTAAACGTTATTTTCAATAATGGTGCTTCTACACAGTCTGCTGACCTTAAGACTCCTACAGGTACAGCTACAATTTACAACAACTCCACAAAGGCTTGGAGTGCTCCTCACGTACACGAATTCGTAGAAGGTAAGTGTGCATGTGGTGAAGAAGATCCTAACTATGTTCCTCCTCACGTTAACGCACTCGTTGTTGGTGAAACAAATAAGATCGTTGTTTCTGGTGAAACACTTAATGACTACGGTCTTCCTATCGAATATGTACCTTTCGTAGCTGAAGAAGATGGTTTCTACTCTTTCGTAGGCGATAATGGTGCTCTTTCTTTCATCTTCACAGTTGAAGGTGGTCTCGTTAGTGCAACAGGTGCTGCTAACCTTGAAGCAGGTACATACCTTATTTGTGTAGGTAACGGTGCTGTAGGTGAATTCAACGTAGCAGTTACAAAGGCTGCTTGGGTTAACACTCTTATTCTTGGTGAAAACAAGATTCAGATCACTGATGCTCAGGATAATGGCTACGGCTTTTATATTTCTTGGGTTCCTTTCGAAGTAACTGAAAAGGCAAACTATACATTCACAGGTGAAGGTCTTGCAGTTCTTGTTTTCGATGCAGCTTACGGTTCAGTAACTACAACAGAACTTGAAGTTGGCACATATAACATTTGTGTTGCATTTGCAACACCTGCTACAACAGGTATAGCAACAGTAAAAGTTGAAAAGACAGCTATCGGTGGCGGTGAAGAACCTCCCGTAGTTGAAGATCCTGCTCTTACTCTTGGTGATAACACAGTAGTTATCGATGGAACAACAACTAACTTTATTGGTAATGCAGTAGCATGGTATACATTTACACCTGAAGTTGAAGGCTTGTATACATTTGAATCTGCAGATCTTACAGTTTATATCTATCCTACTAAGGATATGGGAGGTACAGCACTTGGTGCAGGTGTTGCTGAACTCGAAGCAGGCGTAACTTACTACGTATTAGTTGGTAAGGGTGGCGTAACTGGTGAATTTACAGTGAACGTTTCTGCAGGTGGTGAGGTTATTCCTCCTAACACAATCGTTGTTGGTGATAACCACTATGTAATTTCCGATACTCTTTATGGTATAGGATTTGAATTCATCGAATTCTCAGTTTCTGAGCCCGGTACATACGTAATCACAGGCGGCGCTCCTATGAAGGTTTACGTATTCACACTTCCTAACGTTGATTTGGGAACAGCTAGTGCTGGTGCATTTGGTTGGAACGTTGATGCTATGGAAGAATCCGGATTTGCTTCTTCCTTCGAAGTAACTCTTCCCGAAGCAGGAACATATTGGTTCGGTGTTAACTACGAATATGTAACAGAAGAAAGAGAATTTGATATCAACATTTCTCTTAAAGAAGTAGAAGAACCCAAGCCTGAAGATCCCAAGCCCGAAGATCCTAAACCCGAAGATCCTAAGCCCGAAGAACCCAAGGAAGAAGCAGTTGAACTCAACTTCTTCGAAAAAATCATTGCTTGGTTCATCGATCTCTTCAATAAGATTCTTGCATTCTTTAAGTTTTAATTTAAATTAACTTAAAAATAAATGAGCAGGCGCGTAAGCGCCTGCTCTGTTTTTACTTTATATAATTAATGACAATTTTCTTTTTAACAACGCTCGCATTTTGCTGCGCAAAATTTGTTGAGTCTAGAATACCACAATCAAAAATACAGGGTAGCCCTTTGGGCTATAATGCGTGGCGGGGGCTTTGCCTTAAGGCAAAATAATTTCGTGCTTGTCTTACAAGCGAGCTTGACGCCTGCGCTACGAAATTAGCGCACTCGCATTTTGCTGCGCAAAACTTGTCGAGCCTTGGAACACCACAAGCAAAAATACAGGGTAGCCCTTTGGGCTACCCTGTATTTTTGGTCGAAGTGGCGGGACTCGAACTCGCGGCCTCCAGTACCCGAAACTGGCGCGCTACCACCTGCGCTACACCTCGGTATTCAACTTAATAAATATACCATAAATATATATGATTGTCAAGTGAAAATAAAAAAATACAACAACTTTTTATAGAAACCTATTGACATTATAATACTAATATGCTACAATATTTAAGTAAATTAAATATTCGGACTAAAGAATAGTTAGAGGCGCGATAAAGATTATCTTTTGCGTGGGTGCTCAAACACCAATGACGCAATTGAGAGGCAATATCGCCGAAGTGGTTTTGCTTTTGGGGGTGAAATTGCTGGGCAAGTGGGGAATACCTGCTTGACTGTCACATTTTTTGTGGAGTGCTTGCTTTCGAATTGGTGTATATCTATGGTATAATCACGGTCGGGGCGCTTTGCTCCGACCTATTTATTTTGCAAAAATATATTATTTAAAGGAGTTCAAATTATGAACAGAAGACACTTTTCTTTTATTTCAATTATTGCAATTATTTGCATATTAACATCTATGTTATCTCTCGTATCATGTAAGCCTAAAACAAATGCTTCACAAGATCTTGAAGCAATCAAAGAAAAAGGAAAAATAGTTGTTGGTATGGAATGTGCTTATGCACCTTACAACTGGACAACAAGTACAGCTGGTGAACATACAGTTCCGATCGCAAACAATCCCGGTGCGTATGCTGACGGTTATGATGTAGTTATTGCAAAAGCAATTGCAGATGGTCTTGGTGTTGAGCTTGAAATCAGAGCAATTGAATGGGGAGGACTTATTCCCGCACTTGAAGCAGGTCAGATCGATCTCGTTATAGCAGGTATGTCACCTACAGAAGAAAGAAAGCTTTCTATCGACTTTACAGATACTTATTTTGATTCAGAGCTTGTTATGGTAGTACGTAAAGACGGTGCATATACAAATGCAACATCCATTCAGGATTTCTCAGGCGCAAAGATTACAGGTCAGCTTTCAACATTCCATTATGATGTAATCGACCAGATAAACGGTGTAAATAAGGGAACTGCCCTCGAAGATTTTGGTGCGCTAATTATGGCTCTTGACGGTGGTTCTATTGATGGTTACGTTTGTGAAAAGCCCGGTGCTGAATCAGCAGTTGCAGCAAACTCTAACTTTATGTATATTGCATTTGCAGAGGGCAATGGATTTGTTTGCGATCCTGCAGAATCTTCGATTTCTGTAGGTGTTCGTAAGGGCTCTAATCTTACAAGCGAGATCAATAGCATTCTTGCTTCATTAGATTCTCAAAAAGAAGCAATTATGAATGCAGCTATTGCACGTCAGCCTGCTTCTGAAGAATAATTGTACTATAAGGGTGAAAAATGAATTTATTTGATTGGATTCTTAAGTTATTAGATGAGTATGGTGAGCAATTTTTATACGGCACCAGAAATACTATTATAATGGCGCTTGTCGGTACAATTATTGGTTTTTTGATCGGTCTTATAATTGCAATTATAAGAACGATACCAACAACAAAAAACACCAATATTGTTCTTAGAGTGTTACTTAAAATTATAAATTTCATACTCAACGCATACGTTGAAATAATAAGAGGAACCCCAATGCTTGTACAGGCAATTATCCTCTATTACAGTATTTTTGTTCCTATGGGAATACACGAAATCGGTGCCGAAGCTCTTGGTGAAGGTATAGTTTCTGCTATTATTATTATTTCTTTCAATACAGGCGCATATATGGCAGAGATAGTTCGTGGTGGTATTATGTCCATAGATAAAGGGCAGTTTGAGGGAGCTCATGCAATAGGTATGAATCATTTTCAAACAATGTATCACGTTGTTCTTCCTCAGGCAATCAAAAATATTATGCCTTCAATAGGTAATGAATTTGTTGTAAATATCAAGGATAGTTCAGTATTGAACGTTATTGCTATCACAGAGCTTATGTTTGCAGCTAAGCAAGCCGGAGGCGCTTATACTAAACCTCTTCCTGCATACATAATCATAGCAGTTATCTATTTCATACTTACATTTACGGTAACAAGAATTCTTCGCCTTGTTGAAAAGAAGCTTGCAGGCAGTGATTCTTACACAATCTGTGGTTCACAGTCCGATCCCAATGCCGAAATTCGTGTAACAAAAGCAAAGGAGGAGTTTAGATAATGGAAAACGTAATTACATTAAAAGACCTTAGAAAAAGCTTCTCTGGACGTGAAATTCTGAAGGGAATTGACCTTGAAATCAAAAAGAATGAGGTTGTGTCGGTTATAGGTTCTTCAGGAAGTGGTAAAAGTACGATGCTTCGTTGTATAAATCTTCTTGAGGATGTTACAAGTGGTGATATACTTTTCTACGATAAAAGCGTTGTTGACGGCGGAATTAATATAAATGAGTACCGTTCAAAGATTGTAATGGTATTCCAGCAGTTCAATCTTTTCAATAATATGACAGTTCTTGATAACTGTGTTCGTCCTCAAACTGTAGTTCTTGGAAGAAGTAAGGAAGAGGCAAAAGAGAACGCGATGAAATATCTTGCCAAGGTTGGAATGGCTGAGTATATCAATGCTCGTCCTGCGCAGCTTTCAGGTGGTATGAAGCAAAGAGTTGCTATTGCTCGCGCGCTTTCAATGAATCCTGAGGTGATTCTTTTTGACGAGCCCACCTCAGCACTTGACCCCGAGATGGTTGGTGAAGTACTTGACGTTATGCGCTCTCTTGCGCAAGAGGGTCTTACAATGATAGTAGTAACGCACGAAATGGCATTTGCGCGTGACGTTTCTGATAGAGTTATTTTCATTGACGAAGGTGTTATTTGCGAAGAAGGAGATCCAAGAGAATTCTTTGCAAACCCCAAAACCGATAGAGCAAGAGCATTCTTGTCAAGATTTTTGAATTAATAATAAAAAGGAGCTTGAAAAAGCTCCTTTTTTTATTGCAATTTTATCTTTTTTGGGCTATAATAGTTATAGAGGTGATTTTATGTCAAATAAACATGTTGAATATAAGAGAATAGTTGAAGGTGCAGATAAGGCTGTTTTGTTGATTCATGGAATTTTGAGCACCCCCAATCATTTTCGCGATTTGATACCGATTATTCCGGATAATTATTCAATTTACGCGATGGTAACGGCAGGCCATTGTGGCACAGTTAGCGATTTTGCGAAATCGTCACTTGAAAAGTGGGAAGAAAGTGTTCAAAACGCAGTTTATGAATTGCTTAAAACCCATAAGGAAATTTATATTGTGGGATATTCTATGGGCAATCTTTTTGCCATAGAGCAGGCAATAAAAGAGCCTAAAATCAAGAAGCTATTTTGTATTGCCGTTCCAATCAAGGTTAAGGTTAGAATAAGAATTGTTGGAATTTCACTAAGTGTTTATAGAAATACATTTAGGAAGAAGGATATTGTTTCTCCTTGCTGCAAGGAGTCATACGGAGTCCAAGATAGCAAAAATATATTTGAATATCTTTTGTGGACACCGAGATTTCTTGACCTTTTTAAATTAATAAAGAGAGTAAGAAAAAAGCTGAATCAATTGCAAACACCCAGTGTCGCGTTTCAATCAATTAAGGATGAGCTTGTTGCACCAAGCTCCGTTAAAATTTTGAAATCCAAAACCAATATGCGAGTGGAAAAGCTTGAAAAATCAACTCACTTCTATTATGATCCAAATGATTTGGAATATCTCAAAAAGGAATTTGCTGAATTTTTAAAATAAAAAAACAAAAAATCCCACCGATTTAGGTGGGATTTTATTTTATTTGTTTTCAAGATGCTGTCTAGCCATTTTTTCAGCTCTTTCAACTGCTTTTTCAGTTTCGAGAGCATTGAAGATTTCAAACTCCATATCGGCCTTTTTTTGCTTGATTGTGCGCTTGATTGCATAAATTTCCGCACGAACGACGTCTATTTTTTCAATAAGTATTTTCATTTTGTGGTCAGCAGATGAGCCGGCTTTAATTTTTTGGTATGCCACTCTTCCAAACTGCTCATAAAGGTCTGCAAGATTAGCCTCTTTTCTAGCAAGCTTGATGTGAAGGGAAGCAGTATCGGTGAAGTCACCTGTTTTGGAAACAGCCTTACCTGCCGCTCTTTTAACACTGTGGCCAATATCACTCCATTTGGACATAATAATCCTCCTTATATGTTTCTATATAATCATTATACTATTTTTTTATTGAAAAGTAAAGAGTTTTGTTATATTTTTTTATATTTTTGTAAAAATAATATTTGGAAGGAAGTGATTTTATGAATATGGATAAAAAAACTTATAAAAAATATGCACAGGCGCATGCCCCCCGTTCACCCGTTGCAAAGAATTGTTTTAATGCATTTTGCATTGGTGGAATTATCTGTGCAATGGGGCAGGGGCTGAATGATATTTATCATCTTGCCTTTGGAATTTCAAAGGACGATTCAGGCCTGCTTGCATCATGCACCTTGGTGCTTGTTGCGGTTATTTTAACTGCGTTTGGAGTTTTTGATGAGATTGCCAAGGTGGCAGGAGCAGGAACTCTTGTTCCAATCACAGGCTTTGCCAATGCCGTTGTTTCACCTGCAATTGATTCTAAGAGTGAGGGCTTTATATTAGGCATGGGAAGTAAGATTTTCACGGTGGCAGGCCCTGTGTTGCTTTACGGAATACTTTCAGGGGCAATATATGGTGTTATATACTATTTTATCTCAATGGCATAAAGAAAAGCCCTTAAAAAGGGCTTTTTGTTATGTTAAAAAAATAATTAAGTATGCTATTGCATATATTATAACAAGGTGTAATGGATAGAAAATATAGAACACGTACTTTAACTTTTTGCTTCCGCGTGTGCCGTTATACAGCGCAAACAAGGGGAGTACAAAAAGGGAATACCATTGCATATTTTTGCCTGAAACCAGAGTCATAATAATTAACCAAGCGCCAATAAGCAATATTCTCCACAGCTTTTTGGGTGTGAAATATACTATTATTGGAAGTATCAATGCCCAAACTCCATAGTCGATGGCAAACCCGCTTGATTCGAATATTTTCGGCAAACCCAAATAAATAAAGGCTATGGCGCAAAGAATAATTGCCATCAAAATGCGATTTATGATTTTTTTATTTTTAATAAATGAATCAATGGCATATATTGCAATAATTGAGAATGAAAAGTTAACAAGAATTCCTTGATAAAGACTTCTCATAAATATTAAATAAACCAATTGGAAGACAATTGCCATTCCCGCAATTATACCAAGATATCTTTTGCGATTTCTTGTGTATTTGCACCCTTCGGCTATCATGTAGGCGTAGATTGGAAGAGCAAGGCGACCAAGGTATCTAAATATTGCAATTTTAGGGAAAAATACAAGCCCAAAGTGGTCTATCAGCATACTTATCATTGCAATGATTTTCAGCTGATTGCTGTTTAGTCCTTTAAGATTTATTTTTTTTGATAGTTGAAGCATGTTTTTTATCCATTTCATATAGCATTTGTAGTATTTTATCATAAAATGAAAATAAATGCAATAATTAATTTATTTTTGGTAATAAAATGGTAATAAAATGGTGTAAAAGCACTTGACACAAGATGCATTTTATGGTATAATTCGTTTGTTGTAAATATTGGGATATAGCCAAGCGGTAAGGCACCAGACTTTGACTCTGGCATCTCGATGGTTCGAATCCATCTATCCCAGCCAAAAGAGAGGATCGTAACGTGGTCCTCTTTTTTTGTTCGAGGATTCATGCCAAAAACATCCTCTTTACAAAATAAAATAAATATGGTATAATGACGTATATTATCAAAAAAGGAGATATTTAAATGAAAATAGTAAATACAGTTGAAAATCGCGCACGTATGCTTATCGTTGGCGTTTTCACAATGCTTTTTGCAGGCATTATTTATGCTTGGTCAATTCTTAATGTACCGTTGAGAACGGAGCTTGGTTATACTCAAGATACTCTTGCACTCAACTTTACGCTTACAATGTGCTTCTTCTGCTTGGGCGGACTTGCTTCAAGCTATCTTGTTAAAAGATATGGCACAAAGCCCGTAATTATTTTTTCTGGTATCCTTGCGGGAGAGGGATTTGTTTTAACAAGTATTCTTAACTCTGAAACATCATTCCTCCTTTATGTGACTTACGCGCTTTTGTCAGGCCTTGGTATTGGAATGGCATACATAGTAATTATTTCAACGGTAAATGCTTGGTTCCCCGATAGACGAGGTCTCTCATCAGGTGCTCTTATGATGGGCTTTGGTGCAAGCTCACTTGTGCTTGGTAATCTTGCTGACGCGCTCTTTAAATCTTCAATCGGATGGAGAGGCACTTACGTTGTTATGGGTATAGCAATTGCTGCTGTAATTATTCTTTCAGCATTGTTTATTGAAAAGCCCGATGCAGATACTAAGTTTCCTCAGCCCAAAATCACTGCTCGCAAGGTTAAGGAGAGCTTTGAGGCGCGCGATTATACTTCAGGCGAGATGATTAAGCGCTTCACCTTCTGGAGAGCGTTCTTGTTCCTTGTGTTTAATACGGCAGTAGGTAGCGCAGTTATCAGCTTTGCGCGTGATTTGGCGCTCTCAGTTGGTGCTGAGGTGGCACTTGCAACAACTCTTGTTGGTGTGCTTGCAATGTTCAATGGTCTTGGAAGAATTCTTACAGGTATCGTCTTTGACAAAATGGGAAGAAGATTCACAATGCTTGCAGCAAACGTGCTTACAATATTTGCGGCAGGCATGACACTTTTGGCAGTTGGAATTCACTCACTTCCTCTTTGCATTGTTGGCTTGTGCCTTACAGGTATGTCATACGGAGCATCACCCACAGTTGCTTCCGCATTCACATCATCCTTCTACGGTCAAAAGCACTTTGCATCAAACCTTGGAATTGTGAACTTCAATCTTATGGCAGCATCATTTATCGCAACTGCATGCTCAACGTTGCAGCAGGCAAGTGGTGGCTTTACAGCTCCATTCATTCTTTTGCTTTCACTTGCGGTTGCAGGTCTTGTACTTAATATTAGCATTAAAAAGCCTTAAAAAAAGGGAATTAAATAAAGGGAGGGCAATGCCGTCCCTTTTTGTATGGTGAACAGGCTCATAAAAAAATCTTTACATATTGAAAATATTATGATATAATGTGTATAATGGCGAATTGTGTGGTGTCTTGTCACATATGTATTTGCTTAGGATTTTAAGGAGAAAACAAATGAATAAAGAATTCAAGAAATTTGATATGAAGAAGCCCCCCATAAGACAAAGACAGTGGTTAAGACCTGTCATTTGGGCATTATCATTTCCTTTCGTTAAGCTTCAGCACACAAAAATAACAAAAACTAATTGCGAAGGACTTAAGCCCCCCTATATTTTGCTTTGCAATCACAATGCGTTTTTTGATTTTATGGTGGCAACTAAAGCAATTTTCCCACATAGAGCAAACTACGTAGTTGCTATTGACGGCTACTATGGTTTTCCTGCGAAGAAATGGCTTTTGCGTCAGGTGGGTGGTATTTGCAAGCGCAAATTCACAACTGATATTATGCTTATTAGACAAATTAAGAGAGTTGTAACTAACGGTGACGTTCTTGTTCTTTATCCTGAGGCAAGATACTCTCTTTGCGGTACACAAAGTGAGCTTCCTGAAAGCCTTGCGCAAATGTGCAAGATGATGAGAGTTCCGATTGTAACCTTTAAGTGTGTTGGTAACCATTTGAAGAATCCATTTTGGAATACTAAGGATAGAAAAGTTCCTTATACTGAGGGGCATTTAACACAGCTCTATACTGCTGAGCAGCTTAAGGAGGCAAGCGTTGAAGAAATCAATGCTAAAATTACTGAAGCGCTTACTTATGATGACTTTGCTTGGCAAAAAGAGAATAATATTAAAATTACTGCTTCTTATCGTGCTGAAGGCTTACATAACGTGCTTTATCAGTGCCCACACTGTAAGACTGAATATAAGATGACGTCAAAGAAGGATACAATTTCCTGCACCCACTGTGGCAAGTCTTGGCAGATGACCGAGCTTGGTGAAATCGTAGCAACAAGTGGAGAAACTGAATTCTCACATATTCCCGATTGGTATGAATGGCAAAGAGCTAACGTAAGAGAAGAGGTTAGAAGCGGAAAATATTATTTTGAATCCGAATGCCACGTTAAATCAATGCCAAACGGTACAAAGTTCTATGATATTGGTAATGGAACTATTGTTCACGATTTTGAGGGCTTCAGACTCAAGGGAACAGGTAAGTACGGTGACTTTGAAATGGAAAGAAAGTCAGCCGGTCTTGAGGCGTGCCATATTGAATATAATTATCTTGGTAAGCACGGTGACTGTATCGATTTGAATACTCTTGAAGATACCTTCTACATCTTCCCACACATTAAGGATTATTCAGTAACAAAGATTGCTCTTGCTACCGAAGAAATTTACAGAAAAATAAAAGAGAATGCCCCAAAGCATGCTCCTAAAAGAATATCTGCCGAAGGCTAATTAACAATAAAAAATAAAAAGTCCTGCAAAAAGCAGGGCTTTTTAATTTTAAATGTAAAATATTACCAAATTTTACCAATAAATTTTGGTTAATATTTGTTTTTCTTTTATATTGCAATTAATGGTAAAATATGGTAAAATATTATTGTCAAAAATTACCAATTAAAAGGAGAAAAGAAATGAATACCACAAAAATACTTATCGCAGATGAAACCATGGCAGCAAGAACAACACTTCGTGAGGAGCTTAAATCCCACGGATATACAAATATTTACGAGGCAAGCAACGGTGAAGAAGCGCTTGCAATGATAAGCGCGATTTCACCCGATATCGTAATTATAGACCTTTTACTTTCAAAGCTTGATGGAATTGGCGTAATTCGTCAGGCAAAAAAGGACTTGAATGAAGATGCCCCTATTTTTATCGTTACCTCGATTGTCAGCAACCACAACATGCTGCTTGAAGCAAATAATGCAGGCGCATTAATGTGTATGATAAAGCCTGTTAATACAGAAAATCTTGTTTATTACATTGAAAATCTTTTGGTTAATTATTCTGATGACTTAGGCAATATTCCCGAGGATAATTCTTCAAGAAATCTTGAGGAGCAAGTAACGAAAATAATTCATCAAATAGGTGTGCCTGCGCATATTAAGGGCTATCAGTATTTAAGAACGGCTATAATTCTTACTGTTAATGATAGTGATATTATTAATTCCGTGACAAAGATACTCTACCCAACGATAGCAAAGAAATATCAAACCACAACTAGCCGAGTTGAGCGTGCCATTCGTCACGCGATTGAGGTTGCTTGGGATAGAGGGGATGTGGAGGTTCTTAATTCCTATTTTGGATATACCATTCAAATCAATCGAGGAAAGCCAACAAATTCCGAGTTTATTGCAATGATTGCTGACAATTTGAGATTGAAGTATAAAATGTACGTATAAAAAAAGGGGGCTGAAAACAGCCCCTTTAATTTTAGTGAAGTATGAGTGATGCCACTGCAAAATAGAGCAAAAGAGAAACGGCATCAACAATTGTTGTAATGAACGGACTTGCCATAACCGCCGGGTCAAGACCAATTTTCTTGGCCGCCACGGGAAGGGCAGAGCCAACAATTTTAGCAACCAAAACAGTTGCGATGAGTGTAAGTGAAACAACGAGATTTTCTTCAAGTGAAACACCGCTTCCAAAAATGAGATTATCAATCAAAATAATCTTAATGAAGTTACAAACTGAAAGGATAGCACCGCAAAGCAATGCAACGCGAGTTTCCTTCCAAATGATTCTTAAAATATCGCGGTTTTCAATTTCACCGACAGCAAGACCACGAATGATTGTAACTGATGATTGAGCACCACTGTTACCACCGGTACCCATAAGCATGGGAATGAAAGCGATTAGCGCTGCATGTACCTCAAGCTTAGCTTCGAAATTTGATATTATAAGCCCTGTAAACGTTGCTGAAAGCATCAAAAGGAGCAACCACGGTATTCTGGTCTTCCAAATTTCAAATACACCTGCGCGCATATATGGCTTATCAGAGGGAACGATAGCAGCCATCTTTTCGATATCTTCAGTTGCTTCTTCTTCAATAACGTCAAGTGCGTCGTCGACTGTAACGATACCTACAAGGCGGTTTTCTTTGTCAACGATTGGGAGCGCGAGCATATCGTATTTTTGAATCATTGCAACAACTTCCTCTTGGTGATCAAGAGTATTTGCACAAAGAATATCGGTTTCCATAATGTCACCGATAATTGCATTAGGTTCGGCAAAAATCAAATCCTTCAAGGAAACGATACCCTCAAGTACACGTGACTCGTTGGTAACGTATGCGACGTAAACGGTTTCTTTATCAACACCTTTTTTTCTGATATTGGCAATTGCATCAGCAACTGTCATTTCTTTATGAAGGTCGATAAATTCTGCAGTCATAACACTACCCGCACTGTCTTCGGGATAGGAGAGAAATTTATTGATAAGATTTCTCGTTTCAGGACGTGAAAGCTTCAAAATTCGCTTTACCATAATAGCAGGGAGCTCTTCAAGAATATCAACCGCGTCATCGACGAAAAGATCTTCAATAATCATTGCAATTTCACTATCACTCATTCTGTTTATGATGGTTTCTTGCATATCAATATCCATAAATGAGAAAATGCCTGCAGCTGCATCCTTTTTAAGCATTCTAAAGGCGCTGAGCATTGCCTCGTCTGGAAGGGACATTAAATATTCAGCCGCATCAATATCGTTCAATTCATCAATTGCGCGCATAAATTCGGCATATTTTTTATCCAAAAGCAGGGAATTAAGTTTTTCAAAAATTTCTTCTCTATCTTCCATATTTTAACCTCCCTTACAGTTTTATTTCATATACAGTAATTTTATACCTTTTTTGCATATATGTCAATAATTATTTGCACAATTTTTAAAAAATATTAAAAAAAGTACTTGATTTTTTCTTCGAGTTATGTTACAATATCATCTGTTGAACGCCGGTGTGATGGAATTGGCAGACGTGCTGGACTCAAAATCCAGTGGTAGCGATACCGTATCGGTTCGACCCCGATCACCGGCACCAAAAAACCTTACAGATTTTCTGTAAGGTTTTTTTATTTTTGTTTTATTGAATGAAAAATCAATTTTTTATGAAGAATCCTTAAATTTGTTTGCTATTTATACAAAAATAACAAAAATAAATTGTGCATATGGTCGAAAAATAATAGAAATAACTAAAAAATATTGACATTATCGGTTAAAAATATTATAATGATTATTGTAATAAAATATAACTTGGAAAGTGTGTACTTTTTGAGTTTGATTTATTAACAATATTGCCGAAAGGCACAAAATTTGAAAGGAAAGCTTATGAAAAACACAAGCAAAATTTTAGCTCTCGTTCTCATCGTTATGACAGTTTTGATGAGCGTTAGCGTATTTACAGCAAGTGCTGAAACACAGACAGTAACTATGGTCTTTGAAGCAAGTGCTCTTGAAGCTGCAGCTGCAGGCTCATTTACTGATGGTCAGCAGGTTCCTGCCGGAACAGATGATTTCTTTACACTTGTTTTGAGTGCGAAGACAAAGATCGACTCCAGCTCAAAGACATTCTCCGATGGATATAAGACAGGTCAAAGATTGAATCTTGGCGGTAAGTCAGATTCTTCTAAGAACCATATCGTATTCACAGTTCCCGCTGCTGCAACCGTTAAGGTTTGGTGGGTATCCGGTGGTGCTGATAGATATCTTACTATTTGGGATGCTGACGGTGCTGAAGTTGCAACATCTTCCAACCCTACAGATAGCAACCAGCTTTATTTGGATACAATGACAGTTTCCGGTGCAGGTACATATAGACTTGCTTCTCCTGCAAACTCTAACTACATCTTCAAGGTAGAAGTATCTTGGGAAGCTACAGTTTGTGATCATAATTTTGTAGATGGCGTATGCACACTTTGTGGTGAAGCAGATCCCAGTGCTTGTACACACGAAAATAAATCTCCCGCAACTTGCACAGCTCCTGAAAAGTGCTTAGATTGCGAAAAGGAATTGAGCCCTGCTCTCGGTCATACAGAGGGTGCAGCTCCCACTTGTGATACAGCACAGACATGTACAGTATGTGGCAAGGAACTTGCTGCTGCTCTTGGTCATGTTCTTACATTCGTAAACACACTCCCTACAGCTGAAGCAGCAGGTAAGACAATCGCTGATTGCTCAGTATGTCAGGAACACTTCGATTTCGGTGAAGTTAACGTTATGACTCCCGGTACATACGTTCTTGATGCAGCAGCTCTTGACGGTATCGCTCAGTACTCACTCTTCGACGGTGAAGTTAAGGTAGTTGGCGGCGTATTTGCTTGTCACCTTAGCTACAAATATAGAACAGATGCTAACTCCAAGTCATTTACAGCTGATAACTGGACATCCACACATAGAATGAACTTTGGTGGTGCTTCCGGCTTCTGCAATAACGGTGAAGGTGAAGAAGCAGTTCGCAATGGCGGTCTTAAAAACTACATTCAGATCGTTACAACTGAAGAAACAGTAATTACATTCCACTGGGGTGTAGGTGGTGATAACAGAGAAATCGGCATTTACGATATGGAAGGCAACCTTGTTGCTGTAACTGAAGAAAAGGCTGCTAAGAATGATCTTGTAGTATCTACACTTACAGTTCCTGCAGGCGCATACATTATCGGTTCAGCAGCTGCTGATGGCGGTAACTACTTCTATAAGATTACTGTTGAAGTTGTTGTTCCTCACGTATGCTCATTCTCTGAACCTACATGTACAGCTCCCGCTACATGTGAATGTGGTGAAACACAGGGCGAAGCTCTTGGTCACGACTTCGTTGAAGGCGTATGCACAAGATGTGAAGAAGCTGATCCTGACTATGTTCCCGAACAGCCTCCTGTAGATGATCCTAAGCCTGAAGATCCTAAGCCCGAAGAACCCAAGGAAGAGCCTCAGGAAGAAGTTAAGGAACTCAACTTCTTTGAAAAGATTATCGCTTGGTTCGTAGATCTCTTCAATAAGATTCTTGCATTCTTTAAGTTTTAATCTAAATTAACTTAAAATAAAAGAGCAGGTGCTTGGCACCTGCTCTTTTTGTTTTATTAAATTACATAAGCTTAAGATAAAGCTCTTTAATTTCTTCAACACTAGTTGCTCTGGGGTTGCCGGGACGACAAGCATCGTCAAATGCGGACTGAGCAAGGAAGTCAAGGTCCTCAGGCTTAACAATTGCCTTGAGATCAGTGGGAATTCCAACGTCGATGGAGAGCTGCTTAACCGCGTCAATTGCTGCCTTTCTTGCTTCTTCAAGAGTCATAGCATCAACACCACAAACGCCCATTGCCTTTGCGATATCTCTATACTTTTCACCTGTTGCAGGCGCGTTGTATTCCATAACTGTGGGAAGAATGATTGCGTTAGCAACACCGTGGGGTGTATCGTAAAGTGCACCAAGGGGATGAGCCATTGAGTGAACGATACCAAGACCAACGTTAGAGAAGCCCATACCAGCGATGTACTGACCAAGAGCCATTCCTTCGCGGCCTTCGGGAGTGTTGTCAACTGCACCACGAAGATGCTTTGCGATAAGCTCGATAGCCTTGATATGGAACATATCACTCATTTCCCAAGCACCGCCTGTGATGTAACCTTCGATTGCGTGAGTAAGAGCATCCATACCTGTAGCCGCTGTAAGACCGCGGGGCATAGAAGCCATCATGTCTGGGTCAACCACTGCAACAACGGGAATATCGTGAACGTCAACACAAACCATCTTTCTATTGTTTTCAGCGTCAGTGATTACGTAGTTAATTGTAACCTCAGCAGCAGTACCTGCAGTTGTGGGAACTGCAATGATGGGTGTGCACTTATTCTTGGTGGGAGCAACACCTTCAAGAGAACGAACGTCAGCAAATTCGGGGTTTTCGATGATGATACCGATTGCCTTTGCGGTATCCATTGAAGAACCACCACCGATAGCTACGATGCAGTCCGCGCCGCTGGTTTTGAATGCTTCAACACCACTTTGAACGTTTTCAATTGTGGGATTGGGCTTGATGTTTGAGTAGATATCGTATGCTATTGAAGCACCATCAAGAATATCGGTTACCTTTTTTGTAACACCGAATTTGATAAGATCGGGGTCGGAGCATACGAATGCTTTTTTAAAGCCACGCGCCTTAATTTCAGTTGCGATTTCAGCTATAACACCCTTGCCGTGGTAGGATGTTTCGTTAAGAACAAATCTTGCCATGATAATAAATCTCCTTTTTAAATAATAAGTTTGTTATTAATTTATCAAACCTTACAAATATTATACCATTTTATCGCAAATTTGTCAATTATATACTGTATAAAATTAATATTATTTTTGTTTGTGATTGTTAAAAAAAGCACCAAGCAAATTGCTTGGTGCTTTTTTATGTTAAGCTGTATATTCGTCAATATAGATGTTGCACAATTCGGATAATGGCTTATTGCTTTGATATTTCTTATTCAAGAAATTAATGATTCTACGGGGAACAACAATTTCGCCACCCTTATCGTATTGCTTGTTTTCTTGAGCAAGCTTTTTGATTGCCTCTTCAATTGTGGGGCAGTTGTATTCGGGAGCATTTTTGTAGTATTCTTCAGTAGCAATTTTGTCGCGCTTGTGCATACGATTGTGTACTGATCTAATAAGAACACCCAAGCCGAATGCTAATGCGAAAATAATGATGAATACGAAGTACCAGGGAATAAATTCATTGAAATGGTAATGGTCGCGCCAGCCACCGTTTTCCTTACCGATAAAGATTGCAGAGATAAGGTAAACAATTGCATACATGAGAATGGGAATCAATGAAAAGAATATAGTTCTAAATTTAACTGTGTGATATGTATTGATGAATAAAAATGTAATTATTGTAGCAATGGGAACAAGTGTGTGTAAAAAGAGGTTGCTTCCGCTTCCCATCATTCTATAAAATCCTTCGAGGAGTCCTCCACTTTGGATTCCTGCATAGGGGGAAAGAACTAAAAGGGAAATGATGAATGTTAAAGAAACACAAGCTGTACTGATGAAAGTGAAATTAACTATCCAACGTGGAAGGTGATAGTTTTATTAATAAAGATCAGGAATAGACCTACTCTTTTTGTTTTTATTAATAAATTAACAAAAAATATGAATAAATCTCAAAATAAGACAAAAACTAAAATAGCAACAAAAGTTTGCAAAATGGTTGGTTATTAAAAGGAGATTTTATATATGAAAGCAACAGGAATTGTGAGAAGAATCGACGATCTCGGCCGCGTAGTTATCCCAAAGGAAATCCGCCGCACGATGAGGATAAGGGAAGGTGACCCACTTGAGATTTATACTGACCGAGAGGGAGAAGTGATTTTTAAAAAGTATTCACCAATTGGTGAGCTTACGAATTTTGCTTCTCAATATGCCGACACATTAAACAAGGTTTGTATGATGGATGTAATTATTTGCGATAAGGATGCGGTGATTGCATGCGCAGGCGTTTCTAAGAGGGAATATCTTGAAAAATCTCTTTCCTTGGAGCTCGAAAGAGTAATGGAGGGTAGAGGTATATACACCCACAAAGATGGGCAGGAGAAAATGATGCCACTTAACGAGAGTCTTGCGCATTATGTTAGCTGTGCAATGCCAATTGTTAGTGCCGGTGATATTATCGGATGTGTGGCATCTCTTAAATCACTTGACGGATACGGAAAAAACAACCTTTCAAGTGAGGTTGAAACTCGTCTTGTATCAACGGCGGCAGGATTTTTAGGTAGACAACTTGAAGAATAAAAAAGTCCGACAGATTTCTGTCGGACTTTTAATTTTACCAATTAAGCAACTTCAACAGTTCCGTCTTCCTTAACTGTGATGGACATACCGTCCTTAACGTAGTTGAGGAATTCTTCACCGAGGGAGTCAACAACTGCCATCTTAGCCTTTTCGTCATTAAGCCAAACGTCAGCGATAACTACGCCGGCGCCTGCAAGTGAGTCGATGGGCTGTGAGAAGAGCATAGCTGCGGGCTGACGACCCATTGCACATGCGCAATAGAGAACAAGACCACCTGTTGTTGAGCCGATTGTCTGTGGAAGGCAAAGAGCCTTACCGGCCATCTGCTTATTGTAGAGGTCGGGGTTGTTCTGGTCGCCACAGGTTGCCTTTTTATCACCAAACTGAAGCGCACCCTGGAATGAAGCAAGAGTGTTAAGACCTGCATGAGAAACAACTGCTTCAGCAGTTACGTTGCCAGGAGCAACAATTCTACCTTTGAAAACCTTCATCTTACTTTACCCCCTTTGTGATTTGTTCAAGAATTTCTTCGTCCGTGTAGTAACGAGCTGTTGTATATGTACGAAGCTTGTTAGAAGATGTGATTACAGGCATGGACTTAGAAAGAGGATTGTTCATATACATAAGAGGACAAATGTAAGAGAGAATTACGCCAGTTGCCTTAAGGCGAGCAGCATATTCAGTCTTATTGAATTCCTCGATAACTGCAGGAGCAGATGTGAATACTGTAGGAACAAGAACCTTCTTATTTCCTGCTTCCTTGAGAGATTCTTCAAGACGAACTGTCCAAGACTTAAGCTGTTCCAAGCTCATATGGGGACAACCCATAAAGCAAAGCTTGGGTTTTGCGTCCTTGTTTTTCCAAATTACGGGATAAGAATCGTAAACTCTCTGAAGCTCAGCATCGTCGATAACGTATGTCTTAGCGCCTTCAGCGATAAGAGATTCACCAAGCTCTTTTGCTTCGGGAGTGAGGTTATCAACGTGGTAAAGACCAACTGCACCGTTAGAAGCAGTTGCTGCACCGAAGTCCTTAAGGAATGAACAAGCTGCATCATTAAGATCATCACCGAGCCATTTGTCAAGTCCCTTGATATAAGGAACGTCTTCCATAACCTTCATACCGATTGCAGAGCCGAGAAGCTGTGCTTCGGGCTTCTTGGTTGTCTTAATTTCGATTACCCAAGTTGCCTTTCTTCCCTCATCAGTCAAAAGACCGAAATAGGGAACGTAACCAACGATTGAACCCATAATATCGATGATACCGGAGTTTCTGTTACATCTTGCGCCAAGAACGGAGTTAGCATAAACAACCGCACTTGATTCAGCCCAAGAGAGAATTTCACCCTTTTGAGGCTTGTTACCTACCTGATCAAGGTAGCAAGCACAAGTGAATGCATTTTCATCCATAAGACCGAGTGTCTTAAGCTGACCTTCATAGAAGTCCTGCTTTGAGTACATAGCAACGTTGAAAACAATCTTTTGCAAGATATTTTGGGGAACGTTGGGGTCAAGAGGACGGGGGTCAGCAGAGAATTGCTGTTCGGATACAACACCTGCATCAATAAGCTGCTGCATAAGATCGAAAACGGGAGTCATCATCTTAAGACCGAAGCTTGTTACAAGGTGATTATATTTGCTTGTTACGGGAACGAGCTTTTCAGCACCGAAAAGTTCACCATAACGAACTACTGTTTCCATAACCTTGGCAAGAGTTTCACCCTTTTCGCCGTTAAGTATGGCTTGTTGTTCTTTTGTTAATATCATTTTTGAAAATTCCTTTCAATCAATCAAATTAAATCTTCATTGCAACGTCCCAAGCGCCCCAAATAACTGTTCTGAGATTGCCAACGTTCTTAGCGTCACCAATTACGTAAACGTTCTTTGTTTCAACGGGAGCGGGATTATAACCAACGGAGAGAATTACGCTATCGCAGGGAATAGTTTCATATTTGCCGTCTTTATGCTTAACCATAACACCTCTGGGAACGATCTGCATAACGGATGTTTCAAGGTGAACGGGCACCTGGTTTGTCTTGAAGAAGTCACGAAGGTAGCTTGTGTTTGCAAGACAAATACCCTTTGTTACGATAAGGTCATCCATCATCTCAACGATAACGGGCTGCTTACCCTTAAGGTAGAGGTCGTAAGCGATTTCACAGCCTGTGAGACCACCACCGATAACAACAACCTTTTCGCCAACGGGCTTCTTACCAAGGAGGTAATCAACTGCTTCAATAGCTGTGTGAACACCGTTGAGGTTAAGCTTTCTTGCCTTAGCACCTGTAGCAACGATAACCTTATCTGCCTTAAGGCTCTTAACGTCCTTAACTTCAGTGTTGAGCTTGATTTCGATGTTGGGGTAGCTTCTTACCTCTCTATTGTACCAAGCGATGAGGTCGCGGTCCTTTTCCTTGAAGGAGGGAGCAGCAGCGGCAATAAATACACCACCAAGCTTATCTGTCTTTTCATAGAGAGTAACCTTATGTCCGCGCTTAGCAAGTACGATCGCGGCTTCCATACCGCCGATACCGCCACCGATTACGGCAACGTTCTTTGACTTTTTAGCGGGCTTAAGGTTGTATTTCTTTGACTGCATTGTTTCGGGATTAAGTGCGCAACGAGCAAGACCCATTGTATCAGTAAGGTCTTGAGTATTTGCATGTCCCTTTGAAGAAGAGAAGTTGAAGCATCCGCTATGGCAGCAAATACAGGGCTTAATTTCTTCAACGCGGTCATTAATGAGCTTTGTGATCCACTCGGGGTCTACAAGGAACTGACGAGCAACACCAACGCCATCGATTCTTCCTTCAGCAACTGCGGCAGCACCCACAGCAGGATCCATTCTACCTGCACAAACTACAGGAATATCAACGAATTTCTTAATGTGTGCAACGTCTTCAAGGTTGCAGTTTTCGGGCATGTACATCGGTGGATGAGCCCAGTACCAAGAGTCGTATGTACCGTTGTCGGCATTGAGCATGTCATAACCAGCATCCTGAAGATACTTAGCAGCTCTTTCACTTTCTTCCATATTTCTACCGATTTCAACGTAGTCTTCACCGGGCATAGCGCCATAGCAGAAGTCCTTCATCTTGGATTCTACTGAATAACGAAGAGAAACGGGGAATTCAGCACCACATTCTGATTTGATTGCTTTAACTACTTCAGCAGCAAAGCGATAGCGGTTTTCAAAGCTTCCACCGTATTCGTCAGTACGCTTGTTGAAGTATTCGATTGCAAACTGGTCAAGGAGGTAGCCCTCGTGAACAGCGTGAACTTCAACACCGTCAACACCAGCATCCATACAAAGCTTTGCAGTTTTAGCAAATGCTTCAATAATTTCGTGAATCTGTTCAACAGTCATTTCAGGGCAGATGATGTCATGAGCCCAACGAGAAGGCTGAGGAGAGGGAGATGCAAGCTCGTGATTTGTGTCAATTACAGGCTTAACAAGTACTCTTGTAACAGGATTTTTGTGAAGGGGAGCTACAAGCTCAGTGATAGCCCAGGAACGGCCCATACCTGCTGTGAGCTGAACAAAGAGTTTAGCACCGGTTTTATGGATCTCATCCATAAATTCCTTAAGCTCCTCAAACATTTTAGGATTTTGCCAGAGCCACTTGCCCCAGAAGGTGTCGCGAAGGGGTGCGATACCGGGAATGATAAGGCCAACGTTGTTATTGGCACGCTCTAAAAAGAGCTTTGCTGCTTCTTTGTCAAAATGGCAGCCACCAAGTTCAAACCAACCGAAAAGAGAAGTACCACCCATGGGGCACATTACAATACGGTTTTTGATCTCAACGTTGCCTATTTTCCAAGGAGTAAACAGCGCTTCATATTTAGGATTGAGATTTTCCATAATAAAAGTTTCCTTTCACAATATAAATATTATCATTTTATTCTATCATAAAAATCAAAGTGTGTCAATAATTTATCAATAATTTGTCAAAAAAACTACAATATGCAGTTGATTACCATGAAAAAACAAAAATATTCATAAAAGTGAATATTAATGCATAAATATTTTTAAAAATATGAAAAAATATTCAAAAAAGTGCTTGACAAGTGAATATTTATGTGCTATAATTCGTAACGTTGAAAAAATTAGATAAGGAAATTATTGTTGTGAAAAGAAGCAAAATAAACATTATTAGAAGAATATTCATATTTGCTATATTGCTTGCATTTGTGCTTTCATTAGCATCGTGTTCGGTAGATAAAAACGATGATAGCATGATTAAAATCATCGATATAAAGCTTACCGATGAAGAATATGCTTTTGTTGTTCAAAAAGGAAATACAGCACTCGTTGAAAGTATGAATGCTTTTATGGAAGAAATTAAAGAGAATGGGACGTTTAGTGACCTGGTTGCCAAATATTTTGAAGGTAAAGGGGAAAAGGTTGGATACTCAATAGCAACGACCGACGTTTCGAATACTGAAAATAATCTTGTAGTAGTAACAAACTGTCCATTTGCACCTTTTGAATATATGGAAGATGACGGCAAAATCTATGGATTGGATATAGAGATTGCTGCAGCGTATGCTGAAAAAATGGGACTTGAACTTGTTATAAAAAACATTGATTTTGATGCAATCTTCACACAAGTTGATACAGGCTATGCCGACATAGGTATGGCGGGAATTACTATAAGTGAGGATAGAGCAAAAATATATGACTTCACAAATCCTTATTATGAAGCATCTCAAAAGCTTATAGTTTCATCTGATAATACGGATTTTGATAACTGTAAGACAGCTGAAGATGTTGAAGCTGTTCTTTCAAGTCTTCAGAATCAGCAAATAGGTTATCAGGGTTCTACCACAGGTGAACTTTATATCAATGGTAATGAGGATTGGGACTTTGATGGGTTTGCGAATATTGAAGGTAAATCATATACAACAGCGCAAATCGCAATTACCGATTTGATAAATGGCAATATTTATGCGGTTATTGTTGACGAAGCACCCGCAAAAATGATGATTGAAAATATGAATACCAACTCAACATGGAAGGCGAAATTTGAGAATTTCTTCTCCACAATTTCTAATGAACGCTATCTTAAGGTGTTTGGACGAGGTTTGATAAATACTATCGGTGTTGCCGTTGTCGGTCTTATTATCGGTATATTGATTGGTACAGTAATAGCGATTGTTAGAGTTGCGCCTAAGTATAAGCTTATTTATAAAATTCTTGATAAGATTTGCTCGATTTACGTAACCATATTCCGCGGTACACCAATTGTTGCACAGTTACTTATTGCATATTATGTAATAATGCCATCGTTAAATATAAAGACGGAAGCACTTACTGTCGGAATGCTTGTCTTTGGTATGAATAGTGGAGCATACGTTTCGGAAATAATGCGTGGAGGCATTAATTCCGTTGATAAGGGTCAAATGGAAGCTGGTCGTGCACTTGGCATGACTTATTCTTCCACAATGATTAAAATTGTTGTTCCTCAAGCGGTTAAGAATATTTTGCCTACACTTGGAAATGAGTTTATTAGTCTTATAAAAGAAACATCCGTCCTTAGCTTTATAGCTGTATATGATCTCTATAAAGCGCTTGTAGAGGTGGGAATGGTCAACTATGACAGTATGGTTCCTTATATTATGATGGGACTTATATATATCGTGCTCGTACTAATTATCAGCTTGGGCATAAAGCTTCTTGAAAGGAGATTTGCAAAAAGTGATAGAAATTAATAATTTGCATAAACAATATGACGGCAAAGACGTGCTTTGTGGAATAACAACTACAATACACGAAGGTGAGCAGGTTGCAATTATCGGCCCTTCAGGATCGGGTAAATCAACCTTCATTCGTTGTATCAACTGTCTTGAGGATGCTGACGATGGTGAGATTATGTTTGAAGGCGTAAATATTGCGGACTTCAGCGTTGATATAAATATACACCGCCAGAATATGGGAATGGTTTTTCAGCATTTTAATCTTTTTAATAACAAAACCGTTCTTGAAAATATAACCCTTGCCCCAATACATATTCACGGCAAGAAAATGAAAAAAGAGGGAATTAGTAAAAAGGAAATTGTTGCTCATTTCAATGATAAAGCAATGGTGCTTCTTAAGCGCATTGGTCTTGAAGACAAGGCAAATGCATATCCTGCAACACTTTCTGGTGGACAAAAGCAGAGAATTGCAATAGTACGAGCACTTGCTATGGAACCCAAGGTAATACTCTTTGACGAGCCTACCTCAGCACTTGACCCTGAGATGGTTGGTGAAGTGCTTGATCTTATGAGAGAACTTGCTAAAGAGAAGTTCACGATGGTAATCGTGACACACGAAATGGGATTTGCCAAAGAGGTGGCTAGTAGAGTCATCTTTATGAACGAAGGAAATATCGCCGCGGACGGCACACCCGACGAAATTTTCAATAATCCCACACATCCTCGACTTAAAGAATTTTTAAGCAAAATTTTGTAATTTGACAAAAAAATGAATTAATGTTTAGCATAAAGGGAGAAATTTCTCCCTTTTTGTTTTTTTTTGCTATCGAAATTTGTAAAACCCCCTTGATTTTATACGCGATATATTCTATAATATACTATGTATAGATATGTTTACTTGAAAAGAGGTAACAAAATGGATAGAATTTCAAAAGAAAATTATTATCTTGATATAGCGCAAACTGTTGCTGAAAGAAGCACTTGTATGCGCAAAAAGTATGGCGCCATCATAGTTAAGAATGACGTAATTATTTCAACTGGATATAACGGTTCTCCCCGTGGCAGAAAGAATTGCAACGAGCTCCAGTTTTGTATGAGAGAAAAGCTTCAAATTCCTCGTGGAGAAAGATATGAGCTTTGCCGTTCAATACACGCAGAGGCAAATGCGATAATTTCCGCATCCCGCGAGGAGATGATAGGCTCGACGCTTTATATGGTGTCGGTCGACGCAAAAACCGGAGATCTTATTCCCGGCACGTCAAGCTGTGCAATGTGCAAAAGACAGATAATAAACGCAGGAATCGAAAAGGTCATCGTCCGTGACACCAAGGAGGATT
>JAZTYY010000025.1:0-8431 GCA_045637205.1 Eubacteriales bacterium | reverse complement strand
TGGATGAAATCAAATCCGCCTTTTATTAACCTGCCATAAGGCAGATTTCATCGCGCAAGCGATTTCATCCACCATTTGTGGATTTATTCCGCAGAAGGCGGATTTAGTTGCGGTGCTTCGCACCGCTAAATCCCAATTTATCGTTATTTTAATTTATTTGTTAAAAATTGATAAAAAATAATAAAAAATGAGAAAAAGTTTAAAATAAAAAAAGTATTTTGCACTTTTTTTGCGTATATTAATATATGTTAGAATATTTAGCCGAGAAAGGAGGCGCGCAAAATGATGATTCCAAGAGAAATAATTGAAGAAATTGTTGCAAGAACTGATATAAATGATATTATTGGCTCTTACGTTACCTTGAAGCGCGCGGGCTCTAATATGAATGGGCTTTGTCCTTTCCATAGTGAGCGCACTCCTTCATTTACCGTTTTTTCAAAGTCAAATAGTTTTTATTGCTTCGGTTGTGGTGCAGGGGGAGATGCAATCTCATTTATTATGAGGGCTGAAAATCTTGATTATCCCTCGGCAATTGAATTTTTGGCAAATCGTGTGGGAGTTACCATTCCTCAAGATAAAAACGAGATTGCCAATATGGGAATGAGCCGCAAGCGTGTTTATGAAATGAACTTAGCTGCTGCCAAATTCTTCCGTGAAAACCTTTTTGACAAAGAGGTTGGTTTTGAGGCAATGAATTATCTTGCAGGGCAGAGAAAACTTAGTCCTGCGGTTATCAAGAGATTTGGTCTTGGCTTTGCGCCCAATAATTTCTGGGCATTGACAAATCATATGCGCTCTCTTGGTTTTACTGAGCAAGAGTTGATTGACGGCTTCCTTTGTGGAAGAAGTCAAAAGTCGGGCAAGCTTTACGATTACTTTAGAAATAGAGTTATCTTCCCGATTATCGACGTTACGGGCAACGTAATTGCTTTCGGAGGACGAGTTATGGACGATTCGAAGCCGAAATATCTTAACTCATCCGATACTCCAGGGTTTAAAAAGAGTAAGAATTTGTTTGCCTTGAACTATGCTAAAAACCACTGTGCTGAGCAAATAATTCTTTGCGAAGGATATATGGACGTTATCGCGCTTCACTCAGCAGGCGTTGAAAACGCGGTGGCAACCTTAGGCACGGCGCTCACCTCTGAACAGGCAAGAATGCTTACCAAGTATACAAAGAAAGTGATTTTGCTCTACGACTCAGATGATGCGGGGCAAAGGGCAACCGACAGGGCAATTCAAATACTCAACGAGGTTGGTCTTGAGGTCAGAATTTTGAAGCTAAATAATGCTAAAGACCCCGATGAGTACATAAGAAAATTCGGTGCTGAACGATTTAAGGCACTTCTTGGCGAAAGTAGAACGGGATTTGATTTCAAGGTTTCACGAGCAATTGTGGGGCTTGATTTACAGCTTCCCGACGATAAAATTAAGGCATCAAAGGCAATATGTGATATAATTGCTGAGTCAAATTCAAGTGTTGAGCGCGAGGTGTTCTTGTCCAAGGCAAGTGATATGCTTAAATTACCGATAGACGTTCTTCGCAACAACGTTGAATTGACAATTAAAAAGAAAATTAAAGAATATAAGCAAAACGAAAGCAAGCAGGCGCAAATGTCAATTAAGCACATTGGCGACAGGGTTAACCCTGATGCTATAAAGAATATTCAAGCAAATTCACTTGAAGAAACCATTCTCGGCTTGCTTCTTATATACGACGAATACAGGCAGGGAGTTATTTCGGGCAAGATTGATCTTAATTCCGATGATTTTGTGACTGCATTCGGCAAAAAGGTGTTTGACGCAATTATTGAGGTCGCTAAATCAAACGGTGAATTCCTCTATGCAATGCTCGGCCAGTATTTTACAGCCGACGAAATGGGACGCCTTGAAAAAATGAGGCAAAACCGCCTTGAACTCACCGACAACGGTTGGGACGTGCTTGACGTTTCGGTGTCTGCACTTAAATCCGAAAGGGAAAAGAAAAGCTTTGCTGAAAGTGGAGATAAATTTGCCATCTTACGCGCAAAGCAAGAAAAATTGAAAAATCAAAGAAAGTAAAAATAGAAGGTAATAATATGAAGGCACAAAAAGAAACAAACAAAAAACTTGATATTGATGAACTTATTGAAAAGGGCAAAAAGGATGGTCTTTCTTCAGTTGATCTTGATGAAGCGCTTGAAGAGATGGACTTTGACTTGGATTCTCTTGATAAGCTCTATGAATCCCTTGAAGATAGTGACATTCCGATTGGAGAAATGTCCAGCTTAGAAATTTCCGAAATTGAAAGTGAAGTGGAAAAGCTTTCAACAAGTGACAGCATGGAAAAGCTTCTTGAACAGGGCGGTGTTCAAATTGATGACCCCGTTCGTATGTATCTTAAGGAGATTGGTCGTGTTCCGCTTCTTACAACTGAAGAAGAAAAGGAGCTTGCTGAAAGAATGTCACAGGGTGATGAGGATGCTAAAAATAGACTTATTGAAGCAAACCTTCGTCTTGTTGTAAGTATTGCAAAGAGATACGTTGGTAAGGGTATGTTCTTCCTTGACCTTATTCAAGAGGGTAATATTGGTCTTATGAAGGCCGTTGATAAGTTCGACTATGAAAAGGGATTTAAGTTCTCCACATATGCAACGTGGTGGATTCGTCAGGCTATTACAAGAGCAATTGCTGATCAGGCAAGTACAATTCGTATTCCCGTTCACATGGTTGAAACAATCCATAAGGTATCAAGATATAGCCGTCAGATGCTTCAGGAGCTTGGACGTGAGGCTACTGCCGATGAAATTGGTGAAAAGATGGGCATTTCCGCTGAAAAGGTTAGGGAAATTATGAAGATTGCTCAGGATCCCGTTTCTCTTGAAACTCCTATTGGTGAAGAGGAAGATAGCCACCTGGGTGACTTTATTCCCGATGACGATGCTCCACAGCCCTCTGAAATCGCATCTGCAACAATTTTGCGTGAGGTAATTGAAAGAGAGCTTCATACACTCACACCTCGTGAAGAGCACGTTATTAAGCTTCGTTTCGGACTTTATGACGGAAGAAGCCGTACACTTGAAGAGGTTGGTAAGGAATTTGACATTACACGTGAGCGTATTCGTCAGATTGAAGCAAAGGCACTTAGAAAGCTTCGTCACCCCAGCCGTGCAAGACATCTTAAGGGCTTCCTTGACTAATTAAGTACATAAATGAAAAAAAAGAGCAAGCTTGGTGCTTGCTCTTTTTTTTGTTTGAATTTGTTATATAAATTGATTTTGAAAGGCAATTTCACCGTTTTCTTCTTTTGCTAAAACGAAATCACCGCTTGAAATCTCACCCTCAAGCATTTTAGAGGAGATTGGATTTTCGATAAGCCGCCTTATCTCGCGCCTGAGCTTTCTTGCGCCCGAGCCTGTGTCAAAGGCATCGTTTGCTATTTTTGAAAGCACCGATTCATCAAAATCAATAAATATGCCAAGTTTGTTTAGACGCTCCGAAAGGGAAGAAAGCATAAGCGAGCATATTTCTTCAATATTTCCCTTTGTGAGTGAATTGAATATCACAATTTCGTCCACGCGATTTAAAAATTCAGGCTTAAAAGTACCTTCAAGTGCTTTTTTAATGCGCTTTTCACGTTCTTTTGACTGTGATTTTTCATCATTGGAATTGAAAAATCCAAGCGTGTTTTCTTTGTTATGGTTAACCCAACCGAGATTGGAGGTCATTACAATCAGTGAATTTTTAAAGCTTATTTTTCTACCCTGAGCATCGGTTATGGTGCCGTCCTCAAGAATTTGTAGCATCAAATTAAAGATGTCGGGGTGTGCCTTTTCTATTTCATCAAAAAGAACGATGCAATATGGATTTCTTCGTACCTTTTCAGTTAAAAGTCCACCCTCACCGTAACCTACATAGCCAGGGGGGGCACCGATAATTTTAGATACACTGTGCTTTTCCATATATTCCGACATATCGAAACGGAAAAGTGAATTTTTGTTTCCAAAAAGCATCTCGGCAAGCACAATGCAAAGCTCGGTTTTTCCAACTCCTGTGGGACCCACGAAAATGAAGGAGCCCGTTGGCGCGTCGGGATTTTTAAGCCCTATTCGTCCACGTCTTATTGCCTGTGAAATAAGGTCGATTGCCGTATCCTGACCAATAATTCTTGATTTTAACTCATCCTCAAGATGCAAAAGTCTGTTGCTCTCCTTTTCAAGCAAACGGTTTACGGGCACACCCGTCCAATCGGTCACAACGCCTGCAACGTCCTCGTAATTTACGGTCATTGGTGGGGAATAATCAGTTTCCAAATTCTTGCTTTTCTTTAGCTTGGCAATCCTTTTTTCAAGCTCGGTTTGCTTGCGCTTTAAGGATTTCACCTTGCTCATATTGCTTTCTATTAGCGCGCCTTCTTTTTCCTTGATAATGCCCTCAAGCTCATTTTCAGCCTCCTCAAGTGGAGTTTTTAGGGCATAATTCAATATTTTAACGCGTGAGGATGCCTCGTCAATAAGGTCAATTGCCTTATCGGGAAGAAACCTGTCGTTGATATATCGAACTGAAAGCTCAACTGCTCCGCGTATGGCATCGTCATTTATTACTACACCGTGATGCTTCTCATATTTATCGCGCAAGCCGAACAATATTCTTTCAGTTTCCTCAATTGTCGGCTCGTCGACCTTGATTGGCTGAAATCTTCTTTCGAGCGCCGAATCCTTTTCAATGTGCTTGCGATATTCGTAAAGTGTAGTTGCGCCAATCACTTGAATTTCACCGCGCGATAAGGCGGGTTTTAGAATATTTGCAGCATCAATAGCTCCCTCTGCACTTCCTGCACCGATGATGGTATGAATTTCATCAATGAAAAGAATAATGTTTGGGTTGGTTTTACATTCTTGCATAACCGATTTCATTCTGTCCTCGAATTCACCTCGATATTTAGCACCTGCAATCAAAGAGGGAATATCAAGGGCATAAATTACTTTGTTTTGAAGGGTTGGCGGTACGTTGCCACTTGATATTCTTGCCGCAAGACCCTCCACAACTGCAGTTTTGCCCACACCCGGCTCACCGATGAGGCAGGGATTATTTTTTGTCCTGCGAGATAAAATTTGAATCATTCTTTCGGTTTCTTTTTCACGGCAAAGTGTGGGATCAATTTTATCATCGCGTGCAAGATTTATCAAATTTTTTGAAAATGATTCAAGAGGAGAGGGCTTTTCATCCTTGCGCTTTTGATCACCTTGCTTGTTGGACTTTTGAGAAAGCTGAATAAAGGTCAAAATATCATTTTGCATTTCGTGAACGTAAAGACCGTTTTGTTCCAATATGCGAACGGCAATGGAATCATTTTCACTAAGCAAAGAATATAAAAGGTGCTCACTCCCCACCATGCTTTGCTTGTTTCTTTCACTCAGCCTGTAGGAATTTTCAATTATTTTACGAACGCGAGGACTCATATCACTTAATGAAAGAGAGGTTTTTTCACCAAAGACCGAGATGGTAGATATGTCGGATTTTATTTTATTGTATATGATTCCGCGTTTGTTAAGCATTCGCGCGGCAACGCTGTCTTTTTCCTCAAGGAGTCCTAATAATAGATGCTCCGTTCCTATATATGAGCCGCCCATATCCTGTGCGTGTGAAATTGAGAGGGTAAGAACATGCTGCGCCTTACCTGTAAATTTGTTTTCCATATATTACCTCGAAACGATATTTACCTATATTCTTGACGGTATTTTGAATCATTACTCGATTACTTGCGATTTGCAGCGATAAATTTGGGTAAGCACCTTGTTCTACCTTCAATGCCCCCTTTAATTTTGTTCGATATAATGCAAGGACAAATTATATATTCTTGCGATTAACCCCCATGTTGTCCTATCGGTTTCACCGGTCACTGAAATTCCGTTTCTTATTTGAAAATCGCGTATGATTTCTTCGGTTGCTTCGTCGTATTCACCATTTATTTCAAGAGCATCAAAAACGTTGTATACAATACCAATTTCATTAAGCATATGCTGAAGAACGGCAACCAGAAAGCTTTTCTCACCGCGCTTTATTGTATAATTTTGAGGATATGATGGAAAGGGAATTATAGCCTCTGGAAGTGAGGTGCTTTCCAAAATTTCAAGATATTGAGTGTACAACAACTCCCACGTGGTACGGTCGGCAATACCTGTTTGAGCAAGATTGTTTCTTTTTTGAAATTCCATTAATGCCTCCCTAGTTTGAGTGTCAAAAATTCCATCAATTGGCACATGAGGGAATCTATTGTCAACTAAGCTTTGCGCTCTAAGATAGGTTTGGAGATTGGTTATTGCATTTCTTTCGGTTAAATCGCGCATATTAATTTCCTCCTATCTCAAATCCCGGATATTGACCGTCATTAAGACGTGAACCATTAATAATATCACTGTAAAGTGATGTAATGGTATCCCAAGTTATTGCAGCCACAACGCCGTTTGCCTCAAGCCCTGAAAGAGCTTGAATAGCCTTAACAGCCCTGTCGGTTTGTGCACCGAAATACCCCGTCAGCTCAACGGAATTCACCTCGGGATATGCCCCTGCTATGACGTTGATATACTGCTGTAAAACCAAAACCGAGTCATTGTCAGATCCTATTCGTAAAATAATTCCCGAAAACGGTAGTGTGTTACCCTCAACGTATTTAAGTGGAATTTCATTAACTATTCCACGATAGGCATTGTATATTGCATTCCAGGTGTCCTCACCAACAATGCCGTCCTCAATCAAACCAAAGGTGTTTTGTGCTGAGATTACCGATTGCCTTGTTTCGTTGCCGAAAACTCCGTCAATCGCAGTTTGAGAAATGCTTGAATAAAACCTTGAAAGATAGGTCAAAAAGTATTGCAAATTGCTAACTCCAAGCCCGCGTGAGCCAAGAGCAAGAGTGCCGGGGTATTGCTTTGTAACTTCCTCAAGTCGAATTCCCTCACTGTCGAGTTCGTTTAAGCGCTTGACCGCATTGTATATTCGATTTACGTCATACCAGGTTGCATTGCCGACAATTCCGTCGGGAGAAAGGCCAAAGATTTCTTGAAATCTCGTCACCGCAGCTTCAGTGTCCTCGGCAAAAATGCCGTCAAGCGTGGCAATTTTGGGAATTGAAGGATAGTTGTCTGATATTCTGTTAAGCCTGAGCTGAAGTACACGCACTTTGTCACCCGACATTCCCACCGAAAGTGGAAAGGGAGGCGCTGAGCTGGGTGCGCCGTCAACCTCGGCATTTGAAACTATATCTATGTCCTCACCATAGTAATATTGCAAAATTTCATATGGAGTGTATCCCTCGTTAGCAAGGGCAACGCTGCCCCATTGAGAAAGACCATTGCATGTGACTTCAATTCCGTCACAGTATGCGGCAAAAAGTGGCTCGACGTTACCTTGCCTACGAATGTAGGAGTTGAAAATCTCGTCAACTATTCTTTGCACGTTTTCAAAAACGTTTCTTCCATTTACAAAGCTTTGATCGTATGTTGTGGAATTGGTTATATCAAAATCGTATCCTCGCGAGCGATAAAATTCAGTATAAACGCGATTTAGAGCAAAGGATATTTGCGCGTATATATTAGCTCTAATTGCATTTTCGTTCCAGGTTGGGTATATTTCACTTGACGCAGTGTTTGCTATGTAATCGGCAAACGGCAGGGTGATGTTGGGCGCAGGACTGTCAGGTGGCCCTAAATGAACGGTTATATATTCGGGTATGGTCGGAATTCTTGGCATATACTATCTCCTTTTATAAAGGTTTTCATTTTCGTATTCGTTGAATATTTCTCCTTCAGCAAAATAAGGATTTCGAGCATCCGCTTCAGATATTGGAATAACGCGAGCATTTTGAATTGCCGTAACGTTTTGAAAAATTGGCACACCGTTATAGTGCTGGGGGTAATAGCCTTCCTTAAAGACCTCGATATTATATGTGGAATATGGCTTTGATAAAGGGGAAGGGGCTTCACTTAGCTCCTTTGAGGGTGCAGGGAGGGTAATTTTTGGAGTTAAACCATCGCTATTGGTTAAAAAGGAGAGCAAAATATTTTGGTTGTTAGAATCTTTTCCTTGAATAATAACCGAAGCGTTTTCGATAGGTATTGCTCCACTTGCGCTTGATACCTTGACTATAAGAAATCCATTCGAATTTGTTTCAGGCATAATACCTCCTTGTTTGTATTGAAGTTTTGATTTGTCGGGATGTTCGCACTCACTTTTCGCGATTGTTTCGTCCACCTTTTTAAAGGTGGTGCTCCACGCACAGTGGCGCGGGTACGGGGCGCGTAGCTCCGTATTCGCCGTTTCTTTTGTTAGCTTTTCTTTGCGGCTCTTTTTGCCAAAGAAAAGCGGCTAAATGGTTTTGCTATCAAAACGGTTATAACGCTTTTTCTTTTGAAGCAAGAGGCCCAAAAGAAAAAGCTTTGCAAAAAGAAAA
>JAZTYY010000024.1:0-10675 GCA_045637205.1 Eubacteriales bacterium | reverse complement strand
GGAGCCAAGAGAAAAGCACCGCAAAAGCGGTGCTTTTTTCTTGGCTTTTTTCTTAAACTTTGATCAAAGATCTCGTAGCATTAAGAGGCAGGGCGGTAGAATACCGCTGTCTGACTAAAGTTTTGTGTTTTTCGTAGAAAATGGCTCTCGTAAGAGAGACAAACAAAACTTTCCGACACACCGACGCGTAGCGAGGTTTGTCGTCTTAACCAGGGGGTCTTTGGTTCAAGTCCAAAAAGGGGAGCCAAGAGAAAAGCACCGCAAAAGCGGTGCTTTTTTCTTGGTTTTCTTAAACTTTAATTATGCACTTTTTAGCAAAATAATCAATATAACATGAAATATCAGCATTGACTGATTAATAAAAATATGTTATAATCTAAACATAAATTCAATTATGGAGTAAAGAGATTAAAAATGGAAAAACGAACAAACGATGAGCCTAACTCAAATCAAAAGACAAAAAATTTCAATACAAAGTTGTGGATTCGTGTATTAAGTGTTATTTTGAGCTTTGTAACCTTAGCAGTTGTTTGTCTTGGAGTTGTTTTGATTGTTTCAAATCAAGAACTTCAAACAGACTTGAATGCAACCAATGAGGAGCTTGATTCAGTTAGCGATGCATTGAAAGAATCAAATGAAAAGCAAGAGAACCTTGAAAATAGCTTGGCAGCTTTGGAAGAAAAGTTGACAATTCTCGAAAACATGAATCAGTCTGCGCAAAGCGAGATAGATCAATTGAAAATTGAGATAGCTAATTTGAAAGAAGAGTTTGAGAAGCATCAAAATTCACCTGAAGAAAAAATAAGAATATACATAGACCAAGGGCACAATCCCTTGTCATATCACAATAGTGGTGCGTATGGAAACGGCTTGTATGAGCATGACGTAACTTTTGTAATTGGGTCTATTCTTGCCGATATTTTGAGAAAAGATGGTCGATTTGAGGTTAAGTTGTCCCGTCCCAACAAGAGTGTTGTGCTTGGTACTGATAGTAAATCCAGCGTTATGGCTCGAGTTGAGGGTGCAATTGCGTTTGAAGCGGACTATTTGATTAGCTTGCACACCAACTCCTATACTTCCAATGAACCAAACGGAATTGAGGTTTGGGTTGCCGACGATTCAGGCGAGTCATACGTATTCGGAAAAACCTTGCTTGATGCGATGGTAGAAAGCACCAATTTGAAAAAGCGCGGCATGAATTTTGATACCGATTTGGATATTTTGGAGTATTCCTCCATGCCTGCCGTAGTGTTGGAAATGGGATTCATCAGCAATAGCCAAGATGCAGCAATTCTTTCTGAGCATCCAGAGTTTTTTGCACAAGGAATATACAACGGAATTTTGGATTACTTCGGTTTGCTTCCCAACACTCACGCTGTCGAATAATTAGAGAAAAACAGTAAATTATAAACGTCCCCACGGTATATAAAAATCACGGCTCAAATCGAGCCGTGATTTTTTATTATAAAAACAACATAGTTGTTACTGTAAGAATAATCAAAAAGCCAAAGTTAAGTGCTGAGAAAAGACCGATATAGCTTGCGGTTTTACCCTTAACGTGAGAAGTGTATTCACGGAAGGTGATTAAGCTTGCCAAAGATGAAATGAGCGTACCAACGCCACCGATGTTAACACCGAGGAGCAATTCGCGATAATTTGTTGTAAATTCAGAGAGCAAAATTGCTGAGGGAACGTTACTTATAACCTGGCAAGAGAGAATGCTTGTCAAAAGTGTATTTTTTTCAAGCAAGCTTGAAAAGAAGGTGTTTACCACCTCAATTCTTGACACGTTGCCTGCAAGCAAGAAGAAGCAAGCAAATGTCAAAAGCAAGGGATAATCAACACTTAAAAGCGCTTTTTTATCACTTATCATAATAGCAATAAAGATAATTGGCAAGCATATATAATAGGGAATAACTCTAAACACCATCAAAATTGTCAAGGCAAAGAGAACAAGATAGAAAATTGTTTTCTTTGGAGCTATCTTTTCTTCGTCATTGTTTTCAAGCACAAGGCTTTCCTTGGGAATAAAAAGACAAGCAATTGTGAAAAGAGCAATTGAAAGAACGAAGGGAAGAAGCATAATTCCCATAAATTCCATTGTGGGAATATTGAATTTAGTGTAAATATAGAGGTTTTGTGGATTGCCAAAGGGAGTGAGCATACCACCAAGATTTGCCGCGATGTTTTGAATAATGAATACGGGCGCCATATATTTTTCCTTGCCTGTAGCCGAAAGGGAAATGTAACCTAAGGGCAAGAAGGTCAAAAGCGCCATATCGTTAGCCAAGAACATTGAGCCGATAAAGGTTATATACACAAGAGCCAATGAAAGTGTGCGCGTATTACCTGTTAAGGTAACAATCTTTTTAGCAGTAATTGTGAAAAAACGAATGTTTTTAAGGGCGCAAATAACTGCCAAGGTGCAGAAAAGACACGTAAGTGTCTTAAAATCGAAATATTCAATATATTTGGCGTCAGGTTTTACTATAAAGCAAGAGGCAATTGCCAAGGTTGCGGCAATTACAAGAATGGTGTTTTTTGAAATGAAGGTGAAAATTTTATCTTTGATTTCACCAAAAAACCTTAGTAAATCAACGCGATAGCCACTCTTTTGCTGTGCAGAAGATGAAACGTTCATAATACCTACCTATTGTATAAATTTATGTGTTTTTTAAAACGCAAACCAAGGAGAAAGTATATCACTAATGACATGCTTTGTCAATAGTATTTTAATAAAAAAACAGCTTAAAGTTGACATTTTTTATTATATGTGATAGAATACATATATATCAAAAATTGGAGGTCATTATGAAGACTAAGCTTAGCAAAAAGTTTTGGGTTGCCTTAACGCTTTTCAGCCTTGTTGGTCAGGTTGCATGGGTTATTGAGAATATGTATCTCAACGTATTTATTTACGATGCCTTTAGAGCAAGTGCCGAAGACATTTCAACAATGGTTGCAGCAAGTGCTATTGCGGCAACGCTTACAACAATATTTATTGGTGCTCTTTCAGATAGAGTTGGTAAAAGAAAGCTCTTTATTTGTGGGGGATATATTCTTTGGGGTATCTCAATTCTTGGGTTTGCCCTTATTCGTGAGGACGTAATTGCTCCCATAGTGCCCGCAACAGTTGCGGTTTCAACTGTTGGTGTGTCTTTGGTTATAATTCTTGACTGTGTTATGACCTTCTTTGGCTCATCTGCCAACGATGCTGCCTTTAACGCGTGGCTCACTGACTCAACTGACGATACTAATCGCGGAAGCGCTGAGGGAATCAACTCAATGATGCCCCTTGTGGCAATTTTGGTTGTATTTGGCGGATTTATGTTCATTCCCAAAGAGGGAAATGATGCTTATTGGCCCACGGTGTTCACAATTATTGGTTGTGCCGTACTTGCAATTGGTGTTATCGGCTTCTTTGTAATTGACGATCCCAAAATCAAGCCAAGTGAAACAGGATATTTGCGCAATATAGTGCACGGCTTTTTGCCCTCCACTGTGAAGAAAAACGTTGCGCTTTATATCTATCTTGCTTGCTTTATCGTTTTCAATATTTCTATTCAGATATTTATGCCATATCTCATTCTTTATTATGAAAAGTCACTTGCAATGGCTGATTACGTGCTTATTATGGCACCTGCTATCATCGTTGCATCAGTTGTGACTGCATTTTGGGGTAAGGCATATGACAAAAAGGGATTTTTGTTCTCATATAAATTCTCATTCGCATGGCTTTGCTTGGGATATATAGTGCTTTATCTCTTTAAGGATACAGCCCTTGTATTCATCGGCTCGCTTCTTATGATGAGTGGCTACCTTGCAACCATGGCAGTGTTTGGGGCAAAGATTAGAGATCTTACTCCTGAGGGACAGGCAGGCATGTTCCAGGGCGTGCGTATTTTCTCACAGGTACTTGTCCCCGGTGTAATTGGCCCGAAGATTGGCGCGTGGATTTTGGAGGATGCCGAAATGATAACAAATGCTGACGGCACAATGTCATTCATTCCAAACCAAAACATTTTCCTTGGTGCTCTTATGGCTGCTGCAGTTGCTATCGTATTGATGGCACTTTGCTCAAAGCCTCTCAACAAGGATAAGGAGATATAAATGTCTAAAAAAGAAATTGTTTTAAATAAAAATCTTGTAACTCCGTTTGAAAGTGATAATTCTTCAAGCTGGAACGAATATCCTCGTCCAAGCTTCAAGAGGGATTCATACCTTTGCTTGAATGGGGAGTGGGATTTTTCTGCCGAAAAATCCGGCAAAGAAACTCAGCTTGGCAAAATAAAAGTGCCTTTTTCTCCCGAAACTCGACTTTCGGGTATTAATCGAGAAAAGCTTGACGGCGAGTTGTATATTTATAGAAAAGTATTTGAGGTTGATTCTAACTTTTTAAGTGGTAGAGTGTTGCTTCACTTCGGTGCTGTTGACCAAGCTTGCAGAGTGTTTGTTAATGGCAAATTTGTGGGTGAGCACATTGGTGGGTATCTTCCTTTTAGCGTTGATATTGCCGATTTTCTTAAAGAGGGTAAGAATAATTTAAAAGTAGTTGTTATAGATGACCTTAACAAAGATCTTGCCTACGGAAAGCAAAGAAAAGACCGCGGTGGAATGTGGTACACACCTATTTCAGGAATTTGGCAAACAGTTTGGTGCGAGAGCGTGCCAAATGATTATATCAAAGGAATTAAAATCACTCCCTCTATCGACTCCGTACACGTTGACGTTGATGCAGGGGAGGGTGAAAAAGTAATCACACTTCTTGAAAAAGAGTATAGATTTTTGGAAAGCTCAATTGATATTAAGGTTGAAAACCCAATAAATTGGACGCCAGATAATCCACATTTGTATGAATTTTCACTTTCTTACGGTGAGGATAAAATTGAATCATATTTTGCACTTCGCACGGTTTCCATTGAAGAAAACAAAGGCAAGTCCTTTATTTGCCTTAATGGTAAGCCCATTTTGTGCCACGGTCTTTTGGATCAAGGCTATTACAGTGACGGAATTTATCTTCCTGCAACTCCAAAGGGTTACGAATTTGACATTCTTGAAATGAAGAAGCTCGGCTTCAATATGCTTCGTAAGCACATTAAAATCGAGCCACAGCTGTTCTACTATTATTGTGATAAATATGGTATGCTTGTTTTTCAAGACATGGTTAATAGCGGAGAATACCACTATTTCGTAGATACTATTTTGCCAAACGTTGGAATTAAGAGATGGCGCGACCGCGGTGCAAGTGAAAAACGTCGCGAAGCATTTGAAAGGGATTCAAGAGAAACCATTGACTTGCTCTATAACCATCCATCAGTTATTTATTATACAATATTTAATGAGGGCTGGGGACAGTTTAGTGCGGACGAAAACTATCTTGAACTTAAAAAATACGATCCCACGCGCGTTTATGATGCAACGTCGGGTTGGTTCTGGGAGAAGTATAGCGACGTTCACTCCGAGCATATCTATATGAGAAAGCTCAAATTGAAGGCAAGGAGGGGAAGACCTCTTGTGCTTTCTGAATTTGGTGGCTATTGTTGGAAGGAAATGAAGCATTCATTCAACCTTGATAAGACGTATAGCTATAAGAATTTCAAGAGCATTGAGGACTTTGAAAAATCCTTTGTGGCTCTTTATGATGAGCAAGTTATTCCTCATATCAAAAAGGAGGGACTTTGCGCCCTTGTTTATACGCAGGTCAGCGACGTAGAGGACGAAACAAACGGACTTTTGACCTATGACAGACAAGTTCTTAAGGTTAATCCCGATACAGTTAAAGCTATGAGTGATAGACTTTATAAAGCATTTGAAGAAACGATTAAATAAACATAAAATCCCTCTCTTGCGAGAGGGATTTTATTGTTTTGTTATTTTGTTATGTGTATTTCATAAATTGCAGCAATATCATCATAGGTGAGATACCCATTTTGATATGCTTGGGGGAGTGAATAGAAGTAACCGTTATATAATACTTGAATGTGATTTTGGTTGGGATAATTAAACGTAAAATCTGCAACTTTTTCTGATGTACAATAGTCAAAATATCCCTCTGCACTCAACAAAGCTACTATAGCACCGCTTTCATATTTGCCATAATATTTAATGATATGGGGATTTTGATGTCCTAATTCTTCGTATGCGGATAAAATTATATATTCATCATCAACCATCTTATAAAAATCCAAATTAAGTAATGTGAAATATGACTTTTCTCCATTATCATCTAAAAGATAAAATGTTGAATTATTTACAATATATATAGTTTTAAAACTTGTTTCAATATAATAAGTTGGTCCAAGTGTTTCAATTTTTTCGTCAGAACAGGGAACAAATTTTAAACTGCCTATAGTATCAATAGTACGTAAAATTTCATTATTGCTTTCATATTTATATATTTGACCTTCGTCTGAAATATCATCAAATTGATAATAAACTTGCACACTTTCAAAATCTGTTAGCAGTGGTTTTGACAATAATTCCACACCGTATTCATAGTATCCATTTCGTAATGAAATTTTATGTGTAGTTCCATCCTCTAAAATCAAAGTGTATGTTTCAAAAACAAAATCTCTTGGATATCCCTCAAATCCCGCATAAGCATGTGCCAATTTTAACTTGTAGAATAATTTTGTAACATCCTCTTTGTTTGTGATGTAATAATATGGTATTAGATTTGAATCTTTGTTTTCATATTTTGAACATACGTATTGAATTTCACATACGTCATCTGGATTTGCATCCATAAACCAAGTATCATAATAATAAAAATATGCAGTGTGTTCATATATTGATGGCGTACGATTTCTAAGGTAAAAATCAAGTTTAGTGTCAACATCCGGCATAATAAAAGCGAGGGTTTCTGTATATTCATCGTTAATAAGTTCAAATGCATATATATCATTATTGATTTTTACGGCAATCTGCAAATCTCCCTCAAACTTCGGAACGCGAATGGTAACATAATCTCCTGCTTTTGCAGAGGTGGGAACAATACTATTGCAGTATTCATCTGCGCCTATACCCAATGTGATAGAGTATTCTTTGCCCGCACCTTCGTCTATTAATAATTTAGCTTCACCACAATATGTGCATTTTACATAATGAGTGTAAGCCTCTTGGGGAGCAATTGTTGCCGAAAGAAATGTAGGATAATTTTGTTCTCCAAAAACGTGATCACAATGCTTACGAGCTTTGCAAATATCACAACGCCCATCTTTATTTTCATCTGTGTGATCAACTTTAAGAGCAGATTCTTGAGCTAAACCACAAATACAACTGTCCCAATGCACATATTCGTCGTGTGAGAAAGAGTTGTATGTATGCTCTTGAATCACTTCTGCATAACCACAAAAACACTGGCGATAATGTCCTTCATCGGTGATAATATATTTGCTCAACTGATGGGATTCTTTATTATCGGGTGTAGCGCAACCGCAGGTATATTCACGCCAATGTTCATTTTCATCAAACTGGTACTCACTTAGTGTGTGCTCAGTGCATTCTTTAACTGAGATATCTGCCTCATCGTTTTGCTCAATACAGGAAACGAGTGGTAAAACACACAGGGACAATAACAAAACAAATGCAATAATTTTTTTCATAAATATACCTCCTTTTTTATTTTATGGTAATATTATATTATCATAGGGATTTTTATTTGTCAAGTTTTTTTGGGGGAGCATAAAAAAGCAGAATAAAGTAAGAAAAATATTGACTTTTTAAGAAATCTGTTTTATAATGTAAAGTGATAAATTTTGCTCTATCTATTAAGATAAGAAAGGAATACATTATGGCAGAATTTTTAAGTGCTAATGACAAAAGAACGTGCTATTGCGCACATTTAACTGAAGAATATATTGGTAAGGACGTATGTGTTATGGGTTGGGTTCAACGTCAGCGCGACCTTGGCGCACTCATCTTCATAGACCTTCGTGACAGAACAGGTATCGTTCAGCTCGCATTCGACGATACAACTGATAGAGAGATTTTTGACAAGGCTTTCTCTTGCCGTGCTGAATACGTTGTTTGTGCTCACGGTACAGTAAGATATAGAGGAGAGGGTGCTATTAACCCCAACCTCCCCACAGGTATGCTTGAGGTTTACGTTAAGGAATTCAAAATTCTTTCCGTTGCTCAAACACCTCCATTTGAAGTAAATGACAACAAAAAGGTTAAGGACGAAACAGCTCTTAAATATCGTTATGTTGACCTTCGTCGTCCCGAGCTTCAGAGAAATATTAAGATGCGTCACGATATTGCACGCATTGCAAGAGAATATTACTACGAGAACGGTTTCTTTGAAATTGAAACTCCTATGATGATTAAGCCCACACCCGAAGGTGCGCGTGACTACATCGTTCCTTCTCGTATTCATAAGGGTAGCTTCTATGCGCTCCCTCAGTCACCTCAGATTTATAAGCAGTTGCTTATGCTTTCAGGCTTTGACCGTTACATTCAGCTTGCTCGTTGCTTCCGTGACGAAGACCTTCGTGCTGACCGTCAACCTGAATTTACACAAATTGACCTTGAAATGTCTTTCGCAACACAGGAAGATATTATGGGAATGAACGAAGGCTTTATTCAGCGCGCATTTAAGGAAACTCTTGGTGTTGACGTTCAACTCCCTATGCAGAGAATGACATATACTGAAGCTATGAATCGCTATGGTTCAGATAAGCCTGATACAAGATACGGTATGGAAATTATTGATATTTCCGATGCAGTAAAATCAAGTGAATTCGTTGTATTCAAGTCAGCGCTTGAAATGGGTGGAAGTGTTCGTGGTATCGTTGCTAAGGGCGCCGCTGCTACTCTCACAAGAAAAGAAATTGACAAGCTTACTGAACACGCAAAGGGAATTGGTGCCAAGGGACTTGCTTACGTTCGTTGGGTTGACGATGCTCCTAACTGTTCATTTGCTAAGTTTATGACTGAAGATGAGCTTAATGCCATCTATACAACTGTTGGACTTCAGCAGGGTGACGTGCTTCTCATCTGTGCTGATAAGAATAAGGTAGTTCTTCCAACACTTGGCGCACTTCGTCAGATAGTTGCAAGAAAGCTCGATCTTATTCCCACAGGTGTATTCAACTTCTTGTGGATTACGGAATTCCCATTCTTTGAATGGAATGAAGAAACAGAGCATTGGGATGCAATGCACCACCCCTTCACAATGCCTCTTGAAGAATGCTTGCCCTATCTTGAAAGTGATCCTGGCAAGGTTTATGCAAGATGCTATGATATGGTACTCAACGGTACTGAGCTTCTTTCAGGCTCAATCCGTATTACTGACTGGCAGCTTCAGGAAAAGATGTTTAAGGCGCTTGGCTTAACTCCCGAAGAAATTGACGCAAAGTTTGGTTTCCTTGTAGAAGCTTATAAGTACGGTGCGCCTCCTCACGGTGGCTCAGGTATGGGTCTTGACCGTCTTGCAATGGTTATGACCGAGGCTGATAGCCTTCGTGACGTTATCGCGTTCCCGAAGGTACAAAACGCAAGCGAGCTTATGAGTAAGTGTCCTGCTCCTCAGGATGATAAGACTCTTGCTGAGCTTGGCATTGCAGTTCTCCCGGAAGAAAAATAATTTTTAGAAAAACTATTTACAAATATTAAAAAATCGAGTATACTATTTATATAGAGTAAAGCCTTTGATAGAGAAGAAACCGAAATTTTATCATACAGAGAGCACACCCATAGGTTGAAAGGTGTGTTGATAAAAACGGCTTGTGCGCTCTTGAGGTGCCGTCAAGAAACGGGCGGACGCTTTTCCGCGTTAAGGAATTAAAGATGGACAATTAAGTTTGTCCGAAGCAGAGTGGAACCGCGTTTTTTATGCCTCTGCACCCCAAGGGTGCAGAGGCTTTTTTTACGGAGGCAATTATGGTTAGAGTAGTTGAGGATGTAAAATATATAGGAAAAGTTATAATCAACGAAATAAAAAACGACATAGAGGCGGTTAAAGAAAGAGATCCCTCGTCAAGGAGAGCTCTAGAAATTCTTTTCACCAATCAAGGTGTTCACGCGATTTTATCTTATAGAATAGCCCACCTATTCTATATAAATAATTTCAAATTTATTGCAAAAATAATTAGTCAAATATCAAGGTTTTTCACAGGAATTGAGATTCATCCTGCTTGCTTTATAGGAAGGGGCTTGCTAATAGACCACGGAAGTGGTGTTGTGATTGGTGAAACCGCGATAATTGGAGATGATTGCACTATTTTCCACGGAGTTACGCTTGGTGGAAGGGGAAATACCAAAGGCAAGCGCCATCCAACGCTTTATAACGGTGTTTTTGTGGGTGCAGGCGCAAAGATACTTGGTAATGTTGAAATTGGAAATAACGTAAAAATTGGCGCAAACGCAGTGGTTTTGAGTGACATTCCCGACGGTGCAACCGCGGTTGGTATGCCCGCGAGGGTAGTTAAGTAAATTGGGATTTATCGCGCACATTGTTCACTCAAACTCAATGGTTTGTTTTACTCCGCTTTTTCAAAAGCGGAAGCCCAGCGGCTTGAGCGCAAAAACGGCATTTTCTTTTTGCAAAGCTTTTTCTTTTGGGCCTCTTGCTTCAAAAGAAAAAGCGTTATAACCGTTTTGATAGCAAAACCATTTAGCCGCTTTTCTTTGGCAAAAAGAGCCGCAAAGAAAAGCTAACAAAAGAAACGGCGAA
>JAZTYY010000023.1:0-20287 GCA_045637205.1 Eubacteriales bacterium | reverse complement strand
GTGGATGAAATCGCTTGCGCGATGAAATCTGCCTTATGGCAGGTTAATAAAAGGCGGATTTGATTTCATCCAAGGCATTAAGCCGAGGATTTCATCCAAACTTGTTTGGATTTCATCGTGGCTTTTGCCACGATTTCATTTCTTCAGATCTCCTCGACAAATCAAAATTTGAAGTACAGCACAATATGACAAATTTCACGTTATTCAAATGTTAAAATAATAAAAAACGGAGGGATAATTATGCTTAAGGAAGAAAAAAGATTTATATATAAGTTTAATGACGGTGTACTTGAAATTAAGCTGGTCGGTGAAATTGACCACCACGGTGCCGTTAACGTGCGCTCAGGAATTGACGGTCTAATATTCGATTTGAGGCCACAAAAAATGGTGCTCGATTTATCCGAAATAAGCTTTATGGATTCTTCGGGGCTTGGTCTTATTATGGGCCGTTATTCATTAATCAAGGATCTTGGGGGCACGCTTTCGTTACGCGCGCCAACGGTGGCGGTGATGAAAATTCTTTCTCTTGCGGGAATGGATCGAATGATAAAAATTGAGAAAAGCATCAAGGAGGAACTTAAAAAATGAAGAGAAGTGAGATGAAGGGCAGGGTGCTTAATTCAATGTATCTCGTTTTGCCGTCATATTCCGTAAACGAGGGAATAGCACGTGGGGCGGTTGCGGCATTTTGTGCTCAATTAAATCCTACGGCAAGTGAGCTTGGGGACATAAAATGCGCCCTCTCAGAGGCGGTTACAAATTCCATAGTTCATGCATACCGTGATTCTATTGGATATATTTACATAACAGTTGACTTGCTTGAAAATTCAGTTGTAAAGATAAAAATAAAGGATAAGGGTTGTGGCATTGACGACGTTAAAACTGCTCGCACGCCTCTTTATACCACCGATCGCGCAGGAGAGCGCAGCGGCATGGGCTTTACTGTAATGGAGAGCTTTACTGACTCAATTAGAGTAAGTAGTAAGGTGGGAAGGGGGACTTCTATTACACTTTATAAGATAATCAAGGGTCGCTGAAATAAAGATTATTGGAGTTTGTATGAACGGTTGCATAAAAACGGAGCGTGGAAGCCGCAATTTTGACCTTATTTATCGCGCACAGGGTGAGGACGAAGAAGATGCAATGCTTGCGCTTGAGTTGATTATAGAAGAAAATATGGGGCTTGTGCGCTCCATTGCATTGCGATTTCGAGATAGAGGGACGGACTATGACGATCTTGTGCAAATAGGCACGATTGGAATGATAAAGGCTGTGCGCTCGTTTTCGTTTGAGAGGGAGGTTGTTTTTTCGACATATGCCGTCCCTCTTATAATGGGTGAAATCAAGAGGCATTTGCGCGATGAGGGACCAATCAAAATAAGCCGAATTTACAAAAAGCTATCCATGGATATAGGGCGCGCTCGAAATAAAATTTTGACAGATGAAGGAAGGGAGCCTACCATAGCCGAGCTTGCCGATATTTGTGGAATATCGGTTGAAGATGCTGCAATTGCTCTTGAAACGATAAACCCCATTTCTTCGTTATCTGAAAGCTATGGTGACGATGAAAAGCTGACACTTGAAAGTCAGCTTTGCTCAGATGACCGTGAGATAGAGAAAATGAATGATAGAATAGCGCTTGGTCAAGTGATTGCGCGCTTGCCTAAGGAGTGGCAAAGAATAATAACGCTAAGATATTATAGAAATATGACTCAACAGCAGGTTGCTGATGCCTTGGGACTTTCACAGGTCAAGGTTTCACGTGAGGAGAAGAAGATACTTGCCACCTTAAGAGAAGATTTGTTAGGAATATAAAAAAGCAACACCGAAATCGGTGTTGCTTTTTTATTAAATTAATAATTATGTCTATAAATTATTTGTTTGCAGCGTGACGTGCATCAAGTTCTTTATTCATCTTTTCAAGTGTCTTTTTGTCAAGGTTATAAACAAGTCCAAGACCTACAAAGAGCATTACACCTGCAACAAGGAACAAAATAGCAACAAGAGTACGAAGATTTAATGCGAAATCCCAGCTAAGCCAGTTAACATTAATAACACTACCTACTTCGCCTGATGCAAGCTCAACATAGTTTCCGTCTGCATCGAGATGAGCATTATTTACATAACCCATAGCTTCCATAATAGTCAAAGCAACTGCGGGGCCTACACCCTGAGCGAGCTTTCTGAAGAAAGAGTGAAGTGAATATACAACGCCTTCTTCTCTATTACCAGTTTTCCACTCGTTATAGTCAATAGCATCACCCATCATAGCCCAAGATACAGTTGAGTAAATACCCAAGCCAAGTGCCATAATAAGCTGTGCGAGAATGTACATAATAAGGTCCAAAATGGTATTATCTTCAGTAACGTGGATAATTCCTAAAGGAGCAAGGAACAAAACAAAAGCACCAGCTATATAGCAAAGAGCACCAATCATGGACAACTCTTTTTTACCAAATTTTGTAACCATCTTACGAGCAAGAGGTGTAAATACCAAAATCGGAATCATAGTGAAGAAGCTTACAATACCAGAAATTCCAGGGTTATCAAAGTAAATCTGGAATGTTACTGCAACTGCTGTAGAAGCACCCTGCATACCAATGAACATACCCATAGCGGCGATAGTAGCACCAACTGCAGGACGGTTCTTTATAAAGTTACCCAAAGCTTTGAACAAGTTGAATTTGGGTTGTTCTTCGTTGAAGTTGATTTCAGTATCAACACGGATTTCAGTGTTCTTAATCATGAACTGGAAGCAAAGGAATCCAAGAGCACCCATTACGAGAGCTGCAATGAATACCATGTAACCGTTGAGAGAACCATCTTTATTATATACAAGAAGAGGAAGAATAACCATGGGGATAACATTACCAACAGCACCACCAATAGATCTCCAAGCGGAAAGAGATGCACGGTCAGCGGGTTCTTTAGAAATCAAAGAAAGAAGTGAACCGTAAGGAACGTTAGCAACTGTGTAGAAGGCATCCCAAACAACGTATCCTGCCATAAAGATGATAATTTTTGCCCATGTAGGAGCACTGGGGAAAGGAAGGAAACAACAAGCACCACCAATGATAAGACCGATAGAACCTATCCAGATGTACTGAAGAAACTTATTTCTCTTGTACTTGTGTCTGTCAGAGTCAACGATTGTACCAATAAGTGGGTCATTAATAGCATCCCAAACCTGAAGAATAACAATCAAGATGGAATACCAAGCACTAAGACCCATTACCTGTGTCCAGAATAATGGCATAATAGTGCCTTTAAGTGCAAAGCTCATATTACAACCAAGGTCACCGGCTGCATATGCTAAGTTATCACGCATGCCAAATTTGCGATGGCCGTTTGCGTCTAACTGAACTGTTTTTTTAGACATAACATCCTCCAAATATTTTTTTACTCACGAAAGTGTCGCAGAGACTATTATACAATATTTTGCTCTTTTTGTCAATAATTATTAGTAAAGTAATAATTAACAAAAAATGAATTATATTCATAAATTTAGCAATATTCAGTAGTTGTTAACATTTTTTAAATGCTCTTGACAAAAGACGAAAAAATGGGTATAATGTAAAATGTAATATAATGCGAAATTATGTTTATTTATAATTTTAGGAGGCAAATTTAATGAGATCCATTCTTAATTTTAACAACTCTTGGAACTTTTATAAGGCAACTGCTGATATTAATGTAAAAGAAAACGCAGAGCTTGTTAATCTCCCTCATTCTTGGAATGCAGTGGACGGTCAGGACGGCGGTAACGATTACTTCCGCGGTTCTTGTGTTTACACAAAATCTTTTGTAAAAAATGAACTCCCCGCAGGTGAGCTTCACTATCTTGAAATCCAGGGTGCAAACTCTTCTGCAGACGTTTATCTTAACGGTAAGCATCTTGCTCACCACGATGGTGGTTATTCAACATGGAGAGTAAATCTCACAAACGATCTTGCTGAAGAAAACGTTCTTGCAATTGTTGTTGACAACTCTGCAAACGAAACAGTTTATCCCCAGATGGCTGACTTTACTTTCTATGGTGGTATATATAGAAATGTAAATATCATTGCAGTTGCTGCTACTCACTTTGACCTTGACTATTATGGAGCGCCCGGCATTAAGGTTACTCCCGTAGTTGACGGAAAAAATGCAAATGTTGAAATTGAGGTTTATTCAACTGAGCTTTCTGCAGGCGCTGAATATCTCTATACAATCTGCGATAAGGAAGGCAATACAGTTGCTGAACTTCGTTCTTCTGATAAGGTTGTTAATTTTACAATCGAAAACGTACACCTTTGGCATGGTAGAAAGGATCCTTACCTCTACACTGCTAAAGCAGCAATTGTAAATGGAGATAGCGTACTTGATAACGTATCTGCTCGTTTTGGTTGCAGAAGCTTTAAGATAGATCCTAATAATGGTTTCATCCTCAACGGTGAGGAATATCCTCTTCGCGGTGTTTCTCGTCACCAGGATAGACTTGGTTTTGGTAACGCACTTCTTCCCGAACATCACAAGGAAGATATGGAATACATTTGGGAAATGGGCGCAACAACTATCCGTCTTGCTCACTATCAACACGATCAGTATTTCTATGATCTTTGTGACGAATACGGTATGGTTGTTTGGGCAGAAATTCCTTACATTTCAAGACACATGCCTACAGGCCGTGAAAATACAATAACACAAATGAAGGAACTCATCTCTCAGAACTATAACCACCCCTCGATCGTGGTTTGGGGACTTTCTAACGAAATCTCTATTGCAGGTTCTGACAATGACCTTCTTGAAAACCACAAGATTCTTAACAATCTTTGTCATGAAATGGACAAGACTCGTCTTACAACTATCGCAGCAGTTTCAATGTGTAAGATGGACGACCCCTATATTCAGATTCCTGATGTTGTTTCCTACAACCACTACTTCGGTTGGTACGGTGGTGAAACTTCTATGAATGGCCCTTGGTTTGACAAGTTCCATGCAATGCACCCCTCCATTCCGATTGGATGCTCTGAATACGGTTGCGAAGCTCTTAACTGGCACACAAGCGATCCTAAGCAGGGTGACTATACTGAGGAATATCAGGCGTACTATCACGAAGAACTTATCAAGCAGCTCTTCTCAAGAAAATATATGTGGGCTACTCACGTATGGAACATGTTCGACTTCGGCGCTGACGCAAGAGCTGAAGGCGGTGAAAACGGACAGAACCATAAGGGTCTTATGACCATGGATAGAAAGTATAAGAAGGACTCCTTCTATGCTTATAAGGCATGGCTCCGTTCTCCTAAAGAAGCTCCTTTTGTTCACCTTTGCGGTAAAAGATATATTGATAGAGTTGAAGACGTTACAAAGGTAACAGTTTACTCTAACCTTCCTGAAGTTGAGCTTTTCGTTAACGGAGTTTCTATTGGTAAGAAGACAGCTGAAGACCACTTCTTCTACTTTGATGTTAAGAACGAGGGTGAAAGCACAATCGTTGCTAAGGCCGGTGAATTTACTGATGAGGGTACAATTCGCAAGGTAGATGAAATGAATATGGATTACGTTCTTGTTGAAAAGGGCGCAATTCTTAACTGGTTTGACGTTGAAGCTCCTGAAGGTCGTTTCTCTCTTAATGACAAATTTGGTGATATCTTTGCTACACTTGGCGGTAAGATTTGGGCTCTTAGACTTGGACTTACGATGAAGAAAAAGATGGATGCCAATAAGAAGAGCGAAGCAAAGGGTGAAAAGAAGGGTGGCTTCTCAATCGATATGTCTGCTATGGGTGGACTTATGGATATGCTTGGAAGCTTCACAATTCTTCGTCTTACATCTATGATTGGTATGGCTAATATTTCATTTACAAAGGAAGAGCTCCTTAAGATGAATAAGCAGCTTAATAGAATCAGAAAACCCAAAAACAAGAAATAATTAATAAAAGAAAACGGAAGCGAAATTTCGCTTCCGTTTTTTAATTGAATAAGCTCCAAGGAGTTGTTTCAAAATTGGGATTTTTTTCAAATTCATAGCTTTTGCCCTTATAAACAAAGACAATCTTATTAGCCCAAAGTGCAAGATGGGGAGCTTTTTCGCGGCTTCCGTACTTGCCATCACCATAGATGGACATTCCGCGAGAGGAAAATTGAGCACGAATTTGATGGAATCTGCCCGTATTGAGTTTAATATTAATCAAAGAAAAGATTTTTTCATCACTTGCAATAGTTTTTGTAACTTTATATTCAAGAGAAGCGAGCTTTGAACTCTTTCTTTCACTCTTGACAACAAATGCCTTTTTTTGCGCGCTGTCCTTGAAAAGATAGTCGGTCATATTGCCGCTTTCTTGATCGGGTGTGCCCGAAACAACAGCCAAATAGTGCTTTTCAAAGCTGTCTTTTTCGGCTACAAGGCGCGAAAAATGAGCGGCCGCACTTTTATTTCTTGCATAGAGGATAAGCCCACCCGTGCTTCTGTCAAGACGGTGGACAACGAAAATATCACTATTTTCATCATTTTCCTTTAATTGTGCATTCAAAAGTGAGACCATATCCTCGTCATTGGACAAGTCTGACTGAGATGGAATACCCTGCGGCTTTACAGCAATTAAAAAATCCTTGCTTTTGTATAGAATTTCAATCATTCTTGAGGATAATCCTTTGGGTCAAGGATGTAAATATCTTTCAAATTTCTATATTGCTGGTCAACGTCAAGACCATAACCGAATACAAATTCATCGGGAATTGTAAAGCAGCAATAATCGGGCTGAATGTTAACCTTTCTTCTTGAGGGTTTATCAAGAAGTGTGCAAATCTTAACTGATTTGGGCTTGCGAGATTCAAGCAATCTCTTAAGGTATGAGAGTGTGTTGCCACTATCAATAATGTCCTCAACAATAATTACGTTTTTACCGCAAATGCTCTTGTCAAGGTCCTTAAGCATTTTTACTTCACCTGATGAAGTTGTTCCTGATCCGTAGCTTGAAATTGCCATAAAGTCCATGGTCATAGGAATGCTGATTTCACGAGTGAGATCGGAATAAAAGTGAATGCAGCCCTTAAGAATACCTACAAAGAGAACGTCTTCTCCCTTGTAATCCTCAGAAATTTTAGCTCCGAGTTCTTTGAGCTTTGCTTTGATTTCGCTTTCGGAAATGAGTATTTGTGCGTGTTCTGTGAGCATATTTTCCTCCAAATAAGGTTTAATAAAAAAATACAAAATTAGTATACCATATTTTTTGTCATCTTGCAACAAAAAGTTTAAAAATATTCAATAAATATTGACAAATCAACATTTATATGTACTTGACAGCATGGTATTGAATATGGTAAAATATAATGAGTAAATTTGTTCGTTTGAGAGGATAAATATGAAAATTGGCTTTGTTTCTCTCGGTTGTCCCAAAAATCAGCTTGATGCTGAGGTAATGCTTCATGAACTTGTTATGGCGGGCTATGATCTTACTGCGGATGAAACTGAGGCAGATGTAGTAATTATAAATACTTGCGGATTTATCGAATCCGCTAAAAAAGAGGCGATTGACAATATTCTTGATATTGCATGGCTTAAAGAAAATCGCAATTTAAAGGGCCTTATCGTTACGGGCTGTCTTGCGGAAAGATATCGCAATACAATTCTTGATGAATTTCCTGAAGTAGACGCTGTTTTGGGTGTTGGAAGCATTCACAACATTGTTGAAGCAGTTGGTAAGGTGCTTGAGGGAGAAAAGTACACTTCATTTGAGGATAAAAACTGTGTTCGTCTTGGTGGTGACAGAGTTTTGACAACTCCCGAATATGCAGCCTATCTTAAGATTGCTGAAGGGTGTGACAACCGTTGCACATACTGTGCGATTCCTTCGATAAGAGGTAAATTCCGTTCACGTCCCATGGAGGATATTATTGCCGAGGCAAAGGACCTTGAATCCCTTGGAGTGAAGGAGCTTACGCTTGTTGCTCAGGATACAACAAAATATGGCCACGATATTTACGGTGGTTATAAATTGGCTGAACTTTTGCATAAGCTTACAGAGGAAACCAATATTCCTTGGTTTAGAATTCTTTATTGCTATCCAGATAAGATTACTGATGAGCTTATTGCGGAAATGCGTGATAACGATAGAGTATGTAAATATATCGACCTTCCGATGCAGCATATTGCAGACGGAGTACTTAAAAAGATGAACCGTCACGGTGGCAGCGCTCTGATTCGTGAGGTCGTTGCTAAATTGCGCAAGGAAATTCCTGACGTTGTTATCAGAACGACGTTTATCGTTGGCTTCCCCGGTGAAACCGATGAGGATTTCACAGAGCTTTGCGAATTTGTTAATGAACAAAGATTTGAACACGTTGGTGTGTTTACCTACTCAAGAGAAGAGGGCACACCTGCATATAAGATGGAGCAAATTGACGAGCAGATCAAGCTTGATAGATATGATATTCTTATGAGAGATCAGCTTGTTATTAATGAAGAGAACAATGAAAAGAAGCTTGGTAATATTGTTCGTGTGCTTTGTGAGGACTTTGATCCCGTCAGTGAAGCATATTACGGCAGAAGTGCTGCTGATGCTCCTGACATTGATGGAAAGATTTATTTCACAGGAGAAAAGGGAATTCAACCCGGCACCTTTGTTGACGTTAAAATCAACGAGGTTGTTGAATATGACCTTTGTGGAGAGTTAGTTAAGATTTATTGATATTTGAAAGGATTATATTTATGAATTTACCAAACAAATTAACTGTTTTGCGCTTATTATTAGTTCCTGTTATAGTGGTTGTATTGTTGCTTCCTGTGACTACAACTACAAGCATATTGGGCGCAATAATTTTCCTTGTAACTGCAATCACAGATTTGCTTGACGGAAAAATCGCAAGAAAATACGGTCTTATTACCGACTTTGGTAAATTTCTTGATCCTCTTGCGGATAAATTTATGGTTCTTGCGGCCATGATGTGCATTATGTACCGTTCACATGACGATGCGGTTTTGTTTAACGTGTTCATGTGGCTTGTTATGATAACTGTATTCCGTGAGCTTGCAGTGGCTTCCATTCGTCTTATTGCATCCAAAAATGCAAATATTGTAGTTGCTGCAAATTTGCTTGGTAAAATAAAGACAGTATCCCAAATCGTTTGTGTAATTGCAGCGCTTATTGAACCTGTTTTGGCACAAATTGACTTCCTTTTCTTCTTTGGATACTATCCCATAACACTTGTTGCAAGCGTTATTACCCTTGTTATGACCGTTTGGTCGGGCATAGTTTATATTGCAACATATTGGAAATATCTTGATAAAAATATGTAAAATACAAATCACCCACAGCTGTGTGGGTGATTTTTTTATAAAAAATAAATTTTACTTTCTTACATAGAAAATTGTGAGCTAAAATCAAAAAACAAAACAGGAGTGCTAATCCAATTCCATAACAAAACAATACCCAAAAATCCAAATAAAAGTGACAAAGTAACAATTAAAAACGTTGCACATTCTTTGCTAAATCCTTTTCTTAAAAGCAAGTGGTGAAAATGCTCTTTGTCAGCTTTGAATGGATTTTTGCCCTTGATTATTCTACGTATAATGCTGATATTTGTGTCATAGGTTGGGACTCTAAAAATCAGGAGCGTTGCGAAAAGACAAACTATACTTTTGTTTTCAATCACTAATCTTGATGATAAAATTGCAAGTGTAAAGCCTAGAAAAAGCGCACCGCAATCCCCCATAAAAATTTTTGCGTTTGGAAAATTTCTCGGCAAGAAGCCAACTATTGCTCCAAGAAGGATTAATGCACATGTTAAGATATCGTTTGCCCCCAATATTAGTGAAATTGTGGCAAGACACAATGATTGTGAAGCACAAACGCCTGCAGCAAGTCCGTTTAGTCCATCGATTAGATTTGTTGCATTGGTAAGAAATATTATCCAAATTGCGCTTAAAATTCCTTCCAATATTGAAATTTTGTAATATAAAAATTCACTTGTGAAGAAGTATACAATAAGTGCAAAAAATTGCCCGGATAATTTTACAAATGGGGAAACGTCAATTATATCGTCAAGATATCCAACAAGAAATATTATTGTGCTGCTTAATAACAATGGAATTTTTAAATTGATTTCCATTGGCGCACAAATTAAGAATATTGAAAAAGATATGAAAAACGAAAATCCGCCACCTCGGGCTGTAGGTAAGGAATGCATTTTTCTATCTCCTGGCATATCTATTGCCCCGAGAGTGTTTGAAAGTAAGCGCGCAGGATGGAATAGAAAATAAGACAGTAAAAGTGCCAAATAAAAAACAAAAAAATAAAGCAAAACAAAAAACCTCTTTGATTTATGTATCAAAGAGGTTTTAATTATGTACTATTTGATTAAATTTGAACGAAGCCGAGCTTTCTCTTAACCTTTGAAATGGTCTTTCTTGCATAATAAGAAGCCTCGTCAGCGCCCTTCTTCATTTGAGCTTCAAGAAATGCCTTGTCAGAGATGAGTTCATTGTATCTTGCCTGAACAGGAGCAAGCTTGTCAGCACAAGCCTCACCAACTGCAAGCTTAAATTCACCGTAGCCACGGCCGTCAAACTCACGTTCGATTTCTTCAATGGTCTTACCTGTGAAGCAGGAGTAAATTGTCATAAGGTTGTTAATTCCATCCTTGCCTTCTGCATAACGAATAACTGTATCACTGTCAGTTACTGCTCTCTTGAACTTTCTAATTATTGTATCCTTATCGTCAAGGATATATACAACGGCATTTGCATTTTCATCAGATTTGCTCATCTTCTTTGTGGGATCAGCAAGAGAGTTGATTTTTGCACCTGCTTTAGAAAGCATGGGCTCAGGAATAGTGAATGTGTCGGGGAAGCTTTGGTTGAATCTTGCGGCAATGTCACGTGCAAGCTCAAGGTGCTGTTTTTGGTCAGCGCCAACGGGAACAACGTCAGTTTGATAAAGAAGAATATCAGCCGCCATAAGTGCAGGATATGTAAAAAGACCTGCATTGATGTTTTCGGAGTGACGCGCGCTCTTATCCTTGAACTGTGTCATACGAGAAAGCTCACCATACATTGTATAGCAATTAAGAATCCATGCAAGGTCGGTGTGGTATGGCACGTGGCTTTGAACGTAGAGGGTGTTTTTTTCAGGGTCAAGTCCACAAGCCATATAAAGAGCAAGTGTTTCATAAGTTCTGCGACGAAGGTCAGCAGGAACCTGACGAACTGTAATTGCGTGATTGTCAACTACACAGTAAAAGCATTTATATTCTTCGGAGTAGCGGGGGAAATTTTGAATTGCACCAAGGTAGTTACCAATGGTCAAATTTCCTGAGGGCTGAACTCCGGAAAAGCATATTTTTTCGTTATTTATCATAATAATCCTCCAAAATAGAGCTGTTTTAACAATTAAAACTATTGTAACATATTATTAATAAAAATTCAATACCAAATGTGAAATATCTTATTGAAAAACATATAATTTTGTGTTATAATACTATATATTGATATTAGGAGGTAAAAATATGATACATATAGAACGAGTTAGTGTCATGAATTTGGAAAATGCTATTAGAGGAGCAAGAAATCCACTCAATAGCTGGAGTAGAAGTGATAGCTTTTATGATGAGAACGGTCACTATATCCTTGGTCCAAATGATATTGATCTTGCAATGCGCCTTGCTAAAGCAGGAAATGACCATAGAAAGTTTCTTAGACAAATTTTTGTTAGTTTCGATATTACTGCGCCTCTTTATTGGTGGAAGGAATTTGATACGTATAAGGTTGGAACAGTTGCGAACTCTTGCTCAACCATGCACAAAATTCACCACAAGCAATTTGAACGCGCTGATTTCTCTTGCGAGCTTATGGATGAAGGAGGACTAAAGGTTCTTGATACTGTTATAGAATATATGGAGGCTGAAAGAATTAAGTTCTGTGAGGACAAGAAGAATAAACAGGCTTGGATCAATATGATTCAAATGCTTCCTACTTCCTACAATCAAATGAGAACAGTTACTCTCAACTATGAAAATCTTATCAATATGTATTACGCGCGTAGAACTCATAAGCTTCAGGAGTGGCACGTGCTTTGCGATTGGATTATGACGTTGCCCTATGCCGAACAGCTTATTGCTGTTAAGGGAAATGCCCCTGAGGAGCATTAATATGTTTGAGCTTATCAATAAAAACGGTGTTTTTCTTTTGAAAAGCACCGTTTTAAAATCAAAGCACGCTTTTTCAACAAGAATTGGTGGAGTGAGTAATTTAGAGCACACAAACGGCTTAAATCTTGCCTTTGGTAGAGGTGATGATAATGCCGTGGTGCTTAAAAATCTTGAAATTTTCGCTGAAGCCGTTGATTTTGATGATAAGAGTATGATTAGTGTTCCTCAAATTCACTCGAATATCGTGAAAAACGTTGATTTTAACGATGCCGGCGCAGGATATTACAAAAATCATGAATTTTCGTGCGATGGCTACGTTACATTTGAAAGTGGTTTGCCCATTGGTGTTAAAACAGCGGATTGTGTTCCTATTTTACTTGAAGCGCGAAATGACGAAGGCGATGTACTTGCTGTTTCAGCAATTCATGCTGGATGGAGGGGCACGGCTGATAGAATTGTGGAAGAGGGAATTAAGCTTCTTTGCTCAAGGGGGGCAAAAATAGAAAATATCTATGCTGCAATTAGCCCTTGCATTGATGAATGTTGCTATGAAGTTGGTGAGGATTTTGCCAATCAAATAGAAATAAAACTTGGACAAAACTACAAAAATAAATTTGTAATACAAAAAGAAAACGGCAAATTATATGCAAATCTTAAGGGGATGAATTTGGACATTTTGTTATCTTTGGGAATACCAAGGAACAACATTGATATCGCTCCACATTGCACATGCTGTACCCCTGATTTGTTTTATTCTCATCGTAGACAAAAAGGCATTAGGGGCGCACATCTTAACGCTATTGTTAAATAAACACAAGAAAACTGCAAGTGTAAAACTTGCAGTTTTCTATTATAACAAACCTATAAAAACAAAAATACAAACCAAGAATAATATCAAAATCCTAATATTAAAAAATACTGAACCAAAAAATAAAAATAAAATTATAAAAAGGTCTTGATTTTTATATCTTCTTGTGATATAATATCAAAGTCAAGTGAATATGCTGCTATGGCTCAGTCGGTAGAGCACGTCATTGGTAATGACGAGGTCATCAGTTCGATTCTGATTAGCAGCTCCAGAAAAAGCAAGCCCAAAGGCTTGCTTTTTCTTTTTATATTTCGGCAAGTGACTTTATTGCATCTTTTTTAATCAAGCATTTGCCGTATTCTAAAAGCATTAAATATGAATTTTCGGCATTTGTATTTTCACCGAATTCCGATAAAAATTCTATTTGAGCATCTCCTTTTTTGTTTGACACGTTCATGAAGAGATAGTATTTTCCATCATGATTTTGATAAAAGGATGCCTCACACACATAATTTCTAAAAACCAACTCTTTTGCGGCTGAAATAACATCCTCAAGTGAATCAAATTTAAAAGAAATTAGTGGAATTTTAATTTGTGGCTTTGGCAAAAGATATTTATAATCATTTTCTTCGGGCATAAGCGGGATATCCTCCGTTTCGTCAAAAATCATTTTGGTTACGTATAGCTCACACCCTCCGTTTTTGTCAGGATAAAGCTGAAGAAGAATTTTATCTTCAATCGTTATATTTTCAAATCCTGTATGTATTGGTGAATTATTCAATATTCTTTCAAGTATATCTTTTGCATTAGTTACCGAACAATAGAATTCGTTTTCATCAAGGCCGAAGGATTTCATGTCGTTTTTAGTCATCATTATTTTTAGTTTGTTTTCGTTAATAACTATCAATTCCATTTTCTTTTCCTCCCTAATACATTGTACTATAAATTCACTAAAAATGATAGTGCAAAAATATTGGAAATTCCTTGACGAGTGCTTAAATGTATGTTAGAATATATTAGTTAAATTATATTAAGGAGGTGCGCTATGCATTTTAATGAAAGTGAATACTGTATAGAAATGCAGGCAAATGAGCTTTGCTCACTTGTTGCACGCCCCTCCGACCTTGATTCGAAAATGCCACGTGGCATGAATTTGCAAAGCAAGGGATTTGATGCATTTTTGTCTCAAATGCCCGACTATGACCGCGCTCACGAGCCGTTGAGAATGCTTTATGAGGTAAATAATACGGTGCAAATCAATGGTACTTACTATACCGTTAGCACCATAATCGACCGTGCATATAAATCGGGTGACGTGGGATTTGTTGATAAATTTGTTGAAAAGAGATTTATAGATGACGGTGCATTTCCAAGCAATTATGATATTGCATTGCTTAAAACCGATGCATATTTTTATGCAACAAAGCATTCCATATCACGAGTTAACGTTAGAATCGTTTTTTGCTTCAAGGAGAGTAAAAAGCTTAAAATAATTGAAGATAGCTTCACTATTGAAGCGTTGAGAAAAAGCTATCTTTCACTTTTAGAGCGCGCTGATTTCTTTGGAAAATTGATGCTTGAGCGCAAAAATGAAATATTGCCAAGGGCAAAAAAAGTGCCGTTTCCATATACTGAAATAAGGGACGGTCAAGAAAAGATGATTAAGTCAATTTACCGTGGCATTACAAAGGAAAAGAACGTTTTTGTTCAAGCTCCTACGGGAATTGGAAAGACTGTTTCTTCGCTTTATCCTGCTGTAAGAGCGCTTTCTGAGGGTAGGGTGGATAAGATATTTTATCTTACTGCCAAGGCAAGCACAAGGCGTGAGGCTTGGGGTGCTATGAAAAAACTCCATTCGGCAGGTGCAAAGCTTAAAACCATTGTAATTACTGCAAAGGACAGTGTTTGTCTTTGTGCAAAAAAGATTGCAAGTGGGCAAAGTGCAGGCAATTTTTGTAATTCATTTGATTGCGAATTTGCCCGCGGGTATTACGATCGCGTGAATGATGCTATAAAGGAGCTTGTTGAAAATTATAGTGGATATACGCTTTCACTGATAGACACCATTGCTAAAAAGCACAGGGTATGTCCATATGAATTATCCCTTGATTTATCCCTTCTTTGTGACGTAATTATTTGCGATTACAACTATATTTTTGACCCAATTATCTATTTCCAAAGATACTTTGGAGAGGGTGGGGAAAATGGTAAATACGTATTTCTCATTGACGAGGCACACAATTTGCCCGACCGTGCGATTGATATGTATTCAGCATCTCTTTCGCGAAATTCACTTGAGGAGTTGGCTTCTCTTTTGCCACCACACGATAGTGAAATTTTGAACGAAATGGACGGCTTTTTGCATCTTTTGGAAAAGTCAAAGGAGCTTTGCCGTGACAATATGTTCAAAAATGACAAGGGTGAAGAGCAAGGGTATTATATAAGCAAAAATGCCTATACCGAAATTGAAAAATACGTTGATAAATTGGCGTCAGTTATGGGCGCATGGATTAGAAAAAACAGAATTTCTCCCATTTTAAACGACGTTAAGCGTCTATATGGGGATATAATGAAGTATAAGAAAATTTCGGAGCTTTATGATGAGCATTATATGTTCTTTATTGAGGTTTCGGGTGGTGATATTAAGGTTAGACTCTCTTGCCTTGACCCATCGCATCAGTTGGCTCTTTGCCACAGCAGAGCAGTTTCAAGCGTAATGTTTTCTGCCACTTTAGAGCCCATTGACTATTTTTCAGATATTTTGGGTGGTGATAAGAATAGCATTAAGGTGCAATTGCCGTCACCCTTTAAGCAAAATAATCTTGGTCTTTTCTGTGTTGATTCCGTCAATACAAGATTTGAAGAGAGGGAGTCGTCATATAAGAAAATTGCATCCTGCATTGCAGGTACAGTTTCGGGTAAGGCGGGGAATTATATCGTTTTCTTCCCGTCATATAAGTATATGAACGAGGTGCAAAAGGAGTTCGAAAGGACATATCCCAAGGTAAAGGTTTTTGCCCAAAGCACGAATATGAATTATGCTCAAAAAGAGGAATTTTTGGCGCAGTTTAAGGACGATGAAGGTGTTCTTCGACTTGGTTTTTGTGTGCTTGGCGGTAGCTTTTCTGAGGGGGTTGACTTACCCGGCTCGCGCCTTATCGGTACAATAATTGTAGGCGTTGGCTTGCCCGGAATTTCAAACGAAAGAAACATTATGAAGGAGTATTTTGATAATACTCGCGAGGGTGGTTACGATTATGCCTATACCTACCCCGGAATGAATAGAATTCTTCAGGCGGCTGGTAGAGTAATTCGCACCGAAAACGACCGTGGAGTCGTTGTTTTGCTTGACGATAGATACGCGACCGAGCAGTATAAAATGATGTTCCCACTTCATTGGTCGCACGCGAAGTATTGTCACTCCGCACAGGATCTTGCAGGTCAGGTTAAAGAGTTTTGGAAGGAAAATTAGCAAAGGAGATTGTTATGAAAAAAGTAACTATTATAAGTTTGTGTTTGATTTTAATCGCGTTGACTTTATCATCTTGTGATCCAATTATGTATAGTCCGACGGAGGAGTATCTTAAAGATGTGGTTTCAATTGAATTAATTCGTTATAATAATCCTGACCAAAAGGATTTTATTTCTTGGGTTCCCGATCATTCGGACGATTTGGTTGCATTTGATAATAGCAGAGTTGAAATAATAGAGGTATTGGATAATGAAAAATTTGACGCTTTTTCAATGGCTTTTCAAAGTACTGAAATTATGCATACGTATTATAGATGTGACTCTCCGGACGGCGTTTGCATAAGAGTTAATTATGAAAACGGCAAATTTTTAATCGTTGGAAGGGATTATATAGGTTACTTTTCAGAAAACGGTGAAGTTTCAGCGTTTGCGGGTTGTTTTAGTTCAATAACGTATTACACCGATTTGGTGAACGAGTTTTTTGAATATCAAGTGCAGGAAGATTGACGGTTTGTACAATTTGTGGAGTGTTGTGGAGTTGAGATTGAGCACAAGCTCTCGGCTCCCTCTATCGAGGGAGCTGTCGCGTTAGCGACTGAGGGAGAGTTCCAAAGGAAAAGTTACTTTAAAATTAATCTCTCCCTCCGTCTTTTGATGTGTAAGAGTACACATCAAAATCCACCTCCCTCGTCAGATGGAGGCGAGAGTTATTGCTAACAAACTACTGGATAAATCAAAAATTAAACAAAAATCATCTAAACCCTTGAAATATATATAAATTTGTGTTACAATGTATAGGAATTTTTTATTTTAATAAATAAAATCAAAAAGAAGGTATAAAAATGAAACGCATTACTATTAAAGAAATCTTTGCATCTCCCGAAAAATTTGCGGGACAAAAAATTACTGTTGCAGGTTGGGCAAGAACAATTCGTGCTTCCAACGTGTTCGGCTTCATCGAGCTTAACGATGGTAGCTATTTTAAGAATCTTCAGGTTGTTTTTGAGGATGCAAAGCTTGAAAATTATAAAACAATTGCAAAGCAAAACGTTGGTTGCTCATTTATCATCGAGGGAACTTTAGAGCTCACTCCCGAAGCAAAGCAGCCCTTTGAACTTAAAGCAGAGGTGATTGACGTTGAGGGCGCATCCACTCCCGACTACCCCTTGCAGAAGAAGCGCCACACGCTCGAATACTTGAGAACTATTGCGCATCTTCGTCCCCGTTCAAACACATTTAATGCTGTTTTCCGTGTTCGTTCCGTTGCGGCTTATGCAATTCACAAATTCTTCCAAGATAGAGGATTTGTTTACGTTCACACACCTCTTATTACAGGTAGTGACTGTGAGGGTGCAGGTGAAATGTTCCAGGTAACAACACTTGACCTTAACAATCCCCCAAGAACTGAAAACGGTGAGGTTGATTACACACAGGACTTCTTCGGCAAGAAGACAGGTCTTACGGTTTCAGGTCAGCTTAACGTTGAAACATATGCCATGGCATTTGCAAACGTATATACATTTGGCCCCACCTTCCGTGCAGAGCGCTCCAACACACAGCGCCATGCGGCTGAATTCTGGATGGTAGAGCCCGAGCTTGCTTTTGCAGATCTTACAGACTATATGGACACAGCTGAAGATATGATGAAGTTCGTTCTTTCCTACGTTATGGAAAATTGTCCTGCTGAAATGGAATTCTTCAACAAATTCTTCGACACAGGTCTTATTGAAAGACTTACAGCTCTTGTAAACAGTGAATTTGGCAGAATCACATATACTGAAGCAGTTGAAAAATTGCAGAATTGTGGCCACGAATTTGAATATCCTGTATACTGGGGTATGGACCTTCAGACAGAGCATGAAAGATATCTCACTGAAGAAATCTTCAAGAAACCCGTATTCGTAACTGATTATCCCAAGGATATCAAGGCATTCTATATGCGCCAAAACGACGACGGCAAGACAGTTGCGGCAGCAGATATGCTCGTTCCCGGTGTTGCTGAGCTTATCGGTGGCTCACAGCGTGAGGAGAGAATGGAAAAATTGCTTGAAGCAATGGCTAAATTCGAGCTTAACCCCGACGATTACTGGTGGTATCTTGAGCTTCGTAAGTACGGTGGTTGCCGTCACGCAGGCTTTGGCCTTGGATTTGAACGTCTTATTATGTATATGACAGGTGTTTCTAACATCCGTGACGTTGAAGCATTCCCAAGAACAACAGGCAACGCTGAATTTTAATAATATTTAACTTGTGTGGGCGATTCGTGAATCGCCCCTACAATTATTCATCAAAAGTATTCATAAAGGAGGTGTTCATTTTGAAATATACTGAAATGAAACCCGAGCAGCTTGAGGCACTTTATCTTGAGCTTAAAAATGAATATAAAAATGTTTGCGAAATGGGTCTTTCACTCGACCTTTCGCGCGGCAAACCCGGCAGGGAGCAGCTCGATATGATGACGGGTATGCTCGACTGTATATCAAAGAGCGAGGACTGCATCAACGATAAGGGTGTTGACTATCGAAATTACGGTATTTTGGAGGGTATTCCCGAGGCAAAGAAGCTTTTTTCTGACCTTTTAAATATTCCCCCCGAAAATATTTTCGTTGCAGGTAACTCGTCACTTAACCTTATGTATGATACCGTTGCACGTGCAATGCTTTACGGTGTCCTTGGCAGTGCAAAGCCATGGTGCAAATTGCCCGTGGTTAAGTTTATTTGCCCCGCCCCCGGATATGACCGTCATTTTGCCATTTGTCAATCACTCGGTATTGAGATGATTACAGTTGATATGACACCCACGGGGCCCGATATGGATGCAGTTGAAGCGCTTGTTGCAAGAGATGATAGTATCAAGGGAATTTGGTGCTGTCCGAAATATTCAAATCCTGAGGGTATAACCTATTCTCCAGAAACTGTTGAAAGACTTGCGAAGATGAAAACTGCTGCAAATGATTTTCGTATCTTTTGGGACAATGCATATGCTGTGCACGATCTTTATCCCGATAAACGAGATGAGCTTGTTGACATTTTTGATATTTGTTTGACTTGTGGTCATATTGATAGAGTGTTCTATTTCGCATCCACGTCAAAAATTTCTTTTCCGGGCTCAGGGGTAGCAATTTTTGCTACAAGCACACGAAATTTCAATCAAATTCGTCCTATTTTAGCGGCTCAAACTATTGGATTTGATAAGATTAATCAAATAAGACACGTTAAATATTTTGGTAATGCCGATAATATCCGTGCACATATGATGAAGCTTGCCGAGATTATCAGACCGAAATTTGATATTGTTAAAAACACACTCCAAAAGGAGCTTGGCGAAGCAGAAATTGCCACTTGGACAGATCCCAACGGTGGATATTTTGTCAGCTTGAATACACTTGACGGATGTGCAAAGCGCACCTATCAGCTTGTTAAAAAAGCAGGTGTTGTGCTTACGACCGTTGGTGCAACGTTCCCATACGGAAACGATTTAAGAGATAGAAATATCCGAATTGCACCGACGTATCCTGATAACGATGAGCTTCAAAAGGCAATGAACATCCTTTGCTTATGTGTTAAGATTGCGAGTGTTGAAAAAATGCTTGATATAATTTAATGATGTAAAAATAGGGAACTCCCGCTGGGGAGTTCCTTTTTGCTTGTAACAATTTCAAATTTTGATTTATCGGGATGTTCGCACTCACTTTTCGCGATTGTTTCGTCCACCTTTTTAAAGGTGGCGCTCCACGCGCAGTGGCGCGGGTACGGGGCGCGTAGCCCTGTATTCGCCGTTTCTTTTGTTAGCTTTTCTTTGCGGCTCTTTTTGCCAAAGAAAAGCGGCTAAATGGTTTTGCTATCAAAACGGTTATAACGCTTTTTCTTTTGAAGCAAG
>JAZTYY010000022.1:0-3029 GCA_045637205.1 Eubacteriales bacterium | reverse complement strand
CCCGTCAACTGATTTCGAGCTGTTAGAGAGTGTTTTTAGATAGAGTAAATAAGCGGAAGTTAAAGGAACTTAAAAAGCGATAAAAACCGCATAAAATCAAGGCTTTGAGGGGATAAATTCCTTCAAAGCCTTTGCTGTTCTCGAAATTTTCGTATTGCCACTTTTTGATGCATTTTTTGGGTTTTCGCTAGAAAAGTGCTAGAAAAATGTTAGATAAAATATTTCAATAAAACATATTGACATTTTTCTATGTGTCGCATATAATATATATAGATGATTATCTATGTGAGGTGATTTACTTGGAAATGAATGATACAAAAATTGCTGAAATATTTAAGGCATTTTGTGATGAAAACAGAATTAAAATTCTTAAAATGCTGAGTACAGGCGAAAAGTGTGCCTGCAAATTACTTGATACACTTGAAGTAACACAGCCCACGCTTTCACACCATATGAAAATTCTCTGTGATTCAGGCGTTGTAGTCGGCAGAAAAGAAGGTAAATGGACACATTACTCCATATCAGAAGAAGGTGCAAAGATTGCATCGGAAATGTTGCAAGAGTTAACAAAAATAAAGTAATACAAAAGCCGTGATGCGAATAAGCCACGGCTTACAAAAACAACTACACATAGATGTTTTTCTATTTGAGGAGGTTTTTCTATGGAAGTAATAAAAGCAGCATGGGACTTTTTTCAAAATCAAGTCTTGGGTATGAAATGGTTAAATGAGCTGATAGGAAATATTCTGTCAGCATTCGGTCTTGATGTGGGTGGCAGAATTGGTGGTAGTGTTCAGTTCTTTTTATATGATACAATTAAGATTATGGTGCTTTTAGGTGTCTTAATTCTGATTATCTCATACATTCAAAGTTATTTTCCCCCAGAAAGAAGCAAACGCATACTTGGCAGATTTCACGGCATTGGTGCAAATACGGTTGCGGCACTTTTAGGAACTGTAACCCCGTTTTGCTCTTGCTCATCAATTCCTTTGTTTATTGGTTTTACAAGTGCAGGACTTCCGCTTGGAGTAACATTTTCGTTCCTTATTTCTTCGCCTATGGTTGATTTGGGCTCGCTTGTTTTGCTTATGAGTATTTTCGGGTGGAAAGTTGCAGTTACATATGTTGTAGTCGGTCTTATTATCGCTATCATAGGAGGTACGCTGATTGAAAAATTACATCTTGAAAATCAAGTCGAAGAATATATAAGACAAGGCAAATCGTTTGATGTTCCGCAAGATGAATTGTATTTCAAGGATCGTATAAAGTATGCTTGGGAACAGGTGTTGGGAACTGCAAAGAAAGTGTTTCCTTATGTCCTTGTAGGTGTCGGCATAGGTGCGATAATTCATAATTGGATACCTGAGGATATTATTGTAAAAGTTCTTGGCAGTGGTAATCCATTGGGAGTTGTTATAGCTACTGTTGCAGGTGTGCCAATGTACGCCGACATCTTCGGTACAATCCCGATTGCTGAAGCTCTGCTTGCAAAAGGTGCACAGCTTGGTGTGGTTTTATCATTTATGATGGGCGTAACCACTCTGTCACTTCCGTCAATAATTATGCTCCGTAAAGCAGTCAAACCGAAACTGCTTGGAATATTTATTGCGATATGTACAGTTGGAATTATCCTTGTCGGATATTTCTTTAATGCGATACAAAATATTATTATTTAGGAGGTCTGTTATGTTTGGATTTGGTAGAAAGAGAAAATGTGATTGCGGTTGTTCGGCAGTAATCAATTCTGTAAAGGTGCTGGGTGCAGGATGTCAAACTTGCCACAAGCAATATGAAAACACAAAAAAGGCAGTGCAAAATAAAGGTCTTGACATCGAAGTCGAATACATCACAGATATGGAAAAAGTGATGCAATACGGAGCTATGAGTATGCCTGTTTTAGTGGTGAATGAAAAGGTTGTTTCGCAAGGCAAGCTCTTAAAGCCATCAGAGGTGGAAAAGTATCTATGAAAAAGAAAATAGCATTTATATGTGTTCATAATTCTTGTCGAAGTCAGATGGCAGAAGCTTTTGGAAAAGCGTATCTTTCAGAAAAGTACGACTGCTATTCAGCAGGGACAGAAACAAAACCACAGATAAATCAAGATGCGGTGCGGATTATGAAAGAGTATTTCGACATTGATATGTCGAGTCAGTATTCAAAACTGATTTCGGATGTTCCTACACCTGATATTGTTATCACCATGGGGTGCAATGTCAGTTGCCCGAATATCCCTTGCAAAGAGCGTATAGACTTCGGACTTGATGATCCCACGGGTAAAAGCGATGAGGAATTTATCAAGACCGCCAATAGAATTAAAGAGAAAATATTAGAGCTTAAATAATTTCAGCCAATGCGATTTTGCATTGGCTTTCTCTTTTAAGGCGAAAATAACTTTACCTTGAAAACAAACAATAAATAAGGGTAAATTTGCTTGATTCTTTGACTTTCCCCTTAAAAAGTGGTAATATTTAAGGGAAAGAAAGGTTATTAAGGGAATTATAGATTAAAATAAGGCGGAATTTAAATGTTAAATAAATTATTAAAAAGCGTGTTGGACCAAGACCTTGCCCCTGTGGTTGTTTGCGATATGGATGATATAATCGTGTATATGAATCCATCTGCGATAGAGCGTTATCATAAGGATTTGACGGGTAAAAGCATTAAAGACTGCCATCCGCCAAAGGCAAATGAAATGATTGACAAGGTGGTATCGTGGTTTCGCGAAAGCAAGGATAACAACATCATATACACCTATCGCAATGACGAGGAAAATAAGGATGTGTATATGGTTGCTCTTCGCGATGATGACGGCACACTAATTGGCTATTACGAAAAGCACGAGTATAGAAACAGAGAAACAACAGGGCTTTATGATTTTAAGAAAAATTGAATTTAATGAGGAAATAAAAATGATAGAAATTACTGATTGGACGAATACATTTTTGAGTGCTTTAAATGACCAGTTCGGCGACCGTGTGTGGTTTGTCGGTTTGCAAGGAAGTTTCGCTCGTGGTGAAGCGACAGAAAA
>JAZTYY010000021.1:0-2387 GCA_045637205.1 Eubacteriales bacterium | reverse complement strand
AAAAGAAACAAAAAACCTTGCACAAAAGAAATTGTCGCAAGTTCCCTTTGCTCGTGCCGCAGGAATGCGTGCACTCGGTCGGGTACTTGCTTGTCATTGCGGCTTACGGCTGTTTTAAGGGTGCTGCGGATCGCCCTCAGTTAGCCACGCTACGCGCGTCTAACTAGCGGTTAAACATACCTCGCACTGTTTCCTTAAAACAGCCTACCCGCAACCTGAATTTCTTTTCGGCGTGCAGTTGGTCTGAAAATCACCTGCTTAAACAGATAAAATTATATGGCGCTCCATTAATATAAGCAAATTACCCACACCTTTTTTCTACTGAGTGATAGAGGCTCACCTGCAAAAGTTGGGGGGATGATATAAAAATATTATCTTCGCATAGTTAAAATAAGTACTATGCAGGACGAAAAAATACTATTGGAATTAGCCCGTTTGATATTGCCATCAGGTTTCATTGAAAACTTCAAGATTACAGGTGTCATCAGCAATGATATTGATGTTGAGATTTCACTTGATGAGTTCGATAATCTTCCTTTAGAACGCCAAGGCCATAAGATAGAGTCCAAGGGCTTTCTTGACGCAGTAACAGTGCGAGACTTTCCTCTTCGCGACAAGCGTGTCAATTTTAAGGTACGTCGTCGCAAATGGTACGACCACACCACTGACGAGTATTTTACCAACAGCTATGACACCACTTACAAAGGCACCCGCTACTCAATGGAGTTTGCGGCTTTTTTAAAAGCATTACCTGGAGACATATCCCCAATCGGCCCGTTCGCTTGAACCGTTATGCCATATAAACGGCGATGAGATAGAGCGTTCTTATAAACATCATCTGAGCGATTACGAATCGTGGAGCGCAAAAGAGCATGCCGACAAATGGTTGCTTTTTGCCAAGAACATAGGTCCTCGCCTTTGCATAGATGAGACCTCGATGAGTAATGGAGAACTTTACACCATAATATCCAACCCTGATGCCAGAGGGAAGAAAGGTACTCTTGTTGCAATGATAGAAGGCGTCAAGTCTGATGATATCATTGCAATAATCAACAGGATACCCGAAAAGCACAGGCGGTTGGTAAAGGAGGTCACGCTTGATATGTCAAATAGTATGAACCGCATCGTGACACGTTGCTTCCCCTCTGCAATAAAGGTTATTGACCGTTTTCACGTTCAGAAAGAAGCTTGCGAAGCTGTACAAGAACTGCGCATAAAGCACCGGTGGGATGCAATACAGGAAGAAACCGATGCCAAGGAAAATGCAAAATGGAGCGGCAAGGAATATCGTCCATTTGTATTCCCAAATGGAGATACGAAGAAGCAACTGCTTGCACGCAGCAGATATTTGTTGTTTAAATCACCGGAAAAATGGAGCAAATCACAAAAAGAGAGGGCTGCAATTCTTTTTGCACAATATCCGGACTTGAAAGAGGCTTACTCGCTTACACATTCCTTAAGAATGATATTCTCACGCAGATTTACAAAGGATCAGGCAAGGCTTCAATTGGCACGTTGGTACGACAAGGTTGATAATAGTGGCTTTGTGTCATTCAATACAATTGCCGGAACAATATACGAACATTACGAGGAAATACTCAACTACTTCGTCAATCGTTCAACAAATGCTTTTGCTGAAAGTTTTAATGCTAAAATCAAAGCATTCAGAGCACAGCTTAGAGGTGTTACCGACTTAAAGTTCTTCTTTTATAGATTGACTAAACTTTTTGCATAGCCCCCCAAACTTTGCAGGTGAGCCCAAATTCTCTTCTGAAAGAGAGTAAAGCCCCATTCGGCGCGCCGGAATTCAGTAACTTCAAGATTGAAGACTACAAAGAAGCTTTTGACAAAGGTTTTGCCGAGAAACGCGCCGACATCAAGGCTGTCATCGAAAACAGCGATGCGCCTACATTTGCAAACACCATCGACGCGCTCGAACTCAGCGGAAAGACACTCGATAAAGTAAGTGCAATATTCTTCAACCTTAACGAGAGTGAAAACACACCTCAGATGACAGAAATTGAAGAATATGTTGTTCCTAAACTGACTGAACTCAGCGGATATGTATATATGAACGACACACTGTTCAACCGCATACAAACCTTATATAATAATAAGGAGAACCTTGGCTTGACAGAAGAACAGAGCATCGTTCTCGAGAACTATTACAGCAGTTTTGTTCGTGGCGGTGCCTTGTTGAACGAAACAGACAAAGCTACCCTGCTCGACCTCGACACAAAGATTGGCCTTGCACAGATTAAGTTCGGTGCAAATCTACTTGCCGACAACAAAGCATTCAAATTGACAATAACCGACAAAGCCGACCTCGCAGGTCTTCCACAAGGTGTCATCGATGCAGCCGCAACACAAGAGGGTACATGGGTTTT
>JAZTYY010000020.1:0-1656 GCA_045637205.1 Eubacteriales bacterium | reverse complement strand
ACAGAGAAGCCATGACTGATACAAATTTCATCACTTATATCTCTTAAAACCTTTAGGGAATTGGGAGTGAAATGTATCTTAGAACCGTTTTCAAAATTTACATAATTAACAACAAAATTTGAATGTAAATGTGGCTCGTCCATATGTGTGCAAACTAAAACTTCATGTCCCGGCCAAGCTCGTTTAGCAAACTCAATTCCAACCTCGTGTACTTGCTCAGGTGTGATTTTTTCTTCAGGTGAAAACGATTGAGAAAAATGATAGAAATTCATACCGGTTTCTTTATGATAAACTGCTTTTGTTGTCATAAATTCTGCATAAGCATTTTCGCCAATACAATTAATTCCGGTGATTAATTTTCTGCCTGAATTCACATCAAACGTTTTTTCTTTCCTCAGACAATAATTGATGAGTCCGCGCATTGCACTTGGACTTTGTTTTGCTTCAGGAATTACATTTACTGTTGCCATTAATCTCGCCTCGCAATCTCTCCAATGCGATCATTTAATTTATTAATCGCATTGATAAATTCTTCAAAATTATACGAGTAAAACACCTTTGCGTTGACCTTCTGTGTCAGCTGATTAATGTTGTTACCGATACTCTTAAATTCTAATAAAAATGGTTGCATATCGACGGGAATATAGATGGGTGTTTCGTGAGAGAGCCTGACCATATAATCTGTAACACTTAGATCTGCTTTGTCTGCACGCTTTTGAATATATTGCTTTTCTTTCTCAGTAACTCGTATTGTTAATGTCTTATCTCTTTTTCTTTTTGACATTTATATTACCTCCTTTTTTCGGGGTACCCCAAAACACAATTTGTGTTTTGGGGAAACTGAGCAACCGCCTAATAAACGAGCTTTTATCACTTTAGTGATAATACGAGTCGGAGGGCGAGTTGCGAAGTGGGTCCGGGCTTCTGCCCGAATAGTGTGCCGTCAGGGCGGCACAACGCGGCAGGCGGACAGCCGGACGCTATGCTTGCCCCAGACCAAGTCTGGGAAAAATCTCAAAACCGCGCGTCTAATAATATCAAGGGATATTGGAACAACAATTAATTATCCGCTTCCATATTCCATTCTTACAATTTCATCTTTCGTGTAACGCAACGCATTATACAGAGCAGTTATGATATAGGGGACAGGACTTCTAACTTGAATTTCAACTTTGCCGTTAACGATTTCCCTCGGCATATTGTTATCGACATAGACGATATGCTCGTAGCTGATATTTTCTAATCGCTTACGAACAATTTCACGAGGAATGATTTCACCCCCAACTGAAATTGATTCTGAATTAAACATAATTTCAATTGCTGTTTCATAATTCTTTTTCGATAGTCCTTCAAGTTCATATGTTTCTGCCTGTTTCATCACATCCTCTATTGATGATAGATGGTTATTAATAAAATAATTATTATTTATATTTGAGTATTTATTGCAGCCGTCCGACACACAACCTTGTTCTTCTTGCACACTACCGGGTAGGTCGTCTTGTACACAAGGTGTGGTATCTTCGGTGGCCTCATCAACCTTGACAGTAGTTTTTTCACACACCACATAGAGATTAGAACTTGCACTGCCATCAGCTTTCTTTCGTTTTTCTTTCTTTATAAGTCCAAGGTCAATAAGTTTCTTGATAGAGTCTTTGG
>JAZTYY010000019.1:0-13241 GCA_045637205.1 Eubacteriales bacterium | reverse complement strand
CTTGTAAACCTTATAAAGAGGGGGCTGAGCAAGATAGATGTGTCCTTCGTCGATAAGCTGACGCATATGACGGAAGAAGAAGGTGAGAAGTAAAATTCTGATGTGAGAACCGTCAACGTCGGCATCGGCCATGATAATTATCTTGCCGTAACGGAGCTTCGCAATATCAAATTCCTCACCGATACCGCATCCAAGCGCCTGAATGATCGGGATAAGTGAAAGGTTGGAATAAACCTTGTCAATTCTCGTCTTTTCAACGTTCAAAACCTTACCACGAAGGGGCAAAATTGCTTGGAATTTGGAGTTTCTTCCCTGCGTAGCAGAACCGCCCGCAGAATCTCCTTCTACGAGATAGAGTTCAGTAACTTCAATTCTTCTCTCCTGGCAATCACGAAGCTTACCGGGGAGTGTTGAACCACCAAGCACACCCTTGCGTCTTGTGAGTTCTCTTGCCTTTCTTGCCGCTTCTCTTGCACGAGATGCTGCAAGTGCCTTATCAAGTATATTTTTAGCTACAGATGGATTTTCTTCAAAGTATTCAGAGAGCTTTGCGTTTACAATACCCTCCACAAGCGTTCTAACCTCGCTATTACCGAGTTTCGCTTTGGTCTGTGACTCGAACTGCGCATCCTCAAGCTTAACGCTTATAATGGCGCAAAGACCCTCACGAACGTCCTCACCGGAAAGATTCTTGTCACTATCCTTCAAGATACCCGCCTTACGCGCATAATCGTTAAGAACCTTTGTAATAGCTGCCTTAAAGCCCGTTTCGTGTGTACCACCCTCAATTGTGTGCATGTTGTTTGCAAATGAGAGAATAAGCTCGTTATAGCTATCGTTATACTGAAGAGCAACCTCGGCAACGCTTGTTCCCTTTTCACCCTTCATATAGATAACCTCGGGGTGAATGAGCTCGTTGTGACGGTTGGCATTGAGATGTGTTACAAAGCTTTTAATACCGCCCTCGTAAACGAATTCGTTTTCAACTCTTTCTTCACCGCGCGCGTCGATAAGAGCAATGCGCACTCCTGCATTGAGGAACGCCTGCTCACGCATTCTATTTTCAAGTGTCTGATATACAAACACAGTTTCTTCAAATATTTCAGGGTCGGGCTTAAAGGTTACCTTAACACCACTCTTTTTGTCAGTAGGATCACCAACACACTTAAATGCGCGTGCAACCTTACCTCTTTCAAAGCGCTCAGTATATACCTTTCCGTCGTAAACGTCCTCAAGCTCAAGCCATTCGGAAAGCGCGTTAACAACCGATGCACCAACACCGTGAAGACCGCCTGCGATTTTGTATCCGCCACCGCCGAATTTACCGCCCGCGTGCAAGATTGTATAAACAACCTCCGGTGTGGGAATTCCCTGCTTTGGGTGAATTGCCGAAGGAATACCACGTCCGTTGTCCTCTACTGTTACGGAGTTGTCGGGATTGATGGTTACGGTAATCTTGTCACAATGGCCTGCAAGGGCTTCGTCAATAGAGTTATCGACAATTTCATAAACAAGATGGTGAAGACCGCCAATTGAGGTCGTACCTATGTACATACCGGGGCGCTTTCTTACCGCCTCAAGTCCTTCAAGTACTTGTATATTTTCTTCGGTGTAGCTGTTCTCAACCACAAGGTCGAGATTCTTTTCAAGGTTTTCCATTTCTGTTTCCTTTCAAATTGTTGTTGTATGTAAAAGAATTAATCACAAAGTAATTATCTAACACTTCCCTTGCCCATTCTGCCAAAGAGAGAAGCAGATGAGAACTGCGAGAAGCATACCTTCGTTTCACCGTTTTCGGCACGGTAAAGAATAAAGGATTTCGGAATCTCATAGGAGGGTGACTCCGTCCTCTTCTCCTTTTCCGCTTGGGAGAGAAGCTTGCGCGTTACAGGTGAAACCGTGGATGTATCCATATCAAAGATGCCAATGACGTCTTGTTCTCTTATGCTTTTTCCTGCACCGACGTGCAAATAGATCATCTTAGCATCCCCTTTCGATTTTGTATTATACCACATTTCTTTTTCGTAGGGCGACAACTTTCTGTCAAAGTGAAAAAATTTAAAACTTTTTTTTCTTTTTCTCGCGCGATATAAAGAAATGAATGAAATAAATATATAAATAAATAATAGTTATAGTAAATAATAGAGGGCGTGGAAAGTGTGGAAAAGTTGCGCAATGTCTTGATTTTGTTGACTTTTTTGGCAATTTTTTAGTGTGGAAAACAGGTTGACGTTTTTTGGAGAAAAAGTGGATAACTCGGCGCGTTTTAGGTCACAGGGACAAAAACGTGTCGCAAACGCCGAATTTTGTATTTTTTGTCGAAAATGCACTTTTCCACAAAATTAGGTGGAAAAGGCTTATTTGCCAAAGTTTTCCCTCAGCGCGACAAATTTTTGTCGTTTTACTGTTAAAAATGTCGGTTTTCAACAAAGGCAACAATGCTCAAAAAAACTAATAAAATCAACACTTTACGGATTTTCAAAATTCAAAATCCACGCGATTTTCAACGCATTATAAACTTTGTGGAAAAGCTGTTGAAAAATGAGAAAGATTTCCACAAATTCATAATTTATTCATCACTTGGCGACATAAAGACGTCAAAATGAAGTTACAAAGTAAAGGTTTATGTTCTTTTTCGAGAAAAAGAACCAAAAAGCTTTTAAATGCCTTTTGAAATTAAATTTTAGAAAATCACTCTATCGGAGGGATTTTCGTAATTTGATTGATAAAATCCTTGTCGAAAATTTGTTTTCGTAAAAGGATTTTAGCAAACAAATCAATAATTCGTTTGCGAATTATTGAAAATTTATGCAGATAGTCAATTAGCCAAATCTATTGTTTTGCCCCGCTTTTCCAAAAGCGGGAGCCAAGCGGCTTGAGCGATTCAAACGTGAACTAACTTCTAAGCTCATACCTTCCCTTCGCAACCTCAATTCTGCGATAGGGCACAGACAAATCCATATCGTTTTCGCAAGACGTTATAATAACCTGTCTATCGGTAATCTCGCGAAGAAGATTCTTTCGTCTGCCTGAGTCAAGCTCTGAAAAAACGTCGTCAAAGAGGAAAACGGGATATTCACCGCAATCCATCTTGCAAATTTCGCCCTCAGCAAGCTTCATCGCAAGCGCCAATGAGCGCTGCTGCCCTTGAGAGCTGTATAAACGCGTATTTTTGCCGTTTAGGTTGATTAGGATGTCATCCTTATGCGTACCGTACAACGTGGCTCCTGCGGCAATCTCGCGCTCGTGGTAATCACTTAAGAGTCGAAGAAAGTTCTTCTCAGTTGTCTGGGTATCGAAATAGAGCTCTGCGTCCTGCTTTGCCGAGCCGGCATAGATAAATTCGGGAGTTTCATCAATCTCACCGCTTGCGCACATTCTTTTGTAAAAGTCCGCAATTATCTCACCGCTTCGCGCAATGTATTCAGCGCGCGCCTTGGCAATTATTGCCGCCTCATGAGCAAGCTGAGCCGACCAAAAGTCGATTGTTGAGTCAAAGGTCGCTCTGTCCTCTTCAGCAGCTTTTAAAAGCTTATTTCGATTGAGTAATATCTTGTTATATTTTTGCAACGAGTGCAAATACATCGGTCTTATTTGGGAGATCGCAACGTCGAGATAGCTTCGACGAAGGGACGGCCCATCCTTTATCATCTGCAGGTGGTCGGGTGAGAAAAGAACTGCACGAAATGACCCCACAAGCTCAGAGAGCTTTGTGATTTTCACCCCGTTATGTGTCACGTTCTTTCTTTGCTTTGCGTTGCTCGACATTCGCATGGTGATATTTTGTTCCCTGCCCGCGCTCTCATAGTCGAGGGACAAGGAGGCATACTCCTCACCAAATCGAATAATTTCGGTATCGTGTGAGGTTCTAAAGCTTTTGCCGAGTGAAACGTAATAAATTGCCTCAAGCAGATTGGTTTTACCCTGTGCATTTTCGCCGTGAAGAACGTTTATGCCGTCACTGAATTCAATGATCTCGTTCTCCGCGTTACGAAAATTGCACAGCTCTACTTTTTTACAAAGCATAGTTTTATATCAAATTAAATTAGTCCTTAAGTCTAACGGGAAGAAGCATAAACACTTCTTCAACACCCTCTTTAGGCTCAGCGGGTGTGATGTTAAGGGATGAAAGATGTGAAGAAAGCGCAAGCTTAATTCTTTCAGAGTTACAAGCTCTTACTGAGTTGATAAGGTAACGGTTGTTAAAGCCGATTGTAAGGGGCGCACCGATATCGTTGATTTCGATTTCATCGTACGTGCTGCCTGCTGTGGAGTTAGCAGTAATCTTAAGAAGGCCACCGTCGAATACAAGCTTAACGTGGCTTCTGAGTGAGCCTGCAATCTTTTCTTCAGTTACAAGAGCTGCGCGCTCAAGTGCTGAGATGAGCTCATCTCTATCACATTCAACGCTGTACTTGTGATTTTTAACAATGATTCTATCGTAATCAAGGTATTCACCCTCAATAAGACGGCTGAAGAAAATGATTTCACCAATTTCAAAAACGATGTTCTTTCTTGTCATAAACATACGGCAAGTCTTTTCCTTGTTGTCGGAAAGAAGCTTAACAAGCTCGTTAACTGTCTTAACGGGAAGAATGAACGCGTTTCTATATAATCCGTCATATTCCTGCTCTGTTTTGTATTCAATAACTCTATCACATTTTGCAAGCTTAAAGTTATCGCAGGACACCATTGTAAGCTGCTCGTTATACATTCTAACGAAAGTACCGTTAAGAATATTTCTCTGGTCGTTTACGCCCATAGCATACATTGTTTGACCAAACATTTCCTTAAGGTCGCTCTGCTTAACAACAACAGCATCGTCGCTTTCAAGCTTAGGAATAGCAGGAAAATCTGTTCCTGCAAGAGCATTCATCTTGTGGCTTGACTTACCGCAAACGATGGATGCAACGTTTCTATCGTCAACGTCGAGCTCTATTTCGTCAGCAGGCATTACGCGAAGTGTCTGATTAAGCTTAACTGCATTGATGATGTATGAGCCCTCTTCAAGCACCTGCGCGTGAGTTGTTACTCTCATTCCCTTTTCAAGATCGAAGGTTGTGAGAACACACACGTCGGGGAATTTAGCTTCAATAAGAATACCCTCGGCAGCAGGAACTGTTACCTTTGTGGATACACAGTTCATAAGAGGTGCAATCGCAGCTGCAAGCTCATGTCTATTGAATCTGATTTTCATAATTTATATCTCCATTCTGAATTCTTAAGTATTGGGTGAAACTTCTTTTATAATTTCTTTAATTTCGAAATTGAGCATCGAGTCGGTTAAAATCTTGCGCTCAATCGTTTCAAGTGAGCTGATGATTGTTGTGCGGTCACGATTGAATATCTTTGCGATATTTGGAAGTGACATTTCAGTAACCTCGCGAATGATATATGCGGTAATGTGGCGCGCATATGCAATTTCCTTATTTCTCTTTGTTGAAACAAGATCTTCTTTTTTAATGCCGTATTTTTGATATACGGATGAAAAAATCTTTTCAACGGTAACACTTGTGGGCTCAGCACCGCCAAGAAGCTCTGAAATACAGCCGCGTGCTAAATCCATGTCAATCTTTTCACCGGTGAGGAATACTCTTGCACCAAGCTTTTTGATTGCGCCCTCAATTTGACGTACGTTTGAACGAAGGTTTTCAGCAAGGAAGGTAAGAACGTCCTCCGGAATAGTGATTCCAACCTGCTCAGCCTTCTTTTTGATGATTGCTATACGAAGCTCAAGGTCGGGTGATTGCATATCCGCAATAAGTCCCCACTCGAAACGGCTCTTAAGTCTTTCTTCAAGACGGTTGATTTCGTGTGGCTGACGGTCACTTGTGAGAATGATTTGCTTACCGCTTTCGTAAAGCGCATTGAAGGTGTGGAAGAACTCCTCTTGAGTTGAAACCTTACCTGCAATGAACTGAATATCGTCGATAAGAAGAACGTCACAATCACGGTATTTCTCACGGAAATCGGACATTGCCTGACGTGAAAGTGATTCAATCATTTGGTTTGTGAAATCCTCACTCTTTATGTAAACAACCTTAACGTCGGGATTCTTTTTCTTTATGTGGTTTGTAACCGCGTACAAAAGGTGGGTTTTACCGATGCCACTGGGCCCATAGATAAACAAAGGATTGTAATTCTTTGCAGGGTTGTTTGCAACCGCAACACAAGCCGCGTGAGCAAATTTGTTTGATGAACCAACAATAAAGTTATCAAAGGTGTATTCAAAGTTGAATGGGGGCATTGTGGAGCCCAAGTGAAGTCCACTCTTTGATTTAGTAGCTTCCTTCTCTTTTTCTTTTTCCTTTTGCTCCTGCTCCTTGCGTTTCTTTTCTTCTTCAAGACGCCAGGAGGGATCGCCCATGGAAACTCTCTCCATAATGCTTCTGATTGCTTCTTCTTTGTTTATGGGTGTTCCTGTGAAGATAACGTTTACGATAACGTCAAAGCCGAGCTCCTCGGAGAAGCGACGTGAGAGCTCACCCGTGTATTTTTCGGTGAGTGTTTTGTGCTTGAGCTCACTCTTGATGCCCATGGTGATAACACCGTCTTCATAGTCTTCAACTGTGAGATCCTTAAACCAAAGCTCGCGAGTAGCCGTTGCCATGGAGTCACTGAATGAATCGTAAACGAGATTCCAAACAAGTTTTATTTCTTCTAAATAGGCGTTGTTTGACACGATAAATCTTCCTTTCGTAAATTGATCTATTTTAGGTAAATTTTGCTATTTTCTCGCGCGTGCGTATGTGCGCACACGATAATAAAATATATATTTAATATAATTATATATAACAATGCAATTATACCATATATATCACATTTTTACACCAACAGCAACCAAAATTTACAATTTATTTACATTTTAAAGCGCTTGCATACAGTGCGCCCCTACGGGTTGGTGATTTGAATTTTGATTTGTTGGTTAGTTTGAAATGTGAAAATAGGCTCCCTCCGAGAGGGGGCTCCCGACGAAGTCGGGTGGAGGAGAGTGCGAGATTTTATCGTTATTACTCGTGATATGGAGAGATATTTTCTATAATTTCGCAGGCTCCCTTCGTCACCTTCGGTAACACCTCCCTCTCGGAGGGAGGCAAGAGTTTATACTCAATCTATAAATTTTAATTTCTAAATTTGATTTGTCGGGGAGTTAGTTTTATTTATAGGCGGGTCGTCGGGGGCGTCGACCCCCACGGTTTGTAAGTTGATTTTTGCTAATTTATAGCCATTTTAATAGCAATATGGCTATTATACAACTTAAAAATTACCACAATCATTGTAGGGGTCGACGTCCTCGACGACCCGTTACAAAGGCAAACTAATTTTTTAAACTCACCCATAAATCCCAATTTATTGATTTTTGTTTTCTATCATATACTTTAGTGTTTTAAGTGCATCACTCAGCCCACCGATTTCGTCAATAAGTCCGCACGCGACGGCTTCTCTGCCCTCAAGAACTGTGCCAACGTCGGTTGCGAGCATGTCGGGGCGCATCATCATCTCGTTTATGCTTTCTTCGGTTGCGTTTGAATGTCGGCAAATGAAATTTACAATTCTCTTTTGCATATCGGCAAAATAATTATAGGTCTGTGGCGCACCGACTACAAGTCCGTTCACGCGAACGGGATGAATTGTCATCGTCGCACTCGGCACAATAAACGAATGCTTGGCACTAACGGCAAGGGGTACTCCTATTGAGTGAGAGCCACCTATAACGAGTGATACCGTCGGCTTTGTCATTGAAGCAATCATCTCAGCAATACCAAGCCCTGCCTCAACGTCACCACCCATAGTATTGAGGACTATCAAAACACCCTTCACGTCCTCACTCTGCTCCATTGCAACAAGCAAAGGAACAATATGCTCGTATTTCGTTGTTTTTTGGTTTTGGTCGTTAATGTAATGTCCCTCAATTTGACCGATTATAGTTAAAACCTGTATTCCGCTTTCCTTTGCTGCCTCAGTGCTTGTTCCAAGCTCCTTTATTTCTTTAGTTTCACTCATATTATTCTCCTGATTTCTTGGTTATGTAGATAAATTGGGATTTATGGGTGAGTTTAAAAATTAGTTTGCCTTTGTAACGGGTCGTCGGGGACGTCGACCCCTACAATGATTGTGGTAATTTTTAAGTTGTATAATAGCCATATTGCTATTAAAATGGCTATAAATTAGCAAAAATCAACTTACAAACCGTAGGGGTCGACGTCCTCGACGACCCGTTGTTCAATAAAAGTAACTAATAGACAAATCAAAATTTGAAGTGTAAACAAAAGCGGAAAAAAGATGACTTTTCTCCGCTTTTTCTATATCAATTTACCCCCAATACTTCTTATCGAGGGAGCGAAGCTGGATTGCTTCGGCTATATGTTGTGCTTGGATTATTTCACTTTTATCAAGGTCAGCAATGGTTCTTGCCACGCGCAAAACTCTATCGTATCCGCGTGCTGAAAGACCAAGATTATCATATGCGCTCTTCAAAATCATATTTGCGCCATCGTCAAGTGGGCAGAATTTTTTGATTTGCGCTGCGTCAAGATTAGCATTTGCACGAGGCTTATATCGTGCTTTTTTCATTCTTTCAATTGCAAAATTTCTTGCCTCGGTTACGCGCTCGCGAATTACCTCACTGCGCTCACCAATCTCGGTATTTGATGAAATTTCGGTATATGTAAGAGAGGGAAGCTCAATTTGAATATCAATTCTATCAAGCAAGGGCCCACTAATTCTTGAAATGTAACGCTTTACGTCGTCGGGCTTACAGGTACATTCCTTTGTGGGATGGCCGAAATATCCGCAACGGCAGGGATTCATTGCCGCAACGAGCATAAAGTTACAGGGGAAGGTCACCTTTGCAAGAGCTCTTGTAATTGTCACCTTACCGTCCTCAAGAGGTTGACGGAGGGTGTCCGTAACTTGCTTTGGAAACTCAGGAAGCTCGTCAAGAAAAAGTACGCCATTGTGTGCCAAGGAAACCTCACCTGGAGCAGGATTTGCTCCTCCACCGACAAGGCTAACCGCACTCATTGTGTGGTGTGGTGAACGGAAGGGACGGGAATAGAGAAGTGACTCACCGTTTTTGAGTCCACCTGCGATTGAGTACACCTTTGTGCTTTCAATTGCCTCGTCAAAGGTGAGAGGGGGCAAAATCGTTGGCAAACGTTTTGCAAGCATTGATTTACCCGTACCGGGAGGGCCAATTAAAAGAATATTATGACCACCTGCCGCAGCTATTTCCATAGCTCTTTTTGCAAGAGCTTGTCCTTTAACGTCTGAAAAATCTATTGGATATGAGCGCACGCTTTGTTTGAATTTTGCTGTATCGTATTCAAGTGCCGGCATTTCAAACCCACCGTTCAAGTGATGAACGAGGTCGGAAATATTTTCCACGGGGATTACACTTATTCCTTCAACTGCCGCCGCTTCTTCGGCATTGACCGAGGGAACGTAGAATTCTGTAAATCCTGAATCTCTTGCTGCAACACACATTGAAAGTGCGCCGCGAACGGCTCTTATCTCACCCGAAAGGGAAAGCTCACCCACAAAGCACTTGTGAGAAAGGTCTGTATCGGGATGAATTACTGAGCCTGCGTGCAAAATTGACAAAAGAATGGGCAAGTCGAGTGCCGAGCCCTCCTTCTTTTTGTCCGCGGGCGCGAGATTTACGGTGAGTGCTGCAACGGGGAATTGAATTCCGCTATTCGCGCACGCGTTTCTTACGCGCTCCTTTGCCTCTTTAACTGCCATATCGGGCAAACCGACAAGGTCGAATGAGGGTATTTTGTTTCTTGCTGAGCATTCAACGGTGACAATAAATCCGTCAATTCCCGTAATGCCTGCGCTATATATTTTAGAGTACATAATTATCCTCCAACGTTGATTATTGTTTTCTTCCTACAGCCTCAAGGTATTCTTCGTAGGTTGCAACCACCTTGAGCGCTTCAAGAAGAGCATTTGGCGTCATATCCCTTGGGAGATCAAATTTTTGGGCTAATTCATCTCGTTTGAAAGATGAATTTTCAGCACCGGTGAGTCCATCTATAAAGAAATCTACTTTTGAAAGTGGATTTTCGGCTATTTTTTGTAGTTTTTCGTTTGCCTCCACGTTGGAAGTGCTTGAAAATGGTTCAAGGAGCTTATACAAAAGCTCGTTTTCCATTCCCTCAACACCGAGAGTACCTTCCTTTGAGGGCTCACTCTTGCGCTTTTCCTTGCCTTCGATTTTTGGAATGTAAAGCTGAATCAATTTGTCCTTTGGAACGATGGACGACACGTGTGAACGAATGACCTTGCCACCACCGTCACTGTCGGTGAGGACGATTATTGGGCCATTTTTTGCAAGTGTTCTAATAAGGGCTGACTTTTCCTCTTTTTTAAATATTCCAAAGCCGTCGGTTTTAATTATCAACCCCTCGCAAACAGCTTGGAGCTTGATTTTGTCATATTTACCCTCAACAATTATGGGGTAAGCAATTTTCAATTTTTCCATTTCATTCTCCAAGCTAAAAGTGATTTATCTAACTAAAAAATATATCAAAACTATTGCACCGAGGATTATTCTATAAACGCCAAACGGTGCGAACGAATGCTTTTTCACAAAATTCATAAGGAACTTAATTGCAATCATGGATACGGCAAAGGCTACTACCGTTGCTACAGCAAGTATCAGCCAAGCCTCTATTGGAACGCTTAACGCTTCACCGGTAGAATTGTCCCCACCGATAAATTTAACAAAGCCGAGTGCTTTAATTAAAGAGCCGCCGACCATTGCAGGAATTCCCATAAAGAATGAAAATTCAGCACCGCAGGTGCGTGAAAATCCAATCAATATTGCGCCAAGAATGGTTGCGCCTGAACGGGACGTGCCGGGTATTATTGCAAGCATTTGAAAAACGCCCATCAAAAAGGCATATTTATATGAAATTTGAGAAATTTCTGTAATTTTGGGAGCTTTGTGTGTATTTCTCTTCTCAATAATGATGAACAAAATACCGTAAACTATTAGCATAATTGACACAACCGTGCCGTTATAGAGCCAGCCGTCTATATCCTTGCCCGTTGTGTTTTCTATAATTTTGTCCAATACAATGCCAACTATTGCAGCAGGGATTGAGGCTATGGCAACCTTGAACCACGTTTGCCAAATGCCCTTTTTTTCAAGGGAACTTTTCTTTTTTGAAAAAGGCCAAAGCTGATTCCAAAACGTTACCACAACTGCCATTATTGCTCCAAGTTGAATAACAACCTCGAACATCGACATGAATTCAGATGGAAAGTCGGGGTGAATTTCCTTGCCAACAGTCAAGGGGAAAAATTCATCAAATAAAATAATGTGTCCTGTAGAGCTTATTGGCAGCCATTCTGTGATTCCTTCGATGATGCCTAAAAATATAGCTTTAATAAGTTCAAAAATAAACATATTTCTCCTTAAAATAAAAGTTATTAGAGAGAATTATTCTCCAGCGCGAAGAATGTCTCCAACCTTAACAGAGAAGGGAACTTTTACAAAGAAATGCATAAAGGGGTGGGGGGCGGATTCAATTTCGTTTCCGTTTTCATCGCGAAGATCGGTAATGTTAAGTGATTTACCCACCTCGCTTGGAGAAATTATTTCTGCGCTATCTCCGATTTTGCATTTATTCTTTTGCATAAAGAGGTAATATTGACCGTCACTGCAGCCTTCATTAAGGCGCGCCTGCGCTTCTTTTTCCTTTTCGTTCATCTCACAAGCAATTGCAAAATATGCCTTTTCACGAATGTAACCCGTGTTGCTTGTAAGCTGGGCATTATCCATTGGGTAATCAAAATAGAAGCCCGTGCAATATTCTCTGTGGCTTACTGATTCAAGCTCGCGCATCCAAAGTGGATTAAAGGTATAATTTTCCTTATTACTATAGTATGAATCAATTGCCATTCTATATGCATTGGTAACAACGGCTGTGTAATAAGCAGATTTCATTCTGCCTTCAATTTTAAATGATTTAATTCCTGCTTCAATGAGTTCGGGAATATGCTCAATTGTACACATGTCTTTTGAGGACATAATGAAAGTGCCAAGGTCGTTTTGCTCAATCGGAATGGGGAAGTCGGGGCGCTTTTCCTCAATGAGATTGAAATTCCAACGGCAGGGCTGAGCACACGCGCCACGGTTTGCATCTCTGCCTGTGATGTGATGTGAGAGCATGCATCTGCCACTGTATGAAACGCACATTGAGCCGTGAACAAATGCTTCAAGCTCAATATCCTCAGGAATTCCTGCTCTTATTTTCTTAATTTCACCAAGTGTCAATTCGCGCGCAAGAACAAGACGTTTTGCGCCGAGTTTAATATATGCCTTTGCGGCGGCAACGCTGACTATGGACGCCTGGGTTGAAACGTGAATTTCCATTTCGGGCAAAATTTCTTTAATTGTATCCATAACGCCAAGATCGGCAACGATCATGGCATCAATGGGGCAGGCTTTGAGTGCTGTAAGATATTCGCGAAGCACGGAATATTCGTGCTCGTGGGGCATTGTGTTAACTGTCAAATAGACCTTTTTGCCCAAATTGTGAGCATATTCAACTGCCTCATAAAGCTCGTCATTTGTAAAGTTATCGGCAGCGCTTCTCATACCGAAAACGTTGCCTGCAAGATATACCGCGTCCGCACCGTAATTGAGTGCCGATTTCATTTTTTCAAAATTCCCAGCAGGAGATAAAAGTTCAACCATTTTATATATTCCTTTTTATAAAATTACATATTTAATCATTTTAATTATAATATATAATGTCTCAAGTGTCAAGTGGAATTTGCTTTGTTTGGTAGAGTTTCAAATTTTGATTTGTCGGTCACTTTTTTGAAAAAAAGTAACCAAAAAACTTTTTATAGAGCTTCGCCGCAATACCAATAAAATCTGTAGAAATTCTGTAGGGACCGGCGTCCTCGACGGTCCATTTCAAAAGCAAAGTAACTTTGCCGAGGAGTTCCCATGCGAGCACGGAACGTCCTTTCGTCGAATTTGCGAACTGGATTCTGCTTCACTTTGTTCGCAGAGCCAAATCCGATGAGGGAGTGATGGCAAAAAAGACAGGACACCGATTGGTGCCACCCAGATGGTGCCCTAAAGGGCACTATTTTTGCCCACAAGATTGCTCGAGAGCGGCAATCGTTTGTTTGGTCAAAAATGCGAACTGGATTCTGCGCACAAATGCGCAGAGCACAGTCCAATGGGGGAGTGGCGTCCAAAAAAAGAAGTCGGATCG
>JAZTYY010000018.1:0-8155 GCA_045637205.1 Eubacteriales bacterium | reverse complement strand
TGGAGAACATGAGGGATTAGGCTTTTTAAAAGGCGAGATATGCCCTATGGATGAGGATATAAAAAAGGAACTTAAGGTTCCGCATATGGGATGGAATTCCCTTAAATTCAAAAAGAATGATTGTCCGCTTTTAAAAGATATAAATGAAGGTGACTGCGTATATTATGTTCATTCGTTTTATGCTAAGAATTGTGACGGATCTTTGGCGGCATATTCGGAATATGATATTGATATTCCGGGTGCAGTCTGGGATAAGAATGTTTATGGAACACAGTTTCATCCTGAAAAAAGCGGAGAAGTCGGACTTAAGATTTTAAATGGATTTGTTAAAATATAAATTAAATATATGGAGGAAAAGAAAATGGAAGTAAGACAGGCAGCAAATGCAAAAGATGTAAAGCATTATACAACAGAGAGATTGAGAGAAGAATTTCATATCTCAAAATTATTCACAAAGGATAATATAAGAATGGTTTATAGCCATATCGACAGAATTATGGTTCTTGGAATTTATCCGGTTGACAAAGAGTTATCCCTTGAAGTAGGTAAGGAGCTTGCGGCTGATTACTTCCTTCAGCGTAGAGAGCTTGGCTGTATCAACATCGGTGGTAAGGGTGAAATCGTTATCGACGGTGAGGTTTATGAAATGAATCCCCGTGACGGTATTTACGTAGGTCGTGGACATAAGGATATCGTTTTCCGTAGCGTAGATCCTTCAGCACCTGCAAAATTCTATGCAACAAGCTGTCCTGCACATACAGAATATCCTATTAGAAAGATTGATATTACAAAGGCAAGAAAAGTTCCTTGCGGTTCTCTTGAGGATTGTAACAAGAGAGTTATCAATCAGTACATTCACCCCGAGGTAATGCAGTCCTGCCAGCTTTCAATGGGACTTACACAGCTTGAAGTTGGTTCCAACTGGAATACAATGCCCTCACATACACATGCAAGAAGAATGGAAGTTTATTTCTATCTTGACATGGAAGAGAACGATGCAGTATTCCATATGATGGGTGAACCCAATGAAACACGCCATATCATTATGCATAATGAAGAAGCGGTTATTTCACCTTCTTGGTCAATACATAGTGGTGTTGGTACAAAGAACTATTCATTTATTTGGGCGATGTGCGGTGAAAATCAGGAATTTACTGATATGGACCACATTCTTACAAAGGATCTTAGATAATAAAAAGGAGAGCTGAAAATGAGTATTAAGAATTTTTCTCTTGAAGGTAAGGTTGCCCTTATTACAGGCGCATCCTACGGTATTGGCTATGCAATAGCAAAAGGACTTGCTGCTGCAGGTGCAAAGATTGTATTTAACGATATTAAGCAGGAATTCGTTGATCGCGGACTTGCTGCATACGCTGCTGATGGCATTGATGCAAAGGGATATGTTTGTGACGTTACTGATGAAGATGCAGTTAACGCAATGGTAGCGCAAATTGAAGAAGAGGTTGGTGTTGTTGACATTCTTGTAAACAATGCCGGTATTATTAAGAGAATTCCTATGATTGAAATGAAGGCAAGTGAATTTCGTCAGGTAATTGACGTTGACCTTAACGCGCCCTTCATCGTTTCAAAGGCAGTTCTTCCTTCAATGATTAAGCAGAGAAGTGGTAAGATTATTAACATTTGTTCAATGATGAGTGAATTTGGACGTGAAACAGTATCAGCATATGCATCTGCTAAGGGTGGTCTTAAGATGCTTACAAGGAACATCGCATCTGAATACGGTCAGTACAATATTCAGTGTAACGGTATTGGCCCTGGTTACATTGCAACTCCTCAGACAGCACCTCTTCGTGAGCCTCAGGCTGATGGTAGCAAGCATCCCTTTGATAGCTTTATTACCGATACAAAGACTCCAGCAGGACGTTGGGGTGACCCTGAAGACCTTGCAGGCCCTGCGGTATTCCTTGCTTCCAGCGCATCTGATTTCGTAAATGGTCAAATCCTTTACGTTGATGGTGGTATTCAGGCATATTTCGGTAAGCAGCCCGGTTGATATAATTAAATAAATTAAGGCACTCAATTTTGAGTGCCTTTAATTTTATATAAAAATATCCCCGAGAAAAACTCTCGGGGATAAGCTTTATTTTAGATATATTATCTTATACCAAAAATTGATTTGAAGAAGTTAACGATTGCATTCCAAATCATCAAGAAGAATCCAAGAATGCCACCTACTTCACCGTTGTTAGCACTTCCGTTGTCAACATCGTTTCCACCAAGAGGAGGAATTTCGATTGTTGCTCTCTTATGTCCACAAATTGTACATTCGTTGTGCTTGTAACCGGGATCGGTTTCGGTGGGCTCAGAATCAGTTACGTACATAAGGTCGTGGATTTCGATATCACTCTTATTTCCACATTCACATTCGTGCCAGTGTACGTACATATCAGTTGTTGTCCATTCTTCAGCAAATGTACATTCACCATCAGGAATAAGCTCGATTGTATAAGAGGGAGTTGAAGCACCTGTTGTGCCAGCGCCTTCAGGAGCGTTATTGTTAAGCTCAAGGAATCCGTTCATGTTGATGGATCCGTCAGCATTTCTTGTGATGCCAGTGAATTCAGTGCTTACAAAGATATCAGTTGTCAATGTTTCACCATTCTTGTTTACACAAGCTGCGCCATCCCAGTAGTAGTTGGAAGCATTTTCGTACTTATCAACGTCCTGGTTGCCAAGAGGCTTGAAGCTTTCCTTAACAAGAGCATCGCCTGTAAGCTTACCGTCCTTAATGGAGATAATGCCTGTAGCTGCGAAGTCAGTTGTGTTAGCGCTGTTTGTATAGAATGCTACGTTATGAGAGCCGTTGTTATAGCTAATGCAGTTTGTAACTGTGATATCGGGACAAGAGTTGGAGTCGATACCCTTTGCTCTATTGTTGAATGCGATAGAGTTGATGAGCTGATGCTGACCGGGAATGGAGTCACCACCCATCTTAAATCCGTTACCGTTACCTGCTACTGTGCCGTCTTCAAGGAAGCCGTTTTCATATGCAACACAGTTTCTAATTGTAACTGCGCCGATTTCACCTGTTGCAATCTTAGCAAAGAGGTCCCAACCGTCGTCAGCATTGTGGTGAGCTACGCAACCGTCAAATACGTTGCCTTCACCGATTGTGAGCTTAGCAGCAAAGCCGTCAGCATCCTCGTAACCGGAGTCTGCATTACCATAGGATGTGCAGTTAAGGATGAGGTTGTTAGCGGGCCACTGATCAATTGTAAGGTCAACTACGTGGTAACGGCTAATCTGAATACCTGTGTTACCGTTGTAGTATGTGTTGATTTGGTCAAGAACGTTGTTGTTACCGGAAACCTGGAAGCCCTTGCTACCGTCAATTGAATTAGTTACGTCAAAGCCGTAGAAGTACCAGTAGTTACCACCGTGTGTGATACCGTTACCCTTATGATCGAAGTCAAGAACAGGTCTTGTCTTAGCCTTGGGGTCAGCAATCATTCTGATGGGATTTTCTTCAGTACCGTTGATACCTCTTTCAATTCTAAGACCTGTTTCAAGCTTGTAAGTACCTTCCATAAGGATAATTGTCTGTCCGGGGCTTACGAGTTTAATAGCAGTATAGATGTCATAGGGGTGTTCTTCAGTACCGTTTCCATAGTACATACCAATGGGAGCGGGAGCTACGTAGATATTGTTCTTATGGTAGTTACCCTTGTAAAGAGTAATATCCATATTTGTCCAAACCGGAGCAGTTGTTGAAAGTGCAGTATATGGGGGAAGCTCTTGATCAGGATCAGGAGTCAAAACGATTCTGAGTGCGTTGGGAGAATCATATCTTCCGATTTCACTGAGATCCAATATTGTGTTAAGACGTTCATAAGCCTTAACCTCAAGACCTTCGATAAGCTTGTAGTTGTTAACGAAAACGTCAACTGTACCAGAAACGTTAAAGTCAGCAACAAGGTTATAATCAGTTGTAGTTGTTGAAGTTGCGGATGTAACTGTAACTGTGGGAACTATCTGTTCGATAGGTCTGGGTTCAGCGGGCTTATCATCCGCAGGATTGATGGTTGTAAGGGAAATGTCCTTAAATGTTACGTTTGCATTACGTGAAGCGAACATACCAACGTAAACGTAATCCGGGTCGAACTGTTCAAGAGCATCGGGCTCATAGTTCTTAACTGTTCTAACTACTTCGCCGTTTTGGTCATAATATGTAATGAAATAACCTGTGTTGTTCTTCTGAATTTCAAGAGTCATTTCAGTTACAAGATATCTTTCATCCAATGTACCTTCGGGAGCAACTTCATTTTTGTAGCCGCCGATGATATTGTATGTGCCTGCCTGCTTACCGAGAAGACCGGCTCTGCATTCAAGAGTTTGTACTAATGACTGAAGGTAACCTGTCTGACCAACGATAAGACCCTGTTCACCAAGAGTTGTGCGGTCGATGATATCTTGATTGATACCAATCTTAGAGATTGTACCGATACCAAGCTTCATGCTATATTTATCACCTTCAACTGATTCAGTTGTATAGATGTTATAGTCGCCTTCCTCAAGGTCTTCATAGCGGTATTCAATCTTTGTGGAAGCTGCCATATAAAGATTGGACCAGAAGTTTGCTGTTGTGTTATCGGTTGAAGGAACGTGGTCCATAACCATAAGACCAAAGCCGTCCTGACCGTTTGAATATGTCCAGTTGTTAACTACAACTTTTGCACGGAATGTGAAGTTTTCACTAGAGGGAATAGCAGTGTAATAATATGAAAGGCCGTCAGCACCTGTGGGCTGAATTTTACCTCTACCGTTTACAGACCATACTGAAACAGAGCCGTCGGAGTTTTCTTTATAGTAGTTATCGTTTTTGGATGCGTTTGTTGAAGGACCGTAAACTGTGAAATCCCAGTCGCGCTTAGCAGCACCAACAGTTACGTTGATTTCAGTAACTGCTGAAACCTCTTCACCGCGAATTGCTTCAACACCGATTACAGAAAGTCTACCAACAGTAAGACCTGTGATTGTGATGTCACGTGATTCAGTTGTCTGATACAATGTACCGCCAACGTAAACGTTATATTTTTCAGCTTCTCTTGTGGGGTTCCAAATTACCTTTACTGCACCGTCACCAAGGTTTGATGCGATAGTAATGAAGGGAGCCGCAAGGGGAAGAGTATAGTCATATTCTACCTTAGCTGATACCTTATCAGCCTCACCATCACGAGAGATGATAGCTTCGAATTCGTATTTTCCGGATTCAACAGGATTGAATACAAGTGCGTGAACTGACTTTATTGATGTGGACTTAGCAGTTGAAATAATTTCGCCGTCCTGATACATATTAACTGTAAGATAGTCAGCACCATTGTGATCTACAAGAGCGTTTACGGGAACGGAGATTGTGCCGTCCGCGTTAGTAGAAAGCTCTGCGAATGTGGGTGCAGCAACTGTGCTCCAATCAGCTCTGGGGCCTCTATCAAGAGTCTTAGTTGTTACTTCTACCTTGTAAATGTAGTTGTTACCAGCTGATGAGCTGCTTGCAAGGTAATATTTGCCTTCGCCGGAGATTGTAAGCTCGGATACGTAAAGCTCATTCTTAATTGAGCCATGTGCTGTTTCAGCAACAAGCTCCTTGTTTTCGTTATATATTCCAATTTCTCTTCCGTCACCACCGGATACCCACCATACCTTAACAGTTGCGGAATCCTGTGTTGTGAAAGAAATACAACCGGAGGGTACTTCAAGATTGATTGCACCCTGGAAGTCTAATCTCTTAGTACCGGTAAAACCAAGGAATGATTTTTCATTTGCCTCAATTTTAGTACCGGATTTGTAGTGGATAGTAAAGAAGTTATCAGTTCCACAAGTATCGGTGTCACCATCTTGTTTAGAGCCACCTGATACGTTTGCAAGGGAACCAATGTCCAATACATATGTTGTTTGGTCAGCTGCGAAAACAGCTGCAAAGGGCATCATCATTGGAAGAACCATAATGGTTACAAGCAACAATGATATGATTTTTGTGTTGAGTTTTGTTTTCATAAAAACCTCCATTTTTAGACATTGATTTTAAATTAATAAACATTATGCCATTGTGTACATTGTACCATATAATAATAGAAAAATCAATAAAATTAGTGTTAATTATATAACAAAACACCCAAAAATTACAAATTCTATTATTCATACAAAAAAGAGAGGTGGTTTTTTGATATATTGCACAATGCTTGTTCATAAAAAATTCAACAAAAAAAGGTTTTCTTGCGAAAACCTTAATTTTATTGATTTAGAATATGCCTATAAGCCTTAAAATATAGGTTACGGTAAAAATGCTGAATGCCGAAAATACGGTTGTCCAAACAACAATTTGCCCCATAAGGTCGGCATCTGCGCCCATCTCTTGAGACATAGGAACGCTTGATACAGCTACAGGAGTGCAAAAACAAGCGATGAAGCTTGCAAACTGTGCGCCCGAAAAATTAGTTCCTGCAAATTGATTTAATAAAAGTGCACCTGAAATACCAATAAAGGGAACAATTACTGCTCGATTGATAACGCCGATAATGATATGCTTTTTGAGTTGAGGAATAGCTGCAATTTCAAATCTTGCACCCAACACCAAAAGTGAAAGTGGACTTGCAATGGCGCTTAAATTTTCCAATGTTTTGTATACGGGTTCAACGTTAGCAAGTCTGAAGGTGATATCGTAATGTACAAAAATTGCACGAACTCCAAGCGCGATAAAGCCCAAGAAGATTGCTTGTATCAAGGGGTTTTTGATAATTCCCTTAAACACACCGCCAATGCTTGGCTTTTTATCTCCTGCTGAGAAAATGTTAAGACAAATAACGGCTAAGATATTAAATGTGGGAACAACAAATGCCGAAAGCAATGCTGCCATTTTGCTTCCCTCATCGTTAAAGAGTGACTGAGCCAAGGGGAGTCCTATAAGAGCATAATTTGCTCTAAAAATGCCTTGCATCATAACGCTTCTTTGACGATTATCCTTGAATATTAAGGCCATGGTAATCATACCAACGAGGAAGAGAAGAATAATTATCCCCATTGCGTACCAAACGAATACAAAATCAATTTCTCCTAAATCTTGGATTTTGTATACGTTGAGGAAGAGCATAACGGGCAAAAATATGCGAAAAACCAGGGTGTTAAGCTTTTTTGCCATATCCTCCTCTAATAACTTTATTTTTTTAAGAAAATATCCTACTACAACCATTAAAATGATTGGTAAAATCTTATTAATTACAAAAATTAAATCTTCCATTTTTTATCCTTTGTTAGTTTGTGTGATTGGGTGGCTGGGGGTATTCGTTTTCTTTTCCGTCTCTTAACTGAGAGGGAGTAATCCCATATGCCTTTTTAAATTTGTATGAGAAATAGTTGCTGTCATTAAAGCCGCAAGCATAGGCAACCTCAGTTACGGCACGGCTTGGCTCGTTTTTGAGCATATGCTCTGCCTTTTGAAGTCTTATAAGAGTTATGTATTCGCTAAAACCAAACGTAATTTCCTTTTTGAAAATACGTGATAGATGCTCTTCACTCACTGAAAGCATTTTTGCAACGTCAGCTAAACGTATAGTTGAAGTGTAATTTTCTTGAATGTATTTAACTGCAGCTTCTACAATTGAGTTTCTTTCCTGCTCAATCTTATGGCTTTTTCGAATCATAATCATCAAAATTCCTTCAGTATAAGCTCTTAATGCAGGTCTTGAAAGAGAATCCTGCTTGACATATTCTTGCTCAATCAAATAGAACAATTCGTTGATAGCCGGAATTGTTTCCGGATTTCTATAAATATATCCCATAGATTTGATGGCTGAGAGTATTTCCGGTGAAATAAAGTTTTCAGGAAAATTCATGAGTATTCTTGTGCATGGCTTTGAACCGTAGCTTGTGCCATGGTTAGTTCCGGAGGGAATAAGAATTATATCACCTGAAACAATATCAAAAGAATTTTCATTGATAGAGTAGTGACATTTTCCCTCTTTCATATAATAAAGTTCAAAACCGTAATGAAAATGCTGTGTTGAGTTTGAGCAAGTCTTGTTGTCAATAATATGAAAATAAAAATCTTCGTTGTTGTTAATCAAATTTATAGCCATAATTACACCTTTCATCATATTACTTAAGCTATTATAACACTATATATCAAAAAAATCAAGAT
>JAZTYY010000017.1:0-9801 GCA_045637205.1 Eubacteriales bacterium | reverse complement strand
GGATGAAATCAAATCCGCCTTTTATTAACCTGCCATAAGGCAGATTTCATCGCGCAAGCGATTTCATCCACCATTTGTGGATTTATTCCGCAGAAGGCGGATTTAGTTGCGGTGCTTCGCACCGCTAAATCCCAATTTAACTTTATTTCAACTCAACAACGGTCACACCGCCGTCACCTTCACCGTATTGACCAATACGGAAGGATTTAATGCGACTATCACGACGAAGGTACTCCCAAAGTGCTTTTTTTAGTGCACCGGTTCCCTTTCCATGAATGAGTCTAACGGTGTGATAGCCAACCAAAATTGCCTCATCAAAATACTTATCCACCTTGAGCCAAGCCTCGTCACCCATCATACCGCGAAGGTCGATTTCGTCCTTGCAATCGCGACTGACGGTTGCCTTATAGTCTCCGGCTCGGGTTTTCTTACCAGACTTATCAATAAAGGTAGCCTTGTTTTCAATAAGCTTAAGATTTTTAACCTTTGTTTTAGTCTTAATAATACCTGCCTGAACAGTAACATTTCCGTTCTTATCAGGATTATCAACCACAAATCCCGTTTTGTCGATATTAATGATATAAACCTCATCACCAATCTTAAGAGGACGAGGAAGAACGTATTCCTTATCCACCTTTTCTTCAACGGGGTTATACTTGTCCTCGTTCTCGCGAAGGTAATCACGCATTTTTTTACGCGCTTCGTCAACGGCATCACCAAGTCTTTCACTATCTCTTTGCTTTCTAACCTTATCCATTTCAGCAAGGATATAGTCACTTGACGCCTTGGCACTTTGCACCATTGCATTAGCCTTTTCGCGTGCCTTTTCCAAATGGTGCTCGGCTTCGGTAAGCTTTCTATTCAAAAGCTTTTCACTGTCCGCCTTAAAGCGCTCATATTCTATGCGAAGCTCCTCAGCCTTAACTCTTTCTGCTTCCATTTGTATTCTGCTTTGCTCAAGCTTTTCAATGACCGTTTCAAAATTTCTATCATCGTTGCCAAGGAAGGTCTTTGCACGCTCAACAATTTTTTCATCGAGCCCAAGCTTTGATGAAATTGCAAACGCGTTTGACTTACCAGGCGTACCGATAATAAGCTTATATGTGGGTTTAAGAGTTGCCACGTCAAATTCGCAGGACGCGTTGCAAACACCCTTAGTTTGAAGTGCATATGCCTTAAGCTCGGCATAGTGAGTGGTTGCCATACACATAGCACCCTTTTCTCTCACCGCCTCAATAATTGAGTGAGCAAGTGCTGCGCCCTCAACAGGGTCAGTACCTGCGCAAAGCTCGTCGAAAAGCACCAAGCTCTCATTTGTAATGCCATCAAGCATTTTAACAATGCTCACCATATGTGAACTAAAAGTTGAAAGTGATTGTTCAATGCTCTGCTGGTCGCCGATGTCGGCAAAAATATTGTCAAAAATGCAAATTTCACTTCCCTCATCACAAGGAATATGCAATCCCGATTGCGCCATAAGGGCAAAAAGTCCCAAGGTTTTAAGAGTAACCGTCTTACCACCCGTGTTAGGACCCGTGATAATAAGCGTATCGTTGCCCTCGTCAATGCGAAGGTCAACGGGCACAACCTTATCCTTTTCAATAAGAGGATGGCGAGCACGTTTGAAATTTACCGTTCTACCACGAGAGATTTGAGGTGAAACACCACCGATTCTTTGTGAAAGAGTGGCACACGCAAAGTAGAAGGATATTTCGGATATATTTTGATAGTCGAGCCAAATTGCTCTTGAGCAATCACTAACCATTGAAGAAAGCTCAGAGAGTATTCTCTCAATTTCGTGCTCCTCGCGACTTTGAAGCATTCGGAGCTCGTTATTAGCTTCAACTACCGATGAAGGTTCAATAAAGTACGTCGCACCCGAAGCCGAGGTGTCGTGCAAAAGTCCCTTTACGTCGTTTTTGCACTCTGCTTTAACCGGAACAACGTAACGTCCGTTACGCATCGTAACGATATTCTCCTGAAGATATTTTGAGTGTGAGCCCACGCTCATATACTGCTGCAAAATATCCTTAATTCTATTGTTTTCGTGACGAATTTTTCGTCTTATTTCAGCCAAAGAAGGACTTGCCTCATCAGCCATCATATCCTCGGAAATAATAGAGCGAGAAATTCTTTCCTCAAGTTTTCTATCGGGAATAAGACGGTCAAAAATCTCGTCAAGACAAGTGTCAAAAAGCTTGTTGCCGTTGACGTAATCAATAAGCATTCTTGCAGAGCGCAAAACCGATGCCACGTCAAGAAGCTCCCTCATTGAAAGCACCGCACCCTTGTCGGCGCGCTCGCAGGTCGCCCCTACGTCGCGAATATTTATAAACGTGGGCATTCCCTTTGCATTTGCAAGTCGCAAAGCATCACTTGTTCTATTTTGCCTTCTAACAATAACCACAGGATCACTTGTCGGCTCAAGCATAAGTGCTTTTGTCTGCGCGCCCTCGGTCATTGCACATTCGGCTAAAAGTGCCTTTATTTTATCAAATTCAAGTGTTGAAAATAAGTTGTCTGAGTATTTCATAACATTCCTTATAAAATTGAGTAATATAAATCAAGCGAATCAAATCCGTGTCCTAAATGGTGAAGAAGGAATTCCTCACATGCCTTAGAGAAGGTTTTAAGGTCGTCGGCTTCACTTAATGTGAATGAAAAAATCTTTTCATTTGGTGCTTGTATTGAAAATCTAATCGCCGTACGAGATGCAGGAGTCAAAGGTATTAGTACCGTCCTCTCCCTTACGTCATCGTAGGCAATTGAGAGATTTCTTTTAAAAATCTCACCCCTCTTGTTTAAACAATCGGAGCAAATAAGTGCACCGTTTGTAACGTCAAAATAGGTATTCTCTGCACAGTCACTCTCGCAGCTATCACAGTAGTCAAGATTCGGACAGTAGCCCGAAATTGCCGCTGCACGCATCTCATAAACCGCCTTGATTTGAGATAGTGGTCGCAAATCCTTAACAATAGCAAATAGGGTGTTTAAGGTGAGTCTTAATATCTCCTCGCACTCAACCCTCTCACCCGAAAGCTCGTTGGCAATGTCGCAAATGTAGGTTGCGAGGAATAGTTTTTCAACGTCCTCACGCAGATTATAGAAAATTTCGGTGCTTGAGCCACCTTTAATCCACGCTATCGCACTTCCCTTTTGATTTAATTCAAAATTGGCATAAACAAAAGGCTCGGTGATATTCTTAATTTTGCTTTTCATTGAACGAGCACCCTTGGCAAGTACCGTTTGCTTGCCCTCTGCTGTCAAGATCGTAACTAACTTGTCATTGTCACCAAAATTCTGCGACTTTATAACAAGCCCGTCAACTGTACTTAGCATTTTATCACCTTCCTTTCGTAAATCTTTGAATCATAATTATAAGCATATCGTACTTTGCTAACCTCACCCCAGCGCTCAGGATGACACGTTGAAGTGAACTTCGTTTTTAATTTATGATTTTTTCTTCTATCAACTTGGCTACAAATTCGTCCGAAAGCTGATAGGCGACGTCATATTCAACGCAATACCAAACGTTATCTATCAAATAAATTTTCTTCATAACCTTTATTTCAGGTATATCTTTCATATAAAAGTTAACTACTGCACTTTTAGTACATCTCTCGCTTGCCTCGTGATGATCGTAATTGATTTTATCCGTAATAACAAAAGCCGATTCAAACTTAAATTCAAAAGAAGTATCGTTCAAAACATAAACAATATCATTATGATATAAATCCTCTCTTAAATACACATTACGTCCATGCCCATCCGTTATGAAGTTTGGATTATCAACCGAGTGTGCAAAGTACTGAGTAGCTGGAAAAAGCGGCCAATTACTCCTCATCCCCAGGAAAATATAATCCCCCTGCATAGTCATTCGGCAATCGTTATTGATTTCCCAAACACAAACATATTTATTGCCTTTATAAATAAACGTACCGTTTTCTTCGCCGTAAGAAAAACCTTCTACAGAGTCCATCAATTCCCCTGTAATACTGTGTCTTAACAATTTAATGACTTGACATGAGGTTAATGAAAAACAGAGTAAAATTAGTACTAATATTGCTAATAATCTTTTCACGATAGTACTCCTTATTTTGATAAATTATACATCTTACTCACTATCCACTCCAGCCCGTCATCCTGAACGGTAGTGAAGTTTTGCGAGTGAAACATCGTGTAACGAGTAAAACCTGCGTTTACGCAGGGATCTACGATGGAGTTTTATGTAACTTTCCAAACAAAAGTTACTTCCTAGAAACCATCAACGTAAATCCTCACTTAAATCGTTCCAATTTGGATTCATTTTTTCAATTAGTGCAATCTTTTTAAATCGTTTATATCCTTTTAATTGTTTTTCTCTGGATATAGCTTCAATTGAGTGTCCATATTCTTCAAAATATACCAATTTGTGAGTATGATAACGTTTTGAAAATCCGTCAATCATCTCACTTTTATGTTCGGTCATTCTTCTTTGAATATCGTTGGTCATACCAATGTATAGGACATTGTTTGTTTTATTAGTTAAAATGTAAATGTAAAACATAATTTTATTCAATATTTCTTTGTGTTAAGAAAGTCACACAAAACTCCGTCGTAGATCCCTCTGCAAGCAGAGGTTTTGCTCGACTCACCCTAAAGGGTTCTCTCGCAAAACTTCGCTACGTGAACCCCAAAAACTCGACCTTGCTCGTTTCGGGGAACCCCTACCGCTCAGGATGACGTGTTGAAATTTAGGTTGTTAGTAATATTTCGTCAATCCTCATCATGATAACCGAAGTTACCAACAGTTTTCGCGCTTTCGCGCCAGTTTTCTTTAACCTTAACCCAAAGGTTGAGATATACCTTTTTGCCGAGCAATTTTTCCAAATCTTCACGAGCATATGAGCCAACCATTTTAAGCTCTTTTCCACCCTTGCCGACGATAATTCCCTTATGTGATGCCTTTTCGCAGAAGATTTCTGCACGAATTGTCACCATTGTGGGCTCGTCACGGAATTCCTCAATAACAACGGCAACTCCGTGGGGGATTTCTTTATTAAGAGTTCTAAGTATCTTTTCACGAATAATTTCCGCAGCCATCTGACGAATGGGCTGGTCGGTCACAATATCATCTGGGAAAAACCATTCGCTTTCGCCAAGGAACTTTTCAAGCTCACTCATAAGAGCGTCAACCTGCTCACCCTTCTTTGCGCAAATCGGCACGAATGCATCAAAATCGCATTTTGATGCGTATGCAGTAATTGTCTGCGCAATTACATCTCTTGTATAAAGGTCAACCTTATTAAGCGCCAAAATTGCGGGAACACCACTCTTTTTAACGTATTCTATAATATTTTCTTCAACCTTGCTAATCTCCTTGCCCGCATCAACTACAAGCACAACTGCATCTGCATCATGCATTGAGTCATTCGCAGCTTTAACCATAAAGTCGCCAAGGGAGTTCTTGGGCTGATGGATACCGGGAGTGTCAAGGAAAACGTACTGATCCTCACCCACGGTGTGAATACCGATAATTCTATTTCTTGTTGTCTGGGGCTTAGATGAAACAATAGCCACCTTCTCACCCAAAATTCTATTCATAAGTGTAGATTTACCTACGTTGGGGCGACCTACTATTGCAATAAATCCTGTTCTTTTCATCTTCTACCTCATTTAACTGACAAACCAAGTCTGTCCATAATATCATTTTGTCTTCTTCTCATATCGGCATCGTCTTCTTCACTTATTTCGTGGTCATAGCCGAGAAGGTGGAGCATTGAATGTGCAGTGAGGAATGCCACTTCCCTCTCAAATGAATGTCCAAACTCATTTGCCTGCGCCATTGCGCGCTCAAGGGAGATAACTATGTCTCCAAGATTGTGACAAAGCTCGTCGAAAAACGGCTCTTCACTTTCGCCCTCATAGTCGAGCAAGGGGAAAGAAAGCACGTCGGTGGGCTTGTCCATTCCTCTGAATTTATTATTCAATTCGCGAATACCCTCATCGTCAACAAAGGTAACGGAAACTTCAACGTCGTTTTCCATTCCCTCATAGTCAAGAGTTTCAAGAATTGTTCTGCGAATAAGCATCTGCATTTTATATTTTATTGAGTGCTTTTTTTGGTCATTTTCAAAATAAATCTTAAGCTTCATAATTTACCTCTTTTTAAAATTCTTTTGCTCACTTTTGCGCTTTTCGGCATTCTCTTGAGCCTTTTTCTCAAATTTATCGTATGCAAGGATAATCTTTTGCACGAGCTTGTGACGAACAACATCCTTGTCAGTAAACTGGTGAATGTGAATATCCTCAATGTCACTTAAAATGTGGGTTGCAATCGCAAGACCACTCTTTTGTCCGTATGGCAGGTCGGTTTGTGTCAAGTCACCCGTGATGACCGCCTTTGAATTAAATCCAAGACGAGTTAAAAACATCTTCATTTGCTCGGGAGTCGCATTCTGCGCCTCATCAAGAATGATAAAACTATCGTCAAGCGTTCTACCTCTCATATAGGCAAGGGGGGCTATCTCAATAACCTGCTTTTCCATCTGTCTTTGGTAATTCTCAACACCCATCATGTCATAGAGCGCGTCATACAAAGGACGAAGATAGGGATCAATCTTACTCTGCAAATCACCCGGCAAGAAACCGAGCTTTTCACCTGCCTCAATAGCGGGACGAGTCAAAATAATTCTTGACACCTGCTTGTCACGAAGTGCCTTAACAGCCATGGCAACCGCGAGATACGTCTTACCCGTACCTGCAGGGCCAATGCCGAAAACAATTGTATTCTTTTTTATCGCGTCAACGTATTGCTTTTGTCCAACGGTCTTTGCCTTAATGGGCTTGCCTTTGCTTGTAACAAAAACGCAATCGTCACCAAAGCTGACGTTCAATGCTTCACCGTCACCATCACTAACCATAGAAATGGCATAGTCAACGTTTTGGTCGGTGATGTCAGCGCCGTTGTTTGCAAGATTTATAAGGTGATTTAACACGCGTGAAGCAAGTGCAACCTCACCCTCGTGGCCATCAATTACAATCGCATCACCGTCAACGGCACGACGGTTTGAAATTCGCACGTTAAACGCGCGCTCGATTGCCTTGATGTTACAATCAAAGCACCCGAACACCCTGCTCGTTATTTCATTACTTTCAACGTTAATTACTACTTGACTCATTTTTACCTCACTTCAAACTCAACCTGCTTTGCAATATTGCAAATTGCAGTAAGTGTGCATTTCAGCACATATTTCCCTTCCACAATTTCACCGTGCAGTGTTTTCTTTAATATTTGTGCTTCAGGCAGCTCTTCGTCAATTTTTAAACGAAGCTCCTCATACGCCTGATTCATTGCCTCATCCTCATCAATCTCAATTTCAATTATTTCATATCCGTAATATTCGTCCACTGAAATTGAAATCGGCAACTCACCAAGTGAGAAGGGATTAAATGTATATACATAGTTTATTATATCATAACTTATAGGCAAATTTCTATAGTTTGTGAAAAAATTTATCGAATTTCCAAAAAAAATCAAGGTTTTTTTCGTTATTTTTTCACCTGTAGGCACTTTTTGTGCTTGAATTAACGGAATTTCAATTTCAAACGTCTTAGTTACGCGCCCATACACACCTCCCGATGCACGAGTGTATCTTAAGGGAGCCTTCTCACTTTTGTAAATTCCGCTGACTAAAAGATCCCCTGCTCGCACAAAATCACCCTCCTTTACACAGGTGAAGCCCGTATAAACCTCAAGTGAAATTATTTGAGCATCATAAAGAGAAATAAGATTTGCGGGCGCGCCCTCCTTTTCCTTGATTTTGGTATCAATAACCTCAATCACCTCAACGTGCGCCACGTTTCCCACTATGTTCACAGAAATCCAAGCAACGTCATCATGATTTATCATAACGCTTTGCTCAATGTGGCTTGTATCTAATTTGTTGATAAAATCCCCAACCTTCATTCCGTTTTGAGCAAGAGCTTCAATTATTTCATCGTCACTAAGTCTTTCATTTCCCACAACGTCAACGCGCCACAAAACACTTTGCGCAAGGCAAAAAATAACAATAGAAGCACACAAACCAATTATTATTCCCCATCTTTTACGGTATGAAAAAATTCGTGTCGGCAAGCCATATTTCCCATTATCCTTTGCGCGAATTTGCCACATTTTGCACGCTGTCATTACGTTTTTATATTGACTTGCGGGAACGTCTATATATGCTTTTTTGTTCTCCTTGTCGATTCTGATATCGTAGTATGAAAAGCCGTATCTCATACAAAGATTTAAAAATTCTTCAATAAGTGTTTGGGATATCACTATCGTGTGATACCCAAAAAGCTTTTGAAATTTACTAACCCTTCGTTTTGCCATAAATTTACCTCATATCAAATTTAAGCTCCAAAATTCGCCCATCAACACATACCGTTCCCCCGGCATACGAGGTGAAATAAAGTCCGTCACCCTTTATCGTAAGAATATATTCCTTAAGGGAAAGCCTGATTTCCTCGTCGTCATAGTGAATAATGTGCCGACACTCACGAATGGTCAGTTCCCTTGTTCCGCGCATTTCCAAGGTATCATTTTCACCCAAAATTTCGTCAATTTCTAAGGCGCGACGAATTTTAGCGCCAAGCTTCTCTCTGCTTTTCATATTTTGCCACTCCCAATAAATATAATTTATTACAATCTATGAACGAAAGGAAAGCAAAATGACGAAAAAAACAAAGCCGAGCACAAAGCTCGGTTTTCAAGGTGGATTTTCAATCGTAATGGCAATTTTTCTTTTTGCAGTTTTACTTAAAAACTCAGCACTCGCAAGTAATGAGGCAACTCGCGCACTTAAAATTTGCTCGGGAATGCTCATTCCCTCACTTTTCCCTTTAACGGTAGCCGCGGATTTTTTAACAAGCAGCGGGGCAATTCAAAAAACGACCAAGAAATTAAGTGCCCCACTTTCAAAAATTTTGGGCGTTAGCAAACCTGCAACCGCGCCATATTTTTTGGGGCTTTGCGGTGGTTATACCTCATCCTGTAAAAGCTCAGTTTTGCTGTATCAAGAGGGCAAAATAACAAAGAAAGATTTAGAGAGCATTATTTCCGTATCAAATATGCCAAGTCTTGCTTTTATGACGGGATTTGTCGGTAGTGTGATATTCAAGGATTCAACTATTGGTTGGATTTTGTGGGGGATAAACATACTTTCAACCCTCATTTTAGGTGTGATAAACAATATATTTTTCAAAAAAGATAGGCAAAATTTTGTTTGTGAAAGCTATGGTAAAGAAAATAAAAAAGGCACTTCTCAAATTCTTGTGAGTGCCATTGTCCACTCGGCACAAGCTATGCTGACAATATGCGCTTGCGTGGTGTTTTTTTCGGTTTTAATAGCCGTTTTAGACTTGTATTTAATGCAAATTAACATACCAAACGGAGTAAAAAATGTTCTTCTCGGTGCATTTGAGATAACAAAAGGAATCGAGAACAGCACCCAAATTGAGTCAAGTATTATGCGCACTATTGTGTGCGCCTTCTTTAGTGGCTGGTCAGGACTTTGCGTACATTTTCAAGTAATTGCCCTTTGCGACAATGTTAACATTTCCTTTAAAAAATACTTTCTTTTCAAGGCTCTGCAAGGTATAATTTGTGCCCTGCTTGCATTGGTAGTATTTAGCTTCAAATTTTGATTTATCGAGGAGATTTGAAGAAATGAAATCGTGGCAAAAGCCACGATGAAATCCAAACAAGTTTGGATGAAATCCTCGGCTTAATGCCTTGGATGAAATCAAATCCGCCTTTTATTAACCTGCCATAAG
>JAZTYY010000016.1:0-20716 GCA_045637205.1 Eubacteriales bacterium | reverse complement strand
ACGGATATGCTGTCTATCCTGTCAACCGATTGTCTTGCATAAATTGCGTCAAAAAGATTCAATTTTTACTCCCTTCTTCGCAAAAAGAAGCGGAGCTGCTGACATATATATTATACCATAACAGCCCTTTTTCTTCAAGGTTTACAGGACATATATTTATAAAAAACATCATATAATTTTGCTTCTATTTGTAATTTTACTTCTCTTTTTTCGTCCACAGAAAATTGAGGGGTTAAATTGGTTATCGACACGATTTTGTTGCCGATTTTCTGCTCCCAAGACTGTGCGACATATTTTACCATACAGTCCGTCTCCTTCCTTTTGCGAATATTTTCTTTTATTAAAATATGATTTGCGTCTTGTCCTCTATACCAAAACGCATAAGCAATAAGTTTTCGTTAATGCTTATTGCTTAAACTTTAAATCTGCCGTTATCAGATTTATGATTTTAGATTTCCGTTCAGAGAATCAGGTAGGGACTAACTCTCGGTCGAAAATCCGCAAATAAAACATAAGAATATAAATTTTGAGTTTCAAGAAAACATTGACTTTAATATATTCTTTTAATTTCATTAGAATAAGTGTTATTAACATCATTGCGAGAATGGCCCATAGATTCAGATAATTCTCGTTCAATTTGTGCATCGGTCATTCTGCCCTCTGCTTTGTATCGTTCTTTTGTTTCTTGATAAAACAAATGCCTGAGACTATGCCAATGTATCGATTGTTCTCTTGGTCTTTTGCCTGGACTTTTGTACTTTGTGCGTTCGGGGTCCATAAATTTCTTTTTATTGTTGTTCATCCAGTTATCCAAGGATTTGCTTTTCTTTTTAACACTGTTTGTATGGTTATCGCATATAACATAGTCCATAGAGCAGTTACCGTTTTTCTGCGCGTATGCCAATACTCGTCTTAAAATGTTCTCCTGCATTTTAGTTTCAACGGGTATGTCTCTCGGTCTGCCGCCCTTAGTGTTGGTAAGATTTAATTGTTTATATTTAAGTGCATACTCAATTTGATGCACACGAAGGGTTACAAACTCCTCATGGCGAAGTCCGAAATATCTATCCATATACGCTTCAATCACAGCATCAATACGACCCATATCAAGCGCAACTTTGATAAGGTAATCAAACTCATGCGGAAGAATAGATTTATCCTTTATATATAATTGGCGCTTGGCAACGAAGAAACATTTATTGCTCTTAGGTAAATTCCTTTTAGGCTTCATTCGCTGATGCACCCACTTTATGCCGGATAATTCGGTGAGTATATATCCGGGCTTACAACCGCTGATTTGAAGATGCTCAACATAACTTCGCACGTGGCGCACTTCAACATTTCTAAAATTCTGCAATGTGGTATTCTCTCCTAAATACCCACAGAATCTATTCATTACCGCTTTATAACGCCTTCGTGTTTTAAAACTTCCTTGATTCGACCTATCAATCACAGGAAGCGTTTGATTTAGCAAATTGCGCTTTTGATTCTCGGCTTTTCTTTCTTGTTCTTCAGGAGTTAAACTCATAAGTATTACTCCTTTCGTAATATTTCGTGAATTTATAAAAAAACATCTATGTGCTACTCGATGCCCTTCACAAATTTCCGATACTTAAATGTAGATAATGTTTTTATGCCATTTCAAGAAAACATTAACGCACACGAAATTTTCCAAATTTTCGTTCACAGGTTTCAGTGGTCCAGGTTGAAACTGTGTACCAAAATATTTGGACATTAAATATATAAGGAATAAAATTTTCGAGTTTCAAGAAAACATTAACTTTTTGTATGATTTATAAAATCATAGGTTTGTGTACGAAAAATTTTTGATTAAGGCAGTTGCTGTATAAATAAATTTATTGACGAAAATTTTAATAATAAAAAATTTTGGCTCCCACAGACTGATTCGCAGTCTATGGGAGCCGCTCTATAAATGTATATCATATTTTTCGCACTCATTTCGAAATGATAGACATATATCATTTCAAAAAGACAGGATAGATTCTTTTGCAGATTTATAGAAGATTGGTCTCATTAATATTTTATATCCTTGCTTACTCTTATAAGAATCTATTAGGAGCATATCAAAAAGTAAATCATATTTTCATACTAAGCACTGACAGTTACTCTCAAAAAGAATTTCGAAAAGATAGTTAATATATCATTTCAAAATGTGTATCATAAATCATATCAAAATATCATCTCGAAATATTGTCATCTATCATATAAAAATGATAGCAAGGCATAGTACGCCCAGGGACTTTTTTACATAAAATCAGGTACGTTTCTCCTATTTTCTTTTACTAACTTTGCGTACTATGCCTTGGCGCCGCTCCCTCGGGCAAGCCCTCGGTCGCGTTTCTATCTTCCTTGTTCGAAAGATAGAAACCGGCGCCTCCCAAAATGAAAGTCATTATCATATCGAAATGAGTGTCATCTTTGTCATCTATCATTTCGAAAAGATAAGCATACCTTTCAAAAAGAGAATGTATTTCGAAATGACTCTCGAAATTATAATCATCATTATCTCAAAACGTTAATCATATTAAATTTTGGCTGAAGGTCAGCATGATGGGACAAGCCCAGCGTATACTTAGGTGTGCCTAAGCCTCTAACTTAAGAGAACGCAATACCATATACCGATACAATGGATCGGTCCACCGCTGAATAGTGGTACGGCAAGGATTTTCATTACCGATTAAATCCCAGAAACTTTCGTGCTTGATTTAAGTACTGAAAAATATATCCAAGCAAATATTTTTTCAGCCGTGTCTTTCACGATAGCAACGATGAACCTGCCTGTCATCGCTCAGGTGTGCTGCCGCAGATTTTCGTTAACAACTTAAAACTTAAATCTGCTACTCAACCTGCAACATTTCGGCAGCTGTGCAAGTCAGACCTTTTCAGGTACACTTCATCATCTCTCGACAAACCTTTGTCGAAGATACCCTTACTTCCCGTGCTAATTGTGTAACATTCCTTTGTACACCTAATTGAAATTTAAAAAACTCCTTCTCAAAATCTTAAGATGACACTTAAATTCTAAGAAAGAGTTTTTCGAGTTTCAAGAAAACATTAACTTTCGGTATGACTTATTAAATCAAACGTAAAGAATTCAGCGGGACTTATGTCAAAATACAACATAATATCCATCATAGATTTGAATGACGGGTCAATTTTTCCTTTGAGAATTCTGCTAATATACCCCTCGTTGTATCCGAGTGACAAGCTAAGTTCTCGAGCTGTTATGTTATTATCTGACATAAGTTTTTTAAGCCTTTCTCTGTAATCATTTTCCCAAACCGCAGTATCAACGTACTTTTTCATCGATTTTAACCTCTTTTCATAAAAAATATGACCTCTAAAGCCATAAAACTTTAAAGGTCATATTTTTATTACATAAGGTTACATTCGACTTTCAAGAAAACATTAACGTATTATTAAACTATTTTTACTTTTTCTTTTTAGCAACAATAATTATAATAACTCCACCTATAATTACCGCACCAATAATAACCCAAATAATCCAGCTGCTATTTTCATTTTCAGATACATCATCAGAATTATCCATATTAACAGTATCATCCGGCTCAACATTGGTTTCAACATCATTCTTGTCAAGCATAGGAATTTCTTCCTCAACAACTGTGTTGCAGATAATACAAGTTTTTGTTTGCTTTCCAACAGCGGTTTCAGTGGCGGGAGTAATTACAACTGCTTCGCCGAAAGTATGCTCTTTTTTAGGTAAAGTATTTGTGGTTTCTTTATCACAACGGGTGCATTTACCACTTTCAATACCTTCTTCAGAGCAAGTGGGCTCTTTAGTTACTGTTGGGTTAGAGAACTTATGTCCAAGAGCTTTAATATCTTTAGTTTCTTTGTGAGAACATTTTGAACAAGTTCTTGTTTGACTACCTTTTTCCTCGCATGTTGCTTCTTTTACAGTAGTCCATTTGCCCATAGAATGACCTTTAGCAGCAACGTCCTTTGTTTCTACTTTTTGACAAATAGAACAAGTGCGTGATTCTGTACCTTTTGCAGTGCAAGTAGGTTCTTTGGTCTGAGTCCAGTTGCCAAATGTATGATTTGTTGTTGTGGCAATTGCTTCGGTTTTTGTTGCATTACAAACAGTACAAGTGTATGTCTTAACGCCTGTTTCTTTGCATGTTGCAGCCTTTGTTATAGTACCGCCATTCCATGTATGTGCTGAGGATTCTGCGGTACCACAGGCAGTGCAAGTATGTTTGTGATTGTTATTATCTGCTTTACTCCATGCACCAAAACTATGGGTTTTACAAATAACTTTTACAGTAGTAGCGTTTGCAGTGGAGGCTATAACGGTGCTACCATTTTTTATAACAGCATCTGTTTTAATTGTTGTGTCTTTTAAAGAGGCGTTGTTTTTAACTTTCAAAACGTATTTAAAAACATCTCCACTCTTATTAACTGCACTAGAGTAACCGATTGCAGCGTTTTTATTATCAAAACTAGCAATCATTGCACCGGTTAAAATCCATTCGCCCGATACAACCTCAAAAACATTCTCATCGTATACAGGGGTTAGTGCCATGGATTTGAATTCTGCATTACTATTTAAAGAAACCGTAACTGTAATTGTATCGCCAAGCTTTACAGTGTTTGCAGATATTTTAGAGTTAACCTTTACAGCTTCTGCCGCAAAAACAGAAACAGAAAGTGAGAATATTAACACTAAACAAATCAAAAAACTAATAATCTTTTTCATCAATCTATCTCCTTATTTGTGTAATGGATATTTTTCAAGAAGCAAGGTGTGATAAAGCAAATAAATCGCATCATCGCTATCTAAATCACCGTCACCATCAAAATCACATTTTTGATTAACGGCATATTCTTCCGGTAGGAGTGTATGAAATAGAAGATAGATTGCATCGTCACTGTCAATTGTTTCGTTTCCGTCGGCATCACCTAAAATATAAGTGAGCGCAGGTGTGATATCGTATTTTTCCTCATGGTTACATACGCTACATGTATGTGTTGTGTAACCATCTTTTTTATATTCGGGCTCTACTATTGTCGGTGTTCCGTATTTGTGTCCAAGAGCGGATATCTCTACATATGTTGTATAATCACATATCCTACAAGTCTCATATGCATTCCAGCCAATCTCGGTGCAAGTAGCATCTTTTGCGTCGTGATGAATTAAATTATGACCAGGTGCTTTAATCAACTTATTTTCTCTTGAAAGTTCTTCATTACATACTGAACAGTACACTACACTATCGTAAGAACCATCGGTGATACATGTTGCTTCTACGCGATTTTCTTCTTTAGTGACAGTTGGATTATGACCAAGCGGATGTATTTCTTTATAGGTTGTATAATCACAACGTGAGCATGTATCATAAGCATCCCAACCAACCTGGGTGCAGGTAGGGTACTGTGCTTCGTGTGTAATTATATCGTGTCCCAATTTATTAAGTGTAATTGTTTCACGCGAAAGTTCTTCGTCGCATACCGAACAATATACTACACTGTCATAGGATCCGTCTTCGGTACAGGTAGGATTAACACGGTTCTCTTCAACTGCATTTGCAGCATCGTGACCTGTAGCATCAATTGTAATTGTTTCGCGAGAGAGTTCATCATTACATACTAAGCAATATACTACACTGTCGTAAGTGCCGTTTTCGGTACAAGTCGGAGCAATACGATTTTCTTCAACTGCATTGCCGGCAGTATGTCCTGTAGCATCAATTGTAATTACTTCACGTGAAAGTTCAACATCGCATACTGAGCAATATACCACGCTATCGTATGCACCATTCTCTGTACAGGTAGATTCAATTCGATTTTCCACTACAGGTTCATCGGATGTGTGACCAAGGGAAGCGAGAGTGTTACCTTTAATATTTTCATTGCAAATATCGCAGTGATATGTTGTATAGCCTTCTTCGGTACAAGTGGGGTCGGTTACAACTCCGGCGTCAGCATCAACTGCATGTGCTGCAAAAGATGCACGACCGCCCACAAAGGGAACAACATTGAGACCGTTTATGCAGTTTTTATCCTGTCCATCAAAAACTTCTGCATAAATAGCTACATCTCCACAAAAATCCTCTTTTACCTTGAAGTTCAAAGTAAGCATTTCGCCTGTTGTTGTTGAAACATTGTTCATCATTAATGTATAACAAATACTGTCACTATAAACATAAACGCCTTCTATGTCATTAGAAAACAGATTTGCACTAGTATAGTCAACAAACTCAAGCGCATTTGGATTAAATTTAACAGAAAATTTTAGAATAGTAATGCCGGTATTTTGGTCTGCACTAATCTTTACAGAAACTTCGTCACCGCTTTTATAAATAGCTGGCGAGAAAGAAACAGGAGTGGTGGTCTCTGCCACCACTCCCACCTCAAAAGTTTCGATAGTTTCAACAGTTTCAACAGTTTCAGCATTAACAGTAACCATTGAAGTTGAGAAGATTAGAGCGGCAGCCAAAAGCATCGATAAGATTCTTTTAAGTTGCATCTCTTATACCTCCAAATCACATATCTAAATAGTCATCGTTGCCAACAACTGCATTGTGAAGAAGTGCAAAGTCATAAGCAGTTACATATCCATCCTTATCAAGGTCAAATACGGTTTCGTAAACACCTTCTGCTGCATCTGCAGAATTATACCATTTTGCAAAATTCATTGTATCTGCAGAATCAATAACACCGTTACCGTCAGCATCACCAAGTGTTACAACATTAATACCTGCTTCTGTGCCAAAATCAACTATCAATTCGTTGATATAAGCATCATCGTCGTTACGAGCAGCAACACCGGGAACTACAGTGAAGTCTGCAACACCGGTAAAGTCTTTATTAACTTTAAAAGTAAGAGTTGCAAAAAGGTATTCGCCTTTTTCGAATTTTTTATCAACATAGTTATATCCCATGTTTTGTGCGAGTGCAACAACATATGAACTGTTTGCTGCATCAATATATGTGTTAGCAGTTACATCAAATACCTTGCCTTCAACATTTACCAAAGTAAGATTTTGATTAAAGCCGATAGCAAAGTTAAGACCATAAAGTCTTGCAATATCACTGTTAACATTCATATAAACATTAAGTGTAATATAACCGGAATTTACAGCTACATCACTACCGTTAATACCAATTGCTTCATAAGTAAAGGTTATCTCTTCATTTAATGCAGCAATTTCATTCTGTGCAACGAGTACTTCATCACAAACGGAGCAGTGCTTACCTTCGGTAAGACCTGTAGTGTCGTAAGTAGGAGCAACAGCTTCATCGATAATTTCGGTGTGGCCAAGTGCAGCCAACTCATTATAAGTAGTATGATCACATCTAGAGCAATCTTCATATGCATCCCAACCAATATTAGTACAATCAGGCGCCTGTGCGTTATGCTGAGTTAAATCATGACCAAGAGCTGCTAATTCATTATAAGTAGTGTGATCACATCTAGAGCAGTCTTCATAAGCATCCCAACCAATTTCAGTACAGGTAGGATCCTGTGCGTCATAGTGGGTTAAATCGTGGCCAAGAGGAGCGATATCGAAGAAGAGTGTAGTGTAATCGCAGAATGCGCACTCGAGGTGATCGGTGTAACCAGGCTCAGTACAGGTAGCGGGCTTCTCAAGATATCTCTCGAGTCTATGACCGAGAGCAGCCTTCTCTACATAAGTAGTATAGTCACATCTCGAGCAATCCTCATATGCTTCCCAACCAATATTGGTACAATCGGGAGCCACTGCATCATGCTGAGTTAAATCATGTCCAAGAGCATCAACAAAGTTATCCTTGAAGACTTCATCACAAATGAGGCATTTTTTAACGGTATAACCCTCTTCAGTACATTTGGGCTCTACGATACCTAAAGTTAAACAGTCATAATGACCTGTTGCAGGAACAGTAGAATCTACATACTCTTTATCACAACGTGAGCAAGTGTGAGTGGTAAAACCTTCCTCGGTACAAGTAGGATCGGTTACTACTGAAGCATAGTCGTGACCAAGAGCTGCTAACTCATTGTAGGTGGTGTAGTCACATCTTGAGCAGGTAACATAAGCATCCCAACCGATTTCAGTACAAGTTGCAGCCTTAGCTTCGTGTGCAACTTCATCATGACCTAAAGCATCTACAAAAGCATCCTTATATGTATCATCACAACGCGAACAAGTGTGAGTAGTAAAGCCAGCATCTAAACAAGTAGCTTCGGTAACTACATCTATATAATTATGATTATCAGGATCAATCGGAGTTGTCTTTTGTGCTGCTAAAACGATGTGGCAATCGCCGCACTCAATCTGGAAAGTAAGACCGGTTTCAGTACAGGTTGCCTTAACTTCGTTTTTAGTAACTACGCCTCTATGAGAAAGCGGATCGGGGTCAACGTAGGTGTCAACATATGACTCATCACAACGTGAGCAATCGTGAGTAGTATAACCTTGAGCAGAGCAAGTAGGAGCAGTTACGGTAGCAATATAATCATGTCCGAGAGCGTCAACAACTTCTTGAGCAACGATAACTGCATCACAAACGGAGCAATGCTTTCCTTCAGTAAGACCTGTTTCGGTACAAGTAGAAGCAACCTCATCATCAATTACTTCGGTGTGGCCAAGAGGATCAACAACGATATTTTCTCGGCTTAGTTCTGCATCACATACGTCACAGTAAATAACGGAATCATAAGAACCAGAGTTTACGCAATCGGGAAGAACTTCGTTCTCCTTAACAGCTTCACCAGGAACATGCTGGAGAGGTTCACCAACAGGCTCATCAAAAGTGAAGGAACATACCTTACAAGTATATCTTACAATTTCAGCATCTTCACAAGTAGCGCCGATTACCTGCTTATCATAGTCGTGATGTCCAACACATGCAATAGTTTCTCTCTTGGTTTCGTGGCATACAGAGCACTCGTAGTCGATATAACCATCTACAACACAAGTAGCATCCTGTCTGCCGGTCTCAACCCAGTCGTGGCCGGTAGCATCAATTACATGGTTAGTACGAACAAATTCCTCTCCACATACAGAACAGTAAATAACGGTGTCGTATGAGCCGTTGTTTTCACAATCGGCCTCAACACGATTTTCTTCAACCTCACTGCTTGCAGTATGACCTAATGCATCTACATATGTATCAACGTAGGTATCATTACAATCGGGGCAAGTGTGGGTGGTATAACCCTTCTCAGTACAAGTAGGATCGGTTACTACAGAACTGTGAGAGTGACCGGTAGCAGGAATTTCTACATACTCGTTTAAATCGCAGGTGTTACAAGTTCTGTAAGCATTCCAACCGATTTCGGTACAGGTGGGAGCCTGAGCATCATGATTTACGTAATCATGTGCACCTGTGGGCACTGCGGTAAGTTCTGCATATGTTCCGTGACACTCGTCACATTCATATACTTTGTATCCAAAGTTTGCACAGGTAGGAGCAACTTCACTTGTTACTGTGCCTGTGCGTGTTGCAGGGTCACATTCACATTTTGTTGCTTCTAATGCAGATGCAGGTGTTATTAGCTGTGTTAAGAGCATTGATAATACTAAAAGCATTGCAAAGATTTTAGAAAAATGTCTCTTCATAATTTTTTCTCCTTATTAGTTTTTCTTTTTACATTTGTTATAAGTTTTAGGATGTCCGCGTGGTAACACAATAAAAAAGCACAAAATTCAACAACTCCTGATTTCCCGTTAATATAGGGCTATTTTTGATACAAAACGACTATTATCAAATGGTGTACCTTTTGATAATGGTCGCTTTTACCCAGTAAGGAATTGCTTTTTCAGTTATTATTAAATAAATATCTTCAAAAATTCGATTTTTTCTTAAAAACACTTGCATTTTCTTTTCTTTTATGATAAAATACCATAGAATAAAATGACTCTCAAAAGGTACACCTTTTGAGAGTCATTTTATTTATTTCTCAACATTCTATGCTCACGCAAGCGACGATAAAATGTAGCTTCACTTATATTACAGATTGCTAATACTTGATCAAGAGATAATTGCTTTTTCTCCCACTTTTTTATTAATTCATCAAATTCAATCGGAACTTGAGACTCTGGTCTACCAAACTTAACACCCTTTGCTTTGGCGGCGGCGATGCCTTGCGCTTGTCGTTTCTTTATATTTTCGCGTTCGCTCTGCGCCACAAAAGAAAGTATCTGCAAGACAAGGTCAGCAATAAATGTTCCCATTAAGTCTTTCCCGTTTCTCGTGTCAAGCAACGGCATATCAATAACACAGATATCAATTCCGATATCCTTAGTGAGTATCCGCCACTGTTTTTGGATATCTTCGTAATTGCGACCTAGGCGGTCGATACTCAGTATGTAGAGCAAATCTCCCGCCTTTAACTTCTTAACGAGCTTCTTATACTGTGGCCGCTCAAAATCCTTGCCGGACTGCTTATCAATATAGATATTGCCCTTTGGCACATTATTTTCGTCCATAACAATAAGCTGCCTGTCCTCATTCTGATCGATACTCGATACTCGCACATAACCATAAATATTTCCCATAATATTACCTCCTGTGCCCGATATTATTTTACAATATTTGGGCGATTTTTGTTTTGAGATAATATAAGGAACAAAAAATACGAGTTTCAAGAAAACATAAACAGAAAACATAAACTATATACTTAAAGGTATTGAGAATTATATTAAATTTGTAAAAAATCAAAGTCCTATCCCGTTTAATAGCGAGATAGGACTTTATATTACATTATTACATGTCACTATTTCTTTGCTGACTTTTGCGTTTTCGCTTAAGAGATTTTAATTTGTTTTCCAAATTTTCTTGAGCAGTTAGATGTTCTTCCAAAGATCGTCTATATGACCACAATTCGGTATAGTGATTTTTTTGTTCTTTACGCCAATCGGATACATTAAACAATGAAACTAGCATCGTAAGAGTACTTGTAACAACTAATGATATTATCATAAAAGTATCTGTAAAATCATTAAAAACAGACTCTTTAAAAAATACCATAGCATATACTACAAACATAATCAATACCATAATGGGAATAACAGAAAAATATACCTTGCGGAATGTCTTTTTCTTTTGGGTATCCTGCTCTTTATCTATTTCATATATTTTTTCTCTTAGTTTACTAATTTCTTCTGAATGCTTGTGAATTTCTAAAACGGTAGAAAACTTTTTGAGTTTATTCTGCACAGTTGTTTCCGGAAACAACACATTACAAATATTCAAAAGCTGCATTCCATAGTTAGCACTAGTGTTTTCCATATCAGGGATTTGTGCAACCGAAAAAGCTTTTCTTATCTTCCAATCAAACATGATTGTTTCGATATTTGTAAATATTGTGCCCCCGTACAATTTTGAATAAATCTCATATTCTTCGGATGTTGCTTTATTAAATACTTGAAATATCTTTTTATCATTTAAGAACTTTCCTATTTTTAGGTATAAGCTTCTCATAGCAGAAGAACTAATTGCATCTGCTTCCATAACCGCAAGATTCAATTCAACGATTGGTAATATGTTTCTTAAAACATCGCTGTATCCAGCCTGACAATCAAAAATAATTATTTCATATTTTGTTGATATGTTTTGAAAAAAGTTTTTTATAACAGATGCGTTGATGCTATTGCTTTTTGCCGGTTTATTATCAACAGAAATAATAGACGGTATAAAATCATAATACGAATTAATTTTCAAAAAGTTGAATTTATTATTATATTTGTTGCAATTCTCATCATAAAGAATGTCTGAAAAGCAACAGAGATTTTCATTTCCCTCAGATAATTTCTTTTCGTAAAAATATGTAGCTCCATTAGTGCTAAGATCACAATCCACTAGTAAAACCTTAATGTTACAACTGGATAACAAAGAGGCCAAGCTTAGACCCAATGTTGTTTTTCCGCTTCCACCTTTACCGCTGATTAAAGCTAATGTTTTCGCAGTCATTTTAATCATCTCCCTCTATGTTTCCTAAATTCCCTTTTTGAAAATTCTCCATAAATATTGCAAGTTGTTTTTCTATAGATTGTTGATTATTTTTAGCATCAGATGAATCATCAAAGGCTTCGTTGGGGGCAAATAAAGCCATACCTATATCAATTACAAAATATACAATTATAGCAATACACAAGAAAAAAAGAAAAACAGAAAAGAAATTTGTTTGTGCGAATACCATAATGATTGATAAAAGCAACATGATAATTGCTAACAGACAAAAAATACCGCGAAACAACCTGCCTGCTAGCGAATTAGGTGATATTTTTGGAACAAACTCCATTAACAATGATAACGAAAAAAGAAAATATGCTGCACCCATAGGTGTTTCGTTATCAAACCAAAAAGGGACAATTATACCACCTATTGCAGCTGTGATCCAAATTATATCTTTAATAATTGCCTCTTTTTTATAGGGATAAAAATGACAATCTTTAATTGTTTTGTTATCACAACTCACAAACTTCACCTCTACTTTGTTTTCCATATTATAACATATTTTACGACAGAATTCAACATATATAGATAAAGATTGTTCTATATAGATTTTACACATTAAATAGATTGTTTTCTATGCCATTTTAAACAATTAACAACCCCACCTTTGTTATTGCAAAGATGGGGTTGTTATAGTACTAGTCAATATTTAATTTATGAATTCAAAATCTTTTACCGATTATTTAATCGATTACATCAATACTATTAATGTAAGTTCTTAAATCAGCTGATACTTCTCTGTATTTTTGCTGAATTTCTTTAGTTCTTCTATATGTTTCCCTAAAAGCATCACTACAATCTTCTCTATATTCTTTTGCATCAGGTCTCAATCTAAAGTCTTGAAAATCACTTAATTGAGTTTTGCACAGCTTTTCAAGTTCATCATATCCTTGAAATATGCTCTCAGAGATAAAAGGGGCACAAGCATTTAATTTATCTTGCGCACTAACAATAGCATCTACACATCTATCATGAATGGGCTTATACTTTTCATAATCGTCTCTTACGTCTTTGGTAAAGGTGGGAAAAAGTTGTGCACATTCTTTTACGAGAATAGCAAAAGTTTGGGATAATTCTCTATACATTGAAAATTCAGCATCGAACTTTGTTTTGCTCATATGCGTTTTATTCTCTATGCCCGCTTTGAATTTTTCTAATTCCTTATTCATTTTTAATTCGTATTTTTGAGAAATCTTATCTGCTAAAATATTACTGGAGAATTTTATAACTGCTAAAATAATACCACCAATACCGCCAAAGCTTGCTATAATACCAAGTACTATTTTCCAAATATCACTCCACGGCATTTTCTTGTTCCTCCTGATTTTCTAATGGTTTTAATTCTAACAAAAAGTCTGTAAATAATATTGCATTTAATGCGGTTTTTCTATTAGGGTATGTATTATACCAACAATGTGCTATGCTATGACGGCCAGGCACATCCTCCTTGACTTGTTCGGGGTTTTTACAATCATAAAAAATGAACTCCTCGCAAAAAGATGCGAAAATGTTATCGAATTCATTTTGTTCTATCAATTTAGTTAAATTTTGCCGTGTCTTCCCACTGATTCTATAAGAATTATCTTTTACTTTTTCTTGAATAATGCCTTCCCACAATGTAGACAATGCACTAACAGTCAACGCATATTCTCTTCGGTGATATGCTTGTATTGATTGCACTAGTATGCGTGTCATATAAGCAGGTAGGCCTAACTGTCTCCAACCTTTTTTTAGACGGTTAATCTCATCCTTGTCGTAGTAAGAAAAAAGCAATTTATCAATTCTCTTAGTGCGGTTTTTAGACGCTCTACTTGTGTCAAGAATATCAATTACTTCGCCCACAACGGTATAATTTGCTATCCAACCGGCATACGGGAACCATCGTGCATCAAACATCGCTTTTAGAAAAATTTCATTAATTTCATCATAATCATGATCGAAACCGATGCTTTTAATGCTTTCTAAAACGCTTACAAGTGGAGAGAAGTCTATCGTTTTTAGCCATGCGTTGATGCCAGATGTAAAAGATTGTATTTCCGAAATAATAGGGCTGTTTACCATTTTGACCATACTAGACGCTAGACTACCCAATACTTGTGTGTTATATGTTTGAATAGCCTTAATTGCAGGACTTTGAAAATTCACCTTTAACATCGCGCTTGTTGCTTCAAGTCCTCTTTGGATACTCTCCAAACCGCTAACTATAGGCCAGTGAATTCTTGTGCTTTCAATTGCAGTCTGTAGTATGTGTTGTTGTTCTAATGCTGGTTTAACCAACTTATTTATTGACTCTTGTTGCTGAATAAGAGGTCGAACAGTATCTTGCAATCTTTCAACTGATTCAATATGAGCTTTAATACTATCAGAAATTGGAACGATGTCTTTTTCTTCTTTCATATATTAACACTTCTTTCAATGAGGCTTACTCTTCCGTATACTCATGTGGGCGTTCTTTGTAGTCGTTCATTTTATACTCACCAATGGTGTCGTATTTGCTAGATTTGGTTTCGGTGGGGGTGTTGGTGTCGTTATCTTCGCCGAGGATTGCATCGAAGAAGATGCGTTCAAGGTATTCATATTTAGAATAGATACCTTGCGAAGCCCAAACGAGAGCGTTACGAACATAGGCCGAGTTGGTTTTGAAGAGTTCGTGTTCAACCTCAAAGCCCATCGATTTTGCAAGAAGTACGGCAAACACGATAACCGTTCTTGTATTACCCTCGCGGAAGGGGTGTGTTTGCCAAATACTTGCAATAATACGAACAAGTTTGAAAACGATATCCTTATCATTATCGCCGGTTCTTTTGAGTTTGGCGATTTCTTTCATCGTTTCATTCAGTTGCTTTTTGATTTCTTTGGGATAAGCATAACGAACGGTATCACCGCCGAGAACATCTTCGTATTTCACCATTTGAATGGTGCGGAATTCTCCCGCCCAATCAAATATTTGCCCAAAGATGTTGCGATGAATATCCTGCAAGGTTTCGGTATTAAACTTATCATATTTATAATCATAAATTGCCGCCATAGCAAGACCGGTAATATCGGCTTCTGCCGTACGTAGCAATTCTGAATCTTTTATATCTGCTAAATTTTTAAGGATGTCAACATCATCATATAAATAAGGGTCACGCATTTGTTATACCTCCGTTGCAAAACCATATCTTCTAAGTGTTTGCTCGAACACCGACAAGAATGTAATATTCCCATTTTTCCAATTTGCAAGGTCATTTTTAACTATATCACTTACGGGAATACCCTCGATTGAGGTCATAGCATCGGAAAAGGAAATTCGTTTTTCTTTTTCGTCAGCAGATATGCTATCCATACCGCTTGTGAGCTTAAGCATTTTTAATTTACGAAGCAATGCTTTATCCAATAACTCTGCGGCGGTTTCAATGTCAGCAAGTCTGATTAAAATCTCAGGCAACTGTGATTCATATTCTTTCCTTAAGGAAAGTTGATTTGTTATACCTTGAGCTTCTTCCGCCTTGATATATTTACTCTCAACAGTATCGCCATTACGGGTTTGCAAATATAAATATTGCTTACCGCCAATCGTCTTTTTTGATATATATCCCTTAGGCAAAACACTAAGCTTTTGCTCAATTTCAAGTTTTGATGCAAGTAATTCTTTGTATTCAAAAATAATATCAGTCATAATACTACCTCCTGACTACTAATAGTATATCACAAATTAACCTACAAATCAACAATAATTTGAAAATTTGTAGGTTAATTATAACTATGCTGTGATCAGGATAGCAATTATTTAATTCGATTTTCTTTCGAGACCGCCATCACTTGCAACAAACAAGGTGATACCTAAACATATTAGAAAAGCGCCTGTTGATGTTGAGACCTTATATAAAAGTGCAAGATAGCCTGTCCGAACAGTAATTAATATTAAAATCAGCATAACAATACACTTAAACAGCTTCATTTTTAATTCTCCTTTTATGTACTTAAAAAGCCTTATTTCAAGCGGTTTTGTCAGCTGCTCCGCCGTTGTCATTCCACTTTGTTGGTTGTGCATCACCGAAGCGTTGATAATGCACTACCTCGCGCTGACGCAAGAAGCGTATTACATCGCGTACATCGGGGTCGTCGGCACAGTAACGAAGAATGTTGTCATAGGTTGTTCTTGCCTTTTGCTCGGCTGCCATAGACTCGTGTATATCGGTTATGGGGTCGCCTTTAGATGCAAGTGCCATCGTTGTATAAGGTACACCTGAAGCAGCCTGAGGATAGATACCGTTAGTATGGTCAACAAAGTAGGCGTCGAAGCCTGCCTTGTTTATATCGTCCTCCGAAAGATTTCTGGTCAGCTGATATACAATTGTACCTACCATCTCGAGGTGGGCCAATTCTTCGGTGCCTATTGAAGTTTTATTTTGGATATGTTATAATAAACCATACAAGGAGGTTTATTACCTATGAAAAGATATGATTTAAACGAATTACATTACGAAGAAATTGAACAATTAAAAGCACAGGACACAAAAGAAGATTTTGAGTTCTTTGCCAAAAAGAAAACCACCATAAAACAAAAGCGAGAGATTGCAAAAATAGAAGACCTTGACAAGTTATTTATATATCTTGTCTGCTCATATAATTGCTATGCAATAACACATAGCAAGGGGCAAATGTCTTTGATACATAATCCAGAAGCATTGTTTTTTAAGGAAGAAGAAAAAACTGAATTTGCAAAGCAAATTTTACAATATGCAAAGGATTATTTAAAAACCAACAGAAAGGAAATTGGAGTATATGCCGTTTGCACAGACAACACCACCGAGAGAGAAACCAACCAGAATTGAAGATGATAAACCGCATAATGTCTGTGCTTATTGCCGTGTTTCCACCGATGAAACAGACCAAAGAAATTCACTTAAAGCACAAGAGCAATTTTTTGAAAACTATTTTGCAGATAACCCAAATTGGACTAATGTAGGTATTTTTGCGGATAAAGGTTTGAGCGGTACTTCCCTTAATAAAAGAACTGAATTTCAAAAAATGTATGACCTTGCAATGATGGGGAAAATAGATATTATTATAACAAAGGAAGTTTCCCGTTTTTCTCGTAATGTTCAAGATTTGCTTAACACAGTTGAAGAATTACGAAATAATAAAGTATATGTTTGGTTTTTATCAGATAATATATATACAGAAAATCAAGGATATAGAGAACCATTAAATGCAGCGGGTAATAGTGCAGAAAACGAAAGTCGCAAAACTTCCACTCGTGTTAAATGGGGACAAATGCAAAAAATGAAACAAGGTGTTGTGTTTGGTCGCCGTGAAATGTATGGTTATAATATCGTAAGAGAACCAAAAGGGGAACAACACTTTGTCATCATTGAAGAAGAAGCGAAAATCATTAAACAAATATTCGAATGGTTTGCCGCAGGTGATGGCACTTTCACCATAGCAAGAAAATTGCAAGATATGGGTATCAAAACCAAACGATATAAAAATGGATGGAGCAATACAGTTATACTTCGTATTTTGCGAAATGAGAAATATGTGGGAGATTTGTTTCAAGGTAAGACATATACCGAAAATGAACTCACTCACAAGAAAAAATATAATCGTGGCGATTATTACACACATTTTATAAAAGACCACCACCCCGAAAGTGCCATTGTTGATAGAGAACTTTGGGACAAGGTTCAAGCAATATTAAAAGAAAAAGAACCGAGCGAAGAAGTAAAACAAAAACACAATAACAGATATTGGACTTCTGGAAAGGTTTTTTGTGGTCTTTGTGGTGGTAGATATGTTAGTTTGCAAAAGAAACAAAAAAACATACCTTATAAGGCTTGGACTTGCTTCAATAATCATCAAAGGGGTTTGCCAAAGCAAATAATTGATACCGATGGCGAAATTATGAATGTTGGTTGTATTGGTAAAAGAGTAAATGACAGAGTTTTGAAAACTGCTCTTTATGATATTATAACACAAGTTATAAAACCACAAAAGGAAGAAATCAAAAAAACTATCCTTGAAGAAATGAAAAAGACACACAAACCCCAAGACAACCGAAGACAAATATCTTCGCTTGAACACAAACTCAATACAATAAGTGAAGAACAACAGGAACTAACAAGGAATTTCATTAAAAAGATTGTTTTGGAAAGTGATTATCTTCCTTTAAGAGATGAAAACCACAGACAAATGGAATTGTTAAGAAAACAAATAGAAGAACTGAAAAATCAAGATAATTCCACCGCTATTGCGACCAAAATATATGATGAGTGTATCTATCAATTAGAGCAAATAGTTTCCCTTGCAGATAGTGAAATAAACGAAGGACTTTTTGAACGAATCACAAAGAAAATCGTTGTGTATCCACTCAATATTTTGGAATTGCATTTGTCATTTATGGTTTCACCTATTTATTTGCAATATACCACTTCTGGTAGGGGCGATTCTTACAAAGTTGAGTTTGTAGTGCTTGATGAAAAACAGTTCGCAGAACTGCTCAAAAATGCCCCTAAAAACGATTTTAAACCTATGCCAGCCACAGATGTTACCGAAAGCAAATAAAAAAATACAAGAATTACAAGCAATACAAAAGCGGAGCAATTTGCTCCGCTTTTTCTATTAGTGAAATCACTTTCTTACTGGCAATAACGATTTTTTTGTGGTGCAGTTAAAACCACATTGGGATAAGTAATCGCCTGTTGTTGCAACAACATTTTGATTTTCAATATATGGACTAATCAAAACTTCTTCTAAAAAGGTTTTTCCGTCTTCTACAACAATATCTATATAAGGAACAACTATTCCATTTTGCGACCTGTATTTTACTTCTGGTAATTCATTTTTTAATTCTTTCGGTTTGCTATATGGACGATAAAAAACAAACCTATACTCTTGCTCAGAAGCATAACACTCGTGTTTAAACTGGAATTGAAATATTTTCAAGGCATATTGAATAAATCCTTTGGCTGCTTTAATTTTTTCGCTTTCCGTCTTGTTAGATTTTTGATATGCGGTAAATGTATCTTTAATAATTTCTCTAAGAATTTTTTCTTTTTCAGAATTATTATAAATAACCTTATAAGAGCGAATCATACTGAATATCGCTTTCTCATCATAATCGGAAAACTCATAATCCTTTAATTCATCAAATAAAAAAGGATAGCATTTTAAACCATAACCGCCATTACCTTTAGAATAATATCTCCACATATCCAGAGAATCTTCTTTTAATGAAAAACTACAAATATATGCATGACAAGGTGGGCAGGCAATAAAACTTGCATGTGTAATATCATCATCTGCAGGAACAGGAAAATTTATAAATCGACTATTTGGAATTGTTGCATCTTTAATGCATTCATAAAACGATTGATTTATTTCCTTTTCTTTTAATAAAGTAGAACATATTTCATTAAATAAATTTAAAATGTGTTCCCCTTCAGAAGTATCGTTTAAGCAATCACTTCTTGTAAACCAAAAATGCATTTTGCCATGCTCGGTTTTCTCGTTTCTAATTATTCCCATCAATCCATCAACACTTGTATAATGCCACAAAGGGAAAAAATCCATTTTTCTTTCTTCGAAGTGATGTTTTATATGTAAATCATAAAAATCGTTAATTTGAACTTCACTCATTTTTTACACTCCAAATTTTGTTTTACTTTATTAAAATAATATCATATTTTTGTAGAAACGACAAGACAAAAAAGATATGCAGAACTTCTCAATCATTCTGCATATCTTTTTTTGATTTTTCATCATTATAAACTTGTTCTGCCTTTCCATAAGTGAAGTTCGTTTCTTTTCGTATTTCTGCAATACGAAGTGCTTTTTTCCATTTCTCAACATTATAAATCTTGTGCAGTTTCTCAATAGTATAATCTTTGTCCATACATTTACCACCTACCTCAAATCATCAAAAATATCACTTTCAAGGGATTGCGGTGCAATTTCCTTTTCATCTGCTAAAACATTGTTTGCCATTTCAATTAGTTCTTTTTCCAACCTTTCACTTTCTGCCTTGTGCCATTCGTGTAGTGTTTGATGTCTTGCTCCTGTCTGCTCTTTGCTTTCGCCACGAATTAACCCAAACTGAGCCATTGCAGCCGCATAACTATCTTGTAATTCAATTATTTGAGATTTCTTTCCAAAATACTTACTTGCATTAAACTTTCCCTTGTGATAGGTGCTAATGTAGGCATGGATATGAAATGTTTTTTCATCAGCATTGGTGAATAATTTTAATAATTTTTCTTTTCCAAAAGTCTTACACAACCATTTGACATTTGCCTTTATCCACTCATTTTTATCAATCGAATCTTCCATTTCGGGCGAAAAAGTTAAAACGAATTCTGTTAATACAACGGCATCTTTTCGCACCTTTTTGCCTGTCGCTTTCTCTTGAGCTTTAATTGCTCTTTTTAAAGTCTTTCGCATTGTTTCATTATACTGACTATATGAAATGTTTTCTTTTTCTCTTTCGGGGTGTGCTCGGTTGTGTAGTCGCTTTCTGTATTTTTGGTGTCGCTCAATATTTGCTACACTACCGAGTTTGTATTTTTGAAATCGCATTATCGCATAATTGCTCATATCAAAAACTCCTTTGCCTTGAAATCAAGAGCAAAGGAGCGGCAACACACACGAAAGGAAAGGTGTCGCCGTTTTAACCTTACGAAAAACCACTTGGGAAACGGTGTTTTTTCGTGCGGTCATATCTCTGCTCTACAAAATCAGTATG
>JAZTYY010000015.1:0-3935 GCA_045637205.1 Eubacteriales bacterium | reverse complement strand
CAAAGCAAGAGTTTATTGATGAGCTTTATAAAGAATTTGAACAATAAATCAAAAAAGCACTCGACAAAAGTCGAGTGCTTTGCTTTTTGGTATTTCAAATTTTAATTTATCGGTAAGTTAGTTTTGTTGAACAACGGACAGTCGAGGACGCCTGTCCCTACGGAGTATGATATATTTTTATAGCATATTCGTAGCCATTTTGCTTAATTTACGGCTATTGTTTAACGAAAAAATACCGCGATTGTTGTAGGGACAGGCGGTCTCGCTGCGGCTCGGTCACGCTCGGGGGAAAACAACACACTGTGTTGTTTTCTAAGACCCTCGCGCCACTTCGTTACCCCGACTGTCCGTTCCAAAGGTAAACTAACTTTTCGAACAACTCGTTAAATCCCAATTTATCGTTCAAGCTTGAGAGTTGGGTTACACACTTATAGGCAACAAAAAAGGTTGACTCAATTGAGTCAACCTTTAATTTTTGTTTAAAGCTTAAAATTGGTTTTGGTTGTAATCGTAGTCGTAGTAGTTTGCTTCAGGTGCAGGAGCAGGCGCGGGCTTATCCTTTTTGATGTTGATAAGAGCCTGAACGCCAATGAGAATAGCGGGAAGGATGTAAACCAAACGATAGAAAACGTCCCAAGATGCCTGAGCTTCCATTGAAAGACCTGTAGTGAACATGCCGAACAAGTTTACTGAAGGCAATATAATTCTTACGATGCTAAAGATAAGTGCAAATACTGCAAGAATTTTGCCCTTGAATTTCATAAGCTTAGTTGTGTAGATGATTGTCATTATAGAAGCGCCCAAAAGAAGGAATGACCATACATATGACATAGCCATTGAGGGAGCTGCTTCCATATATGTATCAAGCAACTGATTCATCGCATTCTGAGATGCTTCTTCATAAGAGCTTCCTGTTCCAATTGCATAGAAATTTCTAAAGTCTACTGATGAATAAGCAACAACTGATTGGTAAGCAGCATAGATACCAACAAACTGAAGGCCTGCCACGATACCGCCCAAAACGCGAGCTTTTTTAATGAAAATGACTGCCAAAACAAAGCAAGCAACGCAAAGCAAACCAACAAGGATTGTCATTATCATTGAGTTTGTAAGGTATTCTGCGCTCAAATAAAGATTCAATCCTTTAAGCATTTGATCAATGCTGTGGATAGAATTTGTATCGGTGATAGTGTACATAAACTAACTCCTTTTTATAATTTTTATAATAAAATATTTTTTATTATGACCAACTTAAATTGACAATTATTTAGATGCCTCTTCGATAGCAACTGCAACAGCAACAGTCATACCAACCATGGGGTTGTTACCTGCGCCGATGAGACCCATCATCTCTACGTGAGCGGGAACGGAAGAAGAACCTGCGAACTGTGCGTCGCCGTGCATTCTACCAAGTGTATCTGTCATACCGTAGGAAGCGGGACCTGCTGCCATGTTATCGGGGTGAAGTGTTCTACCTGTACCACCACCGGAAGCAACTGAGAAGTACTTAACGCCGTTTTCTGTACACCATTTCTTATATGTACCTGCAACGGGGTGCTGGAATCTTGTGGGGTTAGTGGAGTTACCTGTGATGGAAACGCCTACGTTTTCAAGTCTCATGATAGCAACGCCTTCGGGAACGGAGTCGGAGCCATAGCACTTAACGTCAGCTCTGGGGCCGTTAGAGAAGGGCTTTTCAGAGAGAACGTGAACTTCTTCAGTATAAGGATCAAACTTTGTTTCAACGTATGTGAAACCGTTGATTCTGGAGATGATGTAAGCAGCGTCCTTACCAAGACCGTTAAGGATAACGCGAAGGGGCTTTGTTCTAACCTTGTTAGCGTTAAGAGCGATCTTGATTGCGCCTTCAGCTGCTGCGAAGGATTCGTGACCTGCAAGGAAGCAGAAGCACTCTGTTTCTTCAGAGAGAAGCATTGCGCCAAGGTTTCCGTGGCCAAGACCTACTTTTCTGTTTTCAGCAACGGAGCCGGGGATACAGAAGGACTGAAGTCCGATACCGATAGCTGCTGCTGCGTCAGATGCCTTTGTGCAACCCTTCTTAATTGCGATTGCTGCACCTACTGTATATGCCCACTTTGCGTTTTCGAAGCAGATGGGCTGTGTTTCTTCAACGATCTTGTAGGGGTCGATGCCGTATGCGTCACAGATTTCCTTACATTCGTCGATGGAGTTGATTCCGTATTCTTTAAGAGCCGCGAGGATCTTCGCCTCACGTCTTTCGTAACCTTCAAATTTTGCCATTGTACGATACCTCCTTATTATTCTTTACGGGGGTCAATGTACTTAACAGCATCATTGAATCTTCCGTATGTGCCTTTAGCCTTTTCGTATGCTTCGTTGGGTTCGATGCCCTTCTTAATGAAGTCTGTCATCTTACCAAGAGATACGAATTCATAGCCGATAACTTCGTTGTTTTCGTCAAGAGCCATTCTTGTGCAGTAGCCCTCTGTCATTTCAAGGTATCTAACGCCCTTTGCCTTTGTGCCGTACATAGTACCAACCATGGAACGTTCACCCTTACCAAGGTCTTCCATACCTGCGCCGATTACAAGACCGCCTTCAGAGAAAGCAGACTGTGAACGACCGTAAACGATCTGGAGGAAGAGCTCTCTCATGGCTGTGTTGATAGCATCACAAACAAGGTCTGTGTTAAGTGCTTCAAGGAGAGTCTTACCGGGGAGAATTTCAGCAGCCATCGCTGCGGAGTGTGTCATACCGGAGCAGCCGATTGTTTCAACAAGTGCTTCTTCGATAATACCGTTCTTAACGTTAAGGGAAAGCTTGCAAGCTCCCTGCTGAGGTGCACACCAACCCACACCGTGTGTGTATGCGGAGATGTCACTGATCTGTTTTGCTTCTACCCACTTGCCTTCTTCGTGAATGGGAGCAGGACCGTGCTTAGGGCCCTTAGCAACTACGCACATTTCTTCAACCTCGCGGCTCATTGCGTATTCGCATGTAAATTCTTTGCTCATTTTCTTTTACTCCTTATGTAATAAGTTTAATTGTTGTTTTGTTTAATTATGCAAGGATTTCGCCGTATACAACACCTGCGCAACCTGCAGCATTTGATTCGTCTGTGTCAATGTGCATAGCAGCAGCAAAGCTGGGGCTTACACGAACAACAACGTCATCAAAAATAAGTGCACGAGGAGTGTCAAGCTTAACCTTTACGATCTGCTTGTCAGCAACACCGAATGCTTCAGCATCTGCGGGTGTCAAGTGGATGTGACGCTTTGCAGCGATAACACCCTGTGCGATTTCAACCTCACCCATGGGGCCACGAAGAATGCAAGCGCCGCTGTTTGCGATGTCACCTGATTCTCTAACGGGAGCCACAACGCCGATTGAACGAGCATCTGTGAGAGAAATTTCAACCTGATCTGCGTTTCGAGCAGGACCGAGAACGCTCATCTTAAGAGAGCCCTTAGGACCGACAACCTCAACCTTTTCTTCGCAAGCGTACTGACCGGGCTGAGAAAGATCTTTCTTCTTTGTAAGCTGGTGACCTGCGCCAAAAAGTGTTTCGATTGTGCTCTGAGACAAGTGAAGGTGTCTTGCAGAAGTTTCAACTAAAACTTTGTTTGCCATATTTGTTACCTCTTTTTAAAAGATTTTTGTACTTTACTATTTGTGGCACTAAGCCACTTCATACATAGTTAGTATATCATATTTTTTCAATATTGTAAATGTTTTTTTGACATTTTTTTGACATTTGGTAAATATTTTTAATGAAATGAGGGATAATATATGAAAAAGGTTTATTAAATATATCAAATTTTGATTTGTCGCTTACTTTTTTGAAAAAAAGTAAGCAAAAAACTTTTATAGGGCTTCGCGGCAATACCAATAAAATTAGAACAAACTCTGTAGGGGAGGATATCATCCTCCCGAAAATGTTCAAATTTTGATTT